>DGUL01000004.1 GCA_002394665.1 Rickettsiales bacterium UBA4311
GTTTGACTGGGGCGGTCGCCTCCCAAAAAGTAACGGAGGCGTTCGAAGGTTGGCTCAGCTGGTTTGGAAATCCAGCTTTTGAGTGTAATAGCATAAGCCAGCTTGACTGCAAGGCCCACGAGCCGAGCAGAGACGAAAGTCGGATATAGTGATCTGGTGGTTCCACGTGGAAGGGCCATCACTCAACGGATAAAAGGTACTCTAGGGATAACAGGCTGATAGTGTCCAAGAGCTCAAATCGACGACACTGTTTGGCACCTCGATGTCGACTCATCACATCCCGGGGCTGTAGAAGGTCCCAAGGGTCCGGCTGTTCGCCGGTTAAAGTGGTACGTGAGTTGGGTTCAGAACGTTGTGAGACAGTTTGGTCCCTATCTACTGTGGGCGTGAGGAAACTTGAGCAGACCTGACTTTAGTACGAGAGGACCGAGTTGGACGTGCCAATAGTGTGCCAGTTGTTCCGCCAGGGGCATCGCTGGGTAGCCACGCACGGAAGTGATAAACGCTGAAAGCATATAAGCGTGAAACATACTGCAAGATAAGGTTTCCCAATTAGGGACGTTGTAGACCACGACGTTGATAGGATAGGGGTGTAAGCACAGCAATGTGTTGAGCTGACTATTACTAATTACCCGATTGATTTATATTAGGTTTTTTACCTGTGTGTAGTGTAAAAACTATTTGTGAAGTTAATGAAGTTGAAATTTGGCTATATTTCTTTTAAGATTGTTGCTTAATTGCATCAATCTTATCTACCATAGAGACGTGGAACCACCGGTTCCCATTCCGAACACCAAAGTGAAACGCGTCATCGCCGATGGTACTTGTCTTTTAAGGCTGGGAGAGTAGGTCGTAGATAAGTTTGATGCTTTTTCCGTTCTTTATTTTATTGTGATTTTAGTTTTCGTTTTGTTTTTTTTCTTTTTCTTTTTTTCTTATTTGAAGAGCTTTTTTATTTGATTTTTACTTTTCAGAAATAACAAGGGAGTATATGAATGAAAACAACGACAGCGAATTGAATAGTGAAAAACAAAATCAAAATGTTAATGAGCAAAAACAGAATTCGAGTAATTCGAATAATTCGAATAACGCAAATGATAATAGTGGTTGGGAAAGTCAGTCGGCAAAAGATGGGGTGATTACTACAAATATTTCTGCGGAAATGAAGGATTGCTACCTTTCATATGCAATGAGTGTTATTGTTTCACGTGCAATTCCAGATGTTAGAGACGGACTAAAGCCTGTGCATCGCCGTATTTTATATGCAATGAACGAAATGGGTTGCAACTGGAATAGGCAAACCAAGAAGTCCGCTCGTATAGTTGGTGAGGTTATGGGTAAATATCACCCTCACGGCGATAGTGCAATATACGATGCTCTCGTGAGAATGGCACAGGATTTTTCGATGGGAATTCCACTTATCAACGGGCAGGGTAATTTTGGTTCCATAGACAATGACGATCCTGCTGCAATGCGTTATACAGAAGCAAGGCTTGCAAAAATATCTCATACGATGTTGAACGACCTTGATAAGGAAACTGTTGATTTTACGCCAAACTATGACGGAACGGAAAAAGAGCCAGTTGTTTTGCCAGTGATGTTTCCAAATATTTTGGTAAATAGCACAGAAGGCATTGCTGTTGGTATGGCAACAAACATTCCTCCACACAATCTTGGAGAGGTAGTTGAGGCCTGTTTGGCATATATTGACAATCCAGAAATAACACCACAAGAACTCGTGAGAATTGTTCCGGGACCAGATTTTCCAACAGGAGGTGTAATTTTAAGCAGAAATCTTGCAAATCAAGCAATGTTGACTGGCCGTTGTTCTGTTCCAGTTCGTGGAAAAACGCATATAGAGGAAATGAAAGGCGGTCGTGAAGCAATAATCGTTGATGAAATACCATATAATGTCGTTAAAGTTGAAATGGTTAAGAAAATAGCCGATTTGGTGAAGGAGAAAAAAATTGAAGGTATTTCAAACATTAGAGATGAGAGTAATAAACACGGGATTAGAATAGTTATTGAGTTGAAAAAAGATGCTTCAACAGATGTTGTTTTGAACCATTTGTATAAATACTCACAACTTCAATCATCATTTAGTGTAAATATGCTGGTGCTGAATAAAAATCGCCCAGAGTTGATGAATTTACACAGCATTATCAAAACATTTATAGATTTCAGGAAGGAAGTAATCACGAGAAGAACAATGTTCTTGTTAAATCAAGCAAGAGCAAGAGCCCATTTGCTTATCGGTTTCCACGTGGCTGTTGATAGTATTGACAAAATAATTTCAATCATTCGTGGTTCAAAAGATAGCCAAGAAGCAAAAGAGAAATTGATGACGGAGCATTGGACGGCTACGGAAAATGTTTGTCATTTGATTGATTTGGTTTCCGATAGAAATAATAAAGTTGTGGATGGGAAGTTCAAATTTACAGAAGCACAAGTGAAGGCAATTCTTGAAATGAGATTGTCAAAATTGACGGGAATGGAAAGGGAAAATCTTTCACAAGAAATTTGCCAGTTGAGCGAGGCAATTACGGATTATTTGGATACTTTACACAATAAACCAAAATTGATGGGGATAATAAGAAATGAATTACAACAAATAAAAGATGAATACGCTACATCAAGAAAAACAGAGATTATGGACGGCGACCTTGGGGATATAAACATTGAGGATTTTATTGAGAAAAAAGATGTTCTTGTTTCTGTTAGCACGGGTGGTTATATCAAAAGAACGGACTTGTCAAGTTATACAAGCCAACGCAGAGGTGGAAAGGGCAAAATGGGAATGGCTACCCTTGAAGATGACACGGTTTCAAAGATATTTGTAGCAAATACACATTCACCATTGCTGGTATTTACAAGCAAAGGGAAGGTATTTAGAATTAAAACATATCAACTTCCAGAGACGGCACCGAACACGAAAGGCAGATCTATTGTCAATTTTGTAAAGTTTGAGGAAGGAGATAGTTTGATTGAAATAATGCCGTTGCCAGTTGAAAGAAGCGAATGGAATAAATACGACATTATGTTTGCGACAAAAAATGGAAATATTCGCAGAAGCCCAATGTCAAACTTTGAAAACATAAATTCAAATGGAAAAATTGCAATTTCATTGGAGGAAAATGACAAACTTATCAGCGTTCAACTTGCAAAAGAGAGCGATAACATTTTGTTAGCAAGTAAAGAAGGAATGGCGACGAGATTTGCAGTTAGCGATTTGCGAGTTGTAAAGGGTCGTTCAAGTGATGGTGTAAGAGGAATGAGACTTGACGAAAAAGATGAAGTTGTATCAATGTGTGTATTGTCAGGAAATGAAAATGATAGTAATTTGAAAGATCAGTTCTTGTCAATAGATAAAGATTTACGTCTTGAAATGTGGCAAAAAGGTTTCGGTAATCTTGAAGTTAGGGCAAAAGTTAAAGGTTTCCTCAATGAGTTAAAGGAGAGAAATAAAGATCGTTTGAATGAGGAAGGATTTACTTTGCTGACGGAGGAGAAAGTTGAAGAAATGGCGAAGGAAGAACAGATGCTTTTGACAATAACGAGCGACGGATATGGGAAAAGGACTTCGGCATATGAATATAGAATTACAGGTCGCGGAGGAAAAGGCATTGGAAATATAAATCTTCAAGAAGGTGCGAGTGTTGTAATTACGGCTTTGGCGGATAATAGTAAAGATATTATGATGATTGGAACGAAAGGCAAAACAATTCGTATTCACGCGGAGAATGTGTCTTTAATAGGCAGAAATACGAAAGGTGTAAGGTTGTTTAACCTTGAAAACGGAGAAACAATAGCGTCCGTATCTATTTTTGATAAAGAGGAAAAGGAATAGTTTTATTAAAACTTTTATTGAAATCTGATTGAAAGAATAGCAGTAAAAGATTTATTGAATTTTATATCGTTTGTTTGTTTGTTTTGTTGATGTCTTGCTTTTTTTTATTAAAAAAGTTTGTTGTTTTTTTTGTATTTATTTGTGCCGTCTGCAAAATATCCTTTGCAAGCGTCATAAGTGAGGAGGGTGTAAATCTGATGGTTAAAGGCGTAAGAGTTGAAGGTTTAAGTGTTGATGACATAAAAACAACAAAGGATAATGCTTTATTGAATGCGAAGCAAAAAGCTTTTGACGAGGCGATAAAAAGAATGAAATATGATGACATACAGATAGATCCTGTAAACATAGACGCGTGTATTAGCAGTTATTCAATAATAGACGAGTATTATAGTAAGGATTTTTATTCAATGATTGCTAATTTTTCTTTTAATAAAGATATTTTGAAGTCCATCGCGAAGAAAAGCATTCAAAACAGCAAAAAAGGAGGTGGCGATGTTGTTGATTTGGTGGTTGAGCTAAAAGAAAAAGACGATGTTGTTAAAGAATATGTTTCTTTTAGAGATTTCTTAAAGAAGGAGAAAATTGTTTTTTATCCGGTTAAAATATCAGCAACAAGGATTTCTGTAAAACTGAATAAAGTGTTAGAGGATGATATTTATTTCAAGATTAAGGAGCTTGATTTGAATGGTTCGATTTATATTGATTGAATATGAATTTAATTGGTGAGGATGTTGGTGCTAATATTGTTATCTTAACCGCAGGAAAGGGGTCAAGAATGAATAGTGAGTTGCCTAAGATAATGCATAAAGTTGCATCTTTGACGTTATTTGAGCACGTTTTGATGTGTGTAAATGATGTTAAAATTGGTAAAAAAAACACGATAATTATTACATCGCAGGATATAGTTGATAATTTTGGAGATAAAATGCCACAAATGACACAAATGCAGTATGTAATTCAAGAAGAAAGAAAAGGAACTGGGCACGCTGTGATGTGTGCTTTACAATCAGGATTTTGGGATAACAAGAATGAATATACAGGAGTTTTTTATGGCGATGTTCCGTTTATAAAAAGTGAGACTATTCAAAAAATGTTTAGCCTTCAAGATAAATACGATCTCGTAATTCTTGGTTTTGATTGCGAAGATCAAACAAGGGCTTACGGGCGTTTGTTCACCGGCGTGGATTTAAAACTCGGACAGCATGGAGCTTTGTATCAAATCAGAGAATTTAAGGATTTAATGAGAGAAAAGCCAAGACTTTGTAATTCTGGTATAATGGTTGGAAAAACTGAGATTTTTAGGAAGTTATTGAAGAAGATTAAACCAAATAATAAGGCAAAAGAGTATTATTTGACGGATATTGTTGAGTTGGCAAATAAGTACGGGTATAAAGTTGGGACTTATGTTTGCCACGAAGATGAGGTTATTGGTATAAATTCCAGAATTGAATTGGCACACGCGGAAAAGGCTTATCAAGAAAAATTGAGTGAAAAACATCTTGTTAATGGTGCCACGATGGTAAATAGAGATAGTGTGCATTTTTCTTATGATACCGAGATAGGCAGGGATGTTATAATTGAGCCTAATGTTTATTTTGGTCTTGGTGTAAAAATTGGCGATAATTGTGTTGTAAAAGCTGGGTGTTATCTTGAAAATGTAGAAATGAAAAATGGAAGCGATATAGGACCTTATGCAAGAACGAGGGGTAAAAATACAATTATATGCGAAGGGGTTCACATCGGCAATTTTGCGGAAATAAAAAATAGTGTCATAGGTAAGGGCACGAAAATAGGGCATTTTAGTTATATTGGTGATACCGATGTTGGCGAGTGTGTGAATTTTGGTGCTGGTGCCGTAATTTGTAATTATGATGGAAAAAATAAACATAGAACAAAAATAGGAAATAATTGTTTTATTGGCTCAAATTCAACAATTGTCGCGCCTTGTGAGATTGAAAAAAATAGCTACATCGGTGCCGGTAGTGTTATAACAAAAAATGTTAAGAGTGGGAGCTTAGCGTTAGGACGGGCAAGGCAGACGGATATTCCTAATTGGGTTGAAAAAAGAGGGTTGATAAACATCGACGAAGAAGGAGAAAGATAAAGAAGGAAGAGAGGCGGTTTTTTTTTATGTTATACGATGCGCATTGCCATTTGAATATGTTGTTGAATACTGCTGTCAAAGGGAGTTATGAATTTAGCGACGCAAGCGATGAGGATATAAAAAGAGTTGTTAAGAGTGCAAAATTAGCAGGTGTTTCAAACATAATGCAAGCCGGAACTTTTCTTGACGAGATAGACAGAGAGATCGAAATTTGTGAAAAGTTTAGTGATAAAGATATTTCAATAATTTGTGCTGTTGCAAATCATCCGGAAAATGTAAGAAAAACGGGAATTGCGGAGACTAAAAGAATTGTAAAAATTGCGGAAAAAAGCCCTTATATTAAAGCAATAGGCGAGACAGGACTTGATACACATAGGGAAGAAAATTATGAGTTTTTAAATGAGCAAATTAAGAGCTTTGAAAATCATATTGAAGCAACAATTCAAACCGGTTTGCCATTGATTATTCATTCTTATGGAGTTGAAGCGATTGAAAAAGCCATTGATATGGTTTGTAATTTTGTTAAAGAAAAGCCGTTTAAATTTGTTTTTCATTGCTATGACGGGACTTACGAACAGGCGACAAAAATTATTGATAACGGCGGAATAATCTCCTTTTCTGGGACGATAACATTTAAAAAAAAGACGATTGCAAGGGAAATTTTGTCAAAAATTCCACTTGATTATATTGTAATAGAGACGGACGCTCCATTTTTGGCTCCTGTGCCAATGAGAGGGCAAGCAAATGAACCGAGCTATATTAAATATACGGCGGAGTTTGTTGCTAACTTTTTGCAAATTGATTATGATGAATTTTGTAGAAAGATAACCGAAAATGGTAAAAAGTTTTTTGGATAAATATGCAGACTTTAAAAGCGATTGGAAAAATAGCCACAACAAGAACGGCAAGAAAGAGCAAAAAAGCGGTGTTTTTTTTATCAACTTTTTTGGCTACAGGTGCTTTTATTGGGAGAATTAAATATGCTTCGGGAACTTTTGGTAGTTTGTTTGCTATTTTGCTTTGTGTTCCATTTGTAAAGTTTGCGTTGTGGTTGCAAATTTTTTTACTTGGCTTTTTGCTTGTCGTCGGAACGCTTTCAACTCATCTTTATTTGGTAAAGCTTGGAGACAAAAAAAAAGACCCAAAAGAAGTTGTTATTGACGAGATTTTTGCGGTTTTTTTGATAACTTTTTTATGTCAATTTATAACGAAAACTTTTGATTGGCAACATTTTTTGTCAATTTTTGCTTTGTTTCGCACTTTTGATATTATCAAACCTTATCAAATTTCTTATGTAGATAAGAATATCCACGGGGCCAATGGCATAATGTTGGACGATATTCTTGCAGGGTTTGCAAGCTTTTTGGTTTACGTCGTAGTTTATAGTTAGTTTGTCTCTATTTTTTTTTGAAAACATTTTAAAAAAGTATAAAATATTGTGTATTTTTTTATTATGGTTTTTCAAAAAGGTAATTTTTCAGGTTTTAATGTTTTGAGCGACGAGGATTATGATACGATCTCGTTGAAGCTTATCAAACAAAAAAGCCGTGGAATTATTAGTGATTATCACTTTGATGGTGAAAATAATTGGAGCGTTAAGGCAAGAAATGGCGTTGTCTATAACGGTGCTCTTGATTTGGATGGTTATGCTGTTGGAACTGCCTATTGGAATTATAAGGATATTTCTTTGAGAAAATATTATTCTTGTCCTGTTGCGATTGATGCAGAAAGTTTTAATTTATATGATGAATTTGCCGAAATTATTAAGGAGCAGGAACTTGAAAGACAAAAGCAAGCGGAACAAGAGGAATTCAATAGAATGCTGGAGGATGCAGACAAGGCGAATAATATTGAAGCAATGGTTGCTTAACCGCCACTCCCTTTGGCTAACTATTGGATGTTTTACTTGTAGGTTTTTTCGGGTCTTGTCCGTCTTATTTTCGTAGGTAATTAGTTTTGAGCGATCGCGTCTTTAATTTTTATATTCGTTCTTTTTTGCCCTTTGAACTCGGAAATACCAACGGTGGCAATGAGACTTATAACTTGATTTTTTGCTGACAATAAAAACTTTCCAAGTTCGTTGTCTAGGCAATTAAAGCATATCGCACTGCAATTTCTTGAAGAATCTTCTATTGATAAAACTACATGTCTATCATTTACAACTTTTGTCCAGTTGACGATTACATCTTGCAATAAAAACACTGGCTCGCTATTACCGACGCCGAAAGGTTCAAGTTGTAAGATGTTTTCAACTAATGTAATACCCAATCCATTTAATGAAATTGCAACGTCGTACTCAATTGTTTTGTTTGTAAAGCTTTTATCGGCTTTGACTTTAACTTGTTCTTTAAGGAAATCAATGAAGTTTTTGATTTTTGCTGTTTCACAAGTCAACCCCGCTGCAGCCTTGTGCCCTCCGCCGTTCAATAAAATACCTTGCTCCACCGCTTTTAAAACTATCGCTCCAATGTCAACTCCATCAACTGAACGAGCTGAAAATTTAATTGTTCCATCGCTCAATTCTGTGCCTGCGATGACTGGATAATGATATTTTTCTTTAATCCTTGAAGCAATCAAACCAATAACCCCTTCGTGCCAATCTTTTGAGTATAAAACAATAATACCTTGTTCGTCTATTTGTTTTTGAATTTCGTCGTCTTGAAACGAAAGTTCTTGCACCGCATCGCCTTCAACTTCTTTTCTTTCTTCGTTTAGATAATAAAGTCTTTCCGCTATTGCTTGTGCGTTGTCCGCATCTTCTTCAATCATCAATTCAACACCAAGAGACGATTTTCCAATTCTTCCACCGGCGTTAACCATAGGGCCAAGTAGGAAACCAAAAGTGTGAATATCAAGGTTTTCGGTTTTTTTGTGGCGAGGAGCATTATTTCTATTTTTATCATTTTCAACGGCAACGAGTAGTTTTTTTAAGTTGAAATCATACCCCTTTTCAAGGACATTTATACCAGTTTTTATAAATGCACGATTGAGATTTGTTAAATTCATAACATCGCATATCGTTGCAAAAGCCACAAGCGGAACAAATTGCATTAAATCAACATCGGAGCCATGATTTTTTAGTTCTTTATTTAACGCCATTAAAAATAAAAAAGAAACTCCACAGGCACAAAGACAATGCAAATCGTTGGGAAGGCTTTCTTCGTCAATTCTATTAGGATTTACGCAAGCGACACATTCAGGCAATTTTTCGGCCGACTTATGATGGTCAAAAACTACAACATCAAGGCCGAGTTCTTTTGCTTTTTCAAGTGGTTCAAAAGCATTTACACCGCAGTCAACACAAATCAAAAGGGTATTGTTTTTTGCTATTTTTTCCATTGCTTTAACATTTGGGCCATAACCCTCATCAATTCTGTCAGGAATATAGTATTCTACGTCAAGACCGAGTTCTTTAAAAAACAGAATTAACATCGCAGTTGAGGTCAAGCCGTCAACATCGTAATCGCCAAATACGCAAACACTTTCTTTTTTTTCAATCGCTGTTAAAATACGAGCGACCGCTTTATTTGTATCCTTTAAAATTCCAATTTCTGGCAATAAATTTTTCAATTTTGGCTGTAAAAAATCGCTTTTGCTACTTGGCTCGACACCTCTTGACGCGAGGATTGTTGCTATAACCTCATGCTCGCCGTTACTAAGGTATTCGTTTAGTATTTTTTCATCGGCCTCCCTTTTTATCACGTTAAAACCACGGACTGTTTTCAAATTCTCGTCGCTCATAGCTTGTATAGGAAGAAGTGTATTTTTTTTATTTTCAATAGTTTTTTTATAATTCAAACACGGACTTTAGCAAAAAAATATGGAATTACGAAAAACAAAGCTACAATGGCTGGGGCAGAAGGATTCGAACCTCCGGATGGTGGTACCAGAAACCACTGCCTTACCACTTGGCTATGCCCCAAAGGTTTTGAATTGGTGGGCACGAAGGGATTCGAACCCTTGACCAATTGATTAAAAGTCAACTGCTCTACCAGCTGAGCTACATGCCCGCTCCACAGGTAGGGATCGAACCTACGACCAATTGGTTAACAGCCAACTGCTCTACCGCTGAGCTACTGTGGAATACGAATTTGTATAAAACATAAGAAAATAAATTGCAAGTAATTATTTGTTAATAAGTTGTAGAAATGATTTATCCGACTATTTTACCAAAAACAAATTCTAATGTAGAAGTGTTTATGGCTGTTTGGTTAAGATACTTCTTTGAAGAAAGAAAATACGTTATATCTAATAATGTATTTCACAATGAATAAAAAAGTATTGTATCGATATGCGCGAAAAGTAAAATACAAATTAACAATATTTACCTTATTTATATCGTGCCCAGATGTAAACAAAATACACATAGGGTTGCACGTGCCAACAATTGTCTCTATATACGGTATTACTACGACTGGCGTCAAATGTAAAGCCTGTATTCCCGTTGGTGTTATCCTCCCAAGAATTGTCTCCGCGATGACTTTGAAGTTGTATAGCACCATAAGTAGATGTGTTCCAGTTTTTACCCTGAAAGGCACTGTTAACACCGCCTGTAATATTTGGCAAACATTGTTCTTTATTTTGTCCGGCAAAGTTGCCGTGTTGATTATAATATGCGTCATAATCGCTATTATTTTTTGCTGGATTGGCTCCTTTAAGAACTCTGTTGTGTGCCACTACAGTCCACTCCCCACAGCCTAAAAGTTTTTTTGGGTTGTCACTGTTTTGGTAATTTATATACACACTTCCAACCGGATACATGGCCTTACAGATGTCTTCTTTTGTAGCTAATATCGCTGTGCCATTTAAATAAATTTTTGATAAAGGTTGTTCAGAATTTCCAACATACACATTATTATCTTGCATGTAGACCTTATTTTGAGAGTATGTTGTAGGTTTCTCTGTTTGCGATGTTGAACCTATAAAGAACAATTTTGATTTTGTATCTTTTGATTGTATTGCATCAAGCCTTACTTTTAGCTCATTTATTGCTTCAATAATATTTTTATTGTCAGTTTGCAACTTATTGTCTTCACTTGGTTGATAAGTGACTACTTGTTTTTGGATTATTTCATTTTTGCCATGGACTTCTTTGGCTGAAACATAAATTATCTCCGGCAACGTTTTATATTTCACCACATTATCAAACGTCTTGGAATAGCCTTGATATAGGGAGATCGTTGTGAAGTTGCCGTCTGTGTAGTCTTCGTTTGCTTGGCAGTTGAATTTTGTGTTGTTTGTGGGTATTGTTGAGTTTGTAATGGTTGCATTTTTGGCTCTGTTGTTCC
>DGUL01000003.1 GCA_002394665.1 Rickettsiales bacterium UBA4311
AACCATTTTTTTACTGATTTTTGCAATAAAATTCGTCGGACAGCTTTTTCTACTGCTGTATTCAAACGTTGCGCTCCCTGTTTCTTAGGTTCTTGTGGCGCTTCATTAATATTCTCTTGTTGCATTGCTTCTTCAGGCGGATTCTCAATCGGAAGTCCCTCTCCTTCCCCCTCGCCACCAGCTCCTTCACCAATATCATTGCCAATTCCTCCCATTCCAGGATTCAAAGGTAAGTTAAAAGGAAATTGAGGATTATTATTTCCTTCCTCATTTCCACCTTCATCTTCTATCTCATTATTGTTAATATTATTATTCTCATTATTAATGAGATTATTGTTATTTTGATTATTTAATAAATTATTATTGTTAATATTATTATTAGCACCTCCAAAGCCTGCTGGTGGATTACCATTGTTTATTGGATTATTGCCAAGATTATTATTTTGATTTTGTTGAAGAGGATTTGCTATTGGTCTTCTTGATGCTACTCTGTTGTTGGCTCGGTTTGAATTGTTTGTTCTGTTTATATTGTTGTTATTACTTGTTGTATTATTTACTTTAATATTTGACATAGTAGCCATAGATGATAGTCTAGGTGTTAAAGAAGTGCCATTGTTAATAGGACTATTGCTTCTGCTGTTATATGAGCTCCCACCAAAATTGTTTATTGTTCTTGTATTAGTTGGAACGCTATTACCTTTGCCGACATTTACCTCTTGCCCGTTTGGTGTTTGAGCATTTTGCTCTTGTTGTTCTTCATTATTCTTTGAATTATCAGGTTTTTTCTCTTCTTTGCCAAAAGCAAAATATAGAGCAACACCTATCAGAGCAACAACAACCAAACCTATGCCAACAATAGTTATAATACCATTTGTAGACTTCCAAAAATTTGGCATTAAATCTAAACCAAATATTTTTAGCAAAAAAAAAAAAAAAAACAAAAAAAAATGAGAAAAAATGAGAAAATGGGTTGATTTTTAACATTTTCGTATTCCATTAGCGTAGTTTTATGCCACAACTGGATTTTTCCTTCTACTTATCGCAGATTTGTTGGCTTTTGGTGAGTTTTGGTGTTTTTTTCTGTATATCAAAATTCTTCATCTTGCCAAAGCTTGAAGGAATCTTTGCACAAAGAGAAAACTTGATAAATGGTAATTTGAACTACGCAGAAAAAATGTTGCTTGAAGCGGAAAAAATAACGAGTGAGTATAATGCCAAGTTGGCTCAAAATATCAGCATAAATCAAGAGAAAATTGATAATTTATCAAGAGAATTAGAGGAAAAAAGTAAGAATAAAATTGATGATTTGAAAAAAATCCTTTCACTCAAAAAAAATCAATACATCGCCAATGCAAGAGAGGAAATTTTTCATTTTGATAAAACAATTGCAAATGATATTGCGGTCGCAGTGCAAAATTTTTTAAAAAACACCTTGGATATTGAATTGAAGATTGAAAATGTAGAGGAAGAAGTGTTTAAAAAGTTAAATAATTCAAGTTTTATTATATGATAATAAGCGAAACGACCATATTGTGGCTTTGTTTTTTAATAACTTTTGGCTTTTTGGGTTTTAAATTGACTGGTTTAGTCAAAAAAACGCTGGATAATTATGCATTAAAGATAGATAAACGAATTAACGACTCTGAAAATTTAAAAATAAAAGCAATAAATACATTAGAAAAAGCAAAGAGCGATCTCAATTCTTTGAATATAGTTATAGATAAAAACAACAAGGAAACAGATTTAAAAATGATGCAAATGAATAAAAAGTTTGAAGAAAAAATTGAAAAAATGATTTCAAAAATGACGGAAGAAAACGAAAAACAACAACAATACGAAATGGAAATAATGGTTAATGATGCAAAAGAGCAAATAAAAAACATTGTTTCATCCGTAGTAAAAGATTTGTTAAATGAAGAAGTCGATAAGAACAACGGGACAGCAATGCAGAAGTCAGTTGTAAAAGTAGATTTTAAAAAATTACTTGAAAACTGATAAGCTCGCAAGTGGTTCGTTGCTATAAGATAACTATCTCTCCTTTGAAAAAAAGTACGTTAATGCAATCGCTAATGCATCGCTTTCATCAGGAGTTTTTGGTTCTGCTTTTGGGATAAGCATTTTTACCATATAATCTACCTGTTGCTTATCGGCTTTGCCGTTTCCGGTTATTGCCTTTTTAATTTCATTTGGTTTAAATTCACAAATTTTGATATTATGTTTTATAGCACTCGCAAAGAACACTCCACGAACGACACCAAGCTTTAAAGAGCTTACGGCATTGACATTCATAAAAGTCTCCTCTATCGCAATGACATTTGGCTTATAAATTAAAATAATGTTTTCAAGATCGTTCAAAAGATTGGCAAGCTTATCATAATAGTTCAAATCATTACGATTTTTTGTATGCCCAATATACAAAACGCTATTGCAATCATCGGAACCATTCTCCAAAACAGCCCAACCTGTATTATTTAATGCCGGATCTATACCTAAAACTCTCATTTAATAAAATGGCGGTGAAGCAGGGATTCGAACCCTGGATACAGATTTTAGTCCGTATAACTTCTTAGCAGGAAGCCGCTTTCGACCACTCAGCCACTTCACCAAACAGAAAAAGGATTTAAAGCTTTTTATAAAAAACAAGTAAAAAACAATAATAAGTTCATCGCACTAATATCGCTGAGAATTCTCTTCTTTCAATAATGCCCTATTTGCCTATCTCTTTTGGATCATCCAATGCTAATGCTTGTAACGAGAGAGAAGGGTTGTTTTTACTTTTAAAAAATTTTTGTTCTACTTTCACGGGGTCTATTACTAAATGAAAATTTAATTTTGGAGCTTCCTTTGATTTTTTTGTTTCATCAATTTTTGCCTTTACTTGTACATCAAGCATACCGAGGACTATATGTGGTCTTGTTTTCTTTATAAACGGACTATCTTTTATGTTAAAATCACAACGCTTCCCAAATGCACGGCATAATAGGTCTTCGTTCATTTTGTCTTCGTTCTTAATAATTGACACTTTCAACATATCAATCCAGTCTGTAACCGGAATATTCTTGTCGCTACATACTGCATTGACCGTTGAATAAAGTAAGTTTTTTTCTTCGACACTTGTAGCATTATCAAATAAATCAAAAAAGTATTTATAAAATGATATTTTATCGTCTGCCTGTTTGACACGCTTCCACTCCTTATCAGTTGATTTCGTATGTTTAAAGTATTCTCTCATTATCTGTTCGCTAATTTTACTAGTTTTACAGTAAAACTTGTTTCTTATAGCTATTCTGACTTGCCGACTAAGTGAAAGAGAAAATTTAAACTCGTTCTGTTCCAATAATCTTGAGTCTTTTAGATGCTTTGCTTTTAAAGCACTCGCTTGATTCAACCATTTTTTTACTGATTTTTGCA
>DGUL01000008.1 GCA_002394665.1 Rickettsiales bacterium UBA4311
TTATTCAACAGTAACTGATTTTGCTAAATTCCTTGGTCTATCAATATTCCTGTTTAATTTTTTTGCAATAAAATACGCAATAAACTGCATAACAACGACATAAAGTATTGGTGATATAAAATTTTGACAATCTGGCATTTCAAAATAACCACTAATACGATCCTTAAACCTTTCCAATCCAAATTTATTGGTTATTAAATAAACCTGCCCTCCCCTTGTTAAGACTTCTTCAATATTCGCGTTAATTTTTGCAAATGTTTCATCTGGTATCCCAACAACAATTACTGGTGTATTTTCATCTATTAAAGAAATTGATCCGTGCTTCAATTCGCCAGCAGGAATTGAAAGTGTCGGTATATAAGACAACTCTTTAATCTTTAAGGCTCCTTCTGTTGCGACTCCGTAAGAAACGCCACGTCCTATTATTATAATATTCTTTGCACTATATATTTTTTCTGCAATTCTCTCCGCCTCTTCTTTTAAACTGACGATTTTGGAAATGTACTCGCTCATTGTCAACAAACTTCTGGCTATATCTCTACCATCGGCTCTACGAATTATATGCTTCTTAAGTCCTATTCTTAATGCAAACATTATTAAAACCACCAATTGTGCCGTAAACGCCTTTGTGCTTGCAACACCTATTTCGCGTCCAGCTTTGCAATAAAGAGTAGCATCCGACATTTGGTCTATTGTGCTGTTTTTTACATTTACAAGTCCAATAATATGCTGGTTGTTTTGCCTTGCTATTTTAAGAGCAGATATAGTATCGGCAGTTTCGCCGGATTGTGATATAAACAAAAACACTCCGTTTTTCTTAAAATTAAAATTTCCCGTGCAAAACTCTGAAGCAACGTGTAAATTTACATTAACGCCAGCGTATTTTTCAAAATAAAAACTTGCAGTCAAACCAGCGTATAATGAAGAACCACAAGCAACAATGTTTAATTCTCTTAAAGTATGAAGCGAGAAACCAAAATCAGGAAAATTGAAATGAACTTTATTCTTGATATCAAAATAATGGTTGATAATACCACCTATTACGCTTGGTTGCTCCGTTATCTCTTTTAGCATAAAGGTCTCAAAACCACAAATATCATTTTCCAGGCAGTCGTCTGGAATTGGAGACCACTCAATGTGAATTTTTTCAAAAACTTTATTTAAAACCAAAATCTCATTACTCTCAATGAAGCCAATATCTCCGTCATTTAAACTATAATATTCCTTTGTTAGTCCACTTATAGCATTAACATCGGAAGAAATGTAAATATCGTTATCGTCATTTTTTCCAATAACCATTGGTGAATTTTGTTTCGCAAACATAAGACATTCGGTATCTTTGCAGAAAGCAATAATTGCAAAACTACCGGAAAGTTTTGTTAAAGTCTCCTTAAAAGCTTCTTTGTATCCCAATCCAGAATTGATATTGTAAGTCAGTAGAACAGCTATGACTTCCGTGTCTGTTTCTGTTTTAAAAGTGTAACCTGCTTCTGCGAGATTTTTTTTAATCTCTCTATAATTTTCTATTATGCCATTATGAACCACTGCTACTTTATCGGTATAATGTGGATGAGAATTCTCAACGCAAACCTTCCCGTGCGTAGCCCATCTCGTATGTCCAATGGCAATTTTGCTTTCAAAATTTTTAGTTTTAGATATTTCACTTTCAAGATTTTTTATTTCACCAACCGCTTTCTTGATAATGATATTTTTTTTATCATCCAATATTCCTACGCCTGCACTATCGTAGCCACGATACTCAAGCTTTTTTAAAATACTAACAACATCAGATACAGCATTTCTTTCCTTTTTAAACACGCCTGCAATACCGCACATAACAAGTCAAAGCCATACAATAGGTTGTTCTATAATCTAATTGTCAATAAAACAATATAACCTGTTTTTTTTAGTCCTGCTAGTCTTCGTCTTCAATGATTATTGTGTTATAAACAATTTTCTCATCCTGATAATTATCATTGTTTTTTTCATATTTTCGACTTTCATCTTTCTTCTTCTCTGCTTTAGTCTTAACATCTTTCACATAACTCACACGTTGCGGTTGTTCTACTTTTTGGACAATTGGCTCTATTGTTTTTATTGTCTTGAAATCATTATTTGTGTCCTGTTCTCCATTGTTGTTTAATGCTTCGTCGTTAACTGTTGTTTTTTTAGTATCCACTTTTCGTTCAACTTCTTCTTTTCCTCTTTGGATGTGTTGTTTTTTTTCTTTTCTCTTTTTATTATTTAGTTTTGCTTCCTTTTTTATCGAATTTAGCTTTTCTTTCACATCAATTTTACTCTCGGTGTTTGTTATGTTAACGTTTACAAAAAGTGTTTCAGAATTCTCTTCATTATACTTCTTCGTGTTGTCTTTAACACTTAGTTTTTCATTCGCTTCTTTTAAATCTAAAATCTGTTTTTTGAGATCCTTTATTTGATTTTTTAAATTAAAATTTTGTAATTCTAAACTCTTTTTATCTGCCTTTATAATATTATTATCGATGATACTTTTACAATCTTGTTTGACAAAAGCTGTGGCTAAAATAATACCGAAAAACAAACTAATAACCGAAACTAAGGTGTAAATAATAATTTCTTTTTTAATCTTCATAGCAACTGATTATTGCAAATTATTTTTTTTTTACAAAACGCATCTGTTTTTTTTTTGAGTTTCGTAAAACACAACAAAATATATTTTGCATCATCGTTACTTTTTTTAATTTTAATACTTTTTCAGGTCATTGTATGGCGAAACGATTTTTCCTTCTCATCTTTGCAAAAAAAAAAAATTGTAGAAATATCGAACTTTGAAAAAAGGATTGCCAATTTATCACAAAAAGTTATTTTACTTGAAGCACAACTTAAACAATACGATACTTTCAAACATATATACGAAAATTCACGCAAAAATTCGAATTTAAATAAAATTAAAACTACTTTACAAATCGAATACATAAATCATAACTTTAACGGCAATTACATTATTGCAACAGCAAATGAAAATGTGAAAATTTTTAAAAACGACGTAGTTATAAACGAAGAGGGATTTTTCATTGGTAGAGTAATTAAAGTCAAAAATGAAATCATTAAAATTCAGCTTATCAACGATAATTTAGCATATCTTCCTGTTACAACGAGCAATGGTGTTGAAGGTTTTACACAAAGATCTTTTAACAAAGAATGCGAACTATTTTTCATTCCGATAAATGATTTAAAACCAAAAAATGGTGATTTTGTTTTTACTTCTTCCAATGGTGGACTAATAAAAAACAGAGTTTTAATTGGCAAAATTTTTTATCAAAATGAAAAGTTTTGCATAGAAGCACCACAAATTCAAGGCAAGCTAAATCTCGCAATAATAAACAACTATGACGATTTATAAGACTTAATATTCTGTTTCCAAAAAATATAATCCGCAAGCTGGTGATGTATCGCAATTGTCTGGTCTTCTTTTGTTTTTTAGTATTAGTTCTACGTCTTCAAGTGAAATCTTTCCTCTTCCAACATTGAGCAGAACCCCTACCATTATTCTAATCATATTGTGTAAAAAAGACTTAGCTTCAAATAAAAAATGTATTTCTTCACCGACTTTTTCTATTTTTATGAAGTTTATTGTTCTAACAGGATTAGTTTTTGCTAAACTTTCTGAGCTACAAAAAGCTGAAAAATCCATTTTTTTACCAACAAATAATGGTAAACAATTATTCATTTTATTTAAATCAATGTCGTATTTATAAACAAATACACGATTTTTTAATAAAGGAGATGGAAATTTAGATAGTAAAACACGATATAAATACTTTCTACACTTAGCTGAAAAACGAGCGTGAAAATCGTTATCGACTTTAAACACTTGCTTCACGACAACATCTTCGCCGGTGAGATAAAAATTTATTCCGTGCAAAACTTTGTATTCACTTCTATCTTCTTGTAAATCAAAATGAATAACCTGTCCAAGTGCATGAACGCCGGCATCAGTCCTGCCACTGAAACAAATTTGTGTTTTTCTGTTCGCGAATTTTGATATTGCATTTTCAACTACTTCTTGAATAGTATTGCTTTTGGTTTTTTGTTTTTGCATCCCAAAATAATTTGTTCCATCGTATTCAATTATTGCTTTATATCTCTGCATTATTAGTAATAATTTACAAGATAACGTGATTGATTTTTTAAAAATCAAAATTAAAAAACTAACTTTTTCAGATAGTTTCTACTCGTTTTGGTTGATTTGTGTCATTCAAATTTCTTAAACCGGCACTTTGTTGCAGGTGTTTTTTTTTCGTTTCCATAATAAAATTTTTCTTTAAATTTTCATAATAAAGAATAGCAAGAGGAAAAACAACACAAAGGCATCCAATTATTATTTTGTCCATAGTTGATATGCGAAATTCAGACATATCTACTTCTTTTTCTTCTTTATATTTTGTTCTTTGAGCCTTTATTTCTTTATTTGCGTCTTGAATTTTTTCTCTGTTAAGTTCAGGCAATTTCTCAATTGCGTAGTCATTTATTCTGTTCTCTCTTTGGTTAGGTCTAATCAAGGTTTGTGCTTTTTTCTCCTCTATAATGGCTTCATTGTTAATCCCAGACAAATTCAAACGTTGTTCTGCTACACCTATTTTTGCTTTTTCATCAGCAAAAGCATTATTGTAATCATTTTTCGTTTCAAAAGTATAAGGATTATCTCCATTGGAATATTTAATATACACCTTATCCATCGTGGAAGACGTGCCTATTCCTTCTGTTTTATCTGCATAATTTCTTCTGTAAGTAAACATTTTTTGATTTGGTTTCCCTTTCTCTATATATAGAGAAATTTCTTTACCACTATCTTGACATTCTTTCCTTATTTCCGTTGTGAGTTTTTCAATAATATCCCAATTATCTTGCCCGCGTGTGGCACCTGAACATTGTTGTAGTTTTAGTTTAATAACAATAGGATTTTGTTCACTCCTTCGTATAGTATTCATAATTGCATTCACAATCGGCGACATTCTTGCAGAAGAAGTTTTATTACTTTTGTCTTCTTGCACTTCTAATAATCTACCATTTTGATCAACATAATTGGTTCTAATTACATTTTCACCTCCGTGATCCGATAATCTAAAATTAAAAATCTTAACATTACTATAATCATTACCGTCTGCATTCATTGAATCATTAATTTTTTCTTCATAATCATTTTCATTGTCCAAATTCACAAGATTGTATAAAAAGCTTTTATTGTATTTCTTCGCAATGATATCATGTTCCTCTATCGATGTATTTGAACCGCTTTCGCCAATAGCGACATTATGAGCAAAAGAAATAAAAGCCTCATCATCATTATGATGCTTTGGCGAGACATTGTTTTTATTTTTAAATAAAATAGGCGTCCTTTCTTTATTATTCCAGTTTATTCCAATATAACGCTCGTTGTTTAAAAACAAACCCTTATACATAATTTTTCCATATTTATCGTAAAGAACGCCTTCGCCTTGCTTTTCTACACGATAATTAGTTAATAAATTTCCATCTTCATCCTCTTCTGCTTCCTTAAAAACGGAACAACTTCCGTAATAAATATTCCCATCCTTATCATAACTTACTATTTTTGTGTCTTCATTTATCATTTCGGTGTCTTCTGGTTTTAATTTATACAGGCTACCGTCATTTATAACATAAATCCCTTCTTCATTCGCAGATTGTAATTGTGCTAAAATACCTTCTGACAAACCTTCTATGTACTGGTAATCATAAACACTCGCATCCCTTTCTTTTTGTTTTTTTTTTAATCCATCTGTATTCTCATTGCCACCAGACATGTTATATAAATGAGCAAAAGATTTTATTTTTTTTTTTCAAAATAGCAATATTTATTGATTTTCAAAAAAAACAAATTGTTTTCGCTTCAGTGAGTAATAAAAAAAAATTCAAAAAATTTGTTGCAATTGTTCTTATTTTAACGACTTTTATCAATATATCTATTTTTTTTTACATCAAAAACGCAACATATCAATATCAACATCAACAACTGATAATGGCAAACGAGTTGAGAAAAGAAAAAAGCCGTTTAAGCACTATTCGTATAGAGTTTTCAAAAAAATATAACTATCAGGAATTGAGAAAAATTGCACTTGAAAAACTTAAATTAAAAAACGTTAGCGTAAAGCAAATTGAAAATTTATCAAATGTCATTCACTACTACGGCGAAGAAAACGAAGGTATTTAATTGTTTTTTAATGTTTTGATTACATCAATTAACGAACTCTTTTTAGCAGATAAGAATACACAAAAAACCGATGTTATAAAGGCAAAAATATTTATTTTTATCACATCATCAAGCATCAATTTACTTGGCAAATTAGAAAGTAAATACACCGAGCCGTCAAAAAGTTTTGTATTAAAAGTGTTTTCAAGAAAAAGCCTAATGTTGTCAATGTTTATTGCAAAAGCGATGCCAAAAATATTGCCAAAAAGTAATCCGATTATAGTTATAATTAGCCCAACAAAAAAGAATATTCCACGAATTTGTAAGTTTGAAACCCCGTAGGCCTTCAATATTGCGATTTCTTTTTCTTTTGCCCTTATCATCATTCTTATGACAGCGAAGATTGTAAAAGTAGATATCAAAACAAAAAAACCAAGAATTATAGACATAACACTTGATTCAACATTTAATGCGTGCAGTAAAGCGTCATTTTCCATTTTCCAGTCCGTGAGATAGAATTTTTTCATTTTAAAAATATCTTTTTCAATTTCGTCAACTTTTTCGGGATTATTTGTAATAACTTCCATTGTACTAAAATCTTCAACATTAAAAACTTTCTTCGCGGTATTAAATGGCAACATTACCATATAATTATCATATTGTTGTGAATTTGATTTTATAAATCCACTTACTTTCAATTTTACTTGTCTTGGTATTATTCCAAACATCGTGCTTGCGAACACGGGAACAACAATATTTATTTCATCGCCGATTTTTACGCCAATTTGTCTTGCAATATCAACACCAATTATTACTTTGAAGCCCTGAAATTTATCAATATCACCAATTACGACACTCGCAAGGTCTTTATTCGCTTTCAAATCTTCTTTATTTATTCCCTTTATAAATACTCCATTGCTTTGCTGATTTTTGCCAACAACCATACCGCTCCCGTTAATTATCGGCATTGCGAGCTTTATGTTGTTTATTTTTAAAATATCGTTTTTGATATCTTTATAAGCAATATGCTTATCTTCACTTCTATAAAGTGTTATATGAGAATTCAAGCCAAGTATCTTTTTAATCAATTCCGCAGTAAAACCATTCATTACGGACATAACTATTACTAAAATTGCAACACTGATTGAAACAGCAAATGACGACATACTTACACCAATATGCGGAAAAAATCGCCCTTTTGGTTTTAAAAAACGGCAAATGAATAAGAAAAAAACCTTAATATCTGTCCTCATTTAAGTTAAAAAAACAAATTAAAACATTATTTACAATAAAAAATATTAAAAATAAAAACGTTTTTCATCAACTTTAATAAAAATTTTTAGGGCAACATTACATCCAATTAACTCCTCTAAATTTGAAGAAGCAAAACGGATAATTCTTTTTATATTACTTCCGTTTTTACCAAGAATTATTTTTTTATGATTTTGTTTTCCAACATAAACAACCACAGATATATTTGCGACATCCTTATCATAAGAAAAATTTTCGGTCTCGCAAAATAGTGAGTAAGGAATTTCTTTTTGTAAAATCAAAAATAATTGCTCTCTTACAAATTCGGATGCGAAATAATTATTGTCCTTGTCAGTAAGGTCGTCTTCATTAAATAACCAAGGTTTTTGTTTCGCATTTTCAAGAAAAAAATCAATTAACTTATCACACCCTTTTGAAGTTTTTGCTGAAAGAAAAAAAATCTCAACAAACCTTTGCAATTCGCTTAATCGCTTAGCTAATAAAATTTTATCATCCATTTTAACTAAATCGGCCTTATTGACGACACACACGACTGGAACGTTTTGATTATTTGATAATTTTTTTAAAATCATTTCCGCTGATTTATTAAGTCCAAGTTGACAATCTAACATCAAACAAATCAAATCCGTTCCAGCCATACCTTTCCACGCTTCTTTAACGATCTGCTTTTCAAGCTCCGAACGTTTTGGGTGAAAAATCCCTGGAGTATCAACAAAAACAAGTTGAGTGTCATTTTTGGTAAGAACTCCGCGAATATTATCCCTTGTTGTCTGCGGTTTTGGAGAGCAAATTGAAATTTTACAACCTAATAAACGATTTAAAAGTGTTGATTTTCCAACATTCGAAGCACCACAAAATGTAATTACTAAACTTTTTTGTCCGCGGTCTTCAATGTTATTTGGCATACCCCAATTTTTTAATATTCTTGATATTTGGACTTTTACACCAGCTATCAATTTCTTTTATAAAGCCAACTTTATTGGCTTTATATTCTTCCATCAAATTAAAATTTTTCTCATTAGCAATTTCCACAAGCGATTTATCTTTGCTATTGATGCAAGCAATGTGATTATTAAAAATCTTTTTCGCATCCTGCTCATTCGCAAATATCAAAAGATCAGCAAATTTACGAGTTGAAACTTGAAAATGCTGATAATCAATTGGAGTATCCCAATACCCTCCCCATATGTCGTAGCCGTGTTTTTTAAAAATTTTAACAATTTTATCATCTATTTTTCCAAAATCTTTTTCTTCTTTACCTTTCCTATTAAAGCTTCTGTTTAAATACATAACACCACCCTGTTCAGGCACAACCTTCAATACTTCATTCGTTTCTTCGTTTATAAAAATACAAGGGTTTTGCAATGTATTTATATCAATAGCAGTCCCAAAAGAGTGCAAAGACAATCTATCTGTGTATTCTATAACACGACAGCAATAACCCCCGGACATATTTAAAACATTATCGTCATCTATAACTCTTGTTCCAAAAATTCCAAAAGGTCCGAATGTAACTATTCTTCTTGTAGCATTAACTTTTAAGTTATAAATTGGAAATTTTTCCCTTTTTAATTCAGTAAAAATAGAAATAAGCTCATTGGCAACCGCATCTAACACGACAATTTCTCCGTCATCGTGGTATTGCTTGTCAAATCCGTAATATTCTATGTTTTTTATAACAACGAGCCTGTCTACAAAATAATCACATTTCTCATCGTAAAATTCATATTTCTTCAAAATATCAAACGTTTCCGCTTCATCAACAACCTTTTTAACAATTGGCTTTGCACTACCGATTGAAAAAGAAAACGAATACAACAAAGAAAAACAGATGACTTTAAATAAAAAAGAACGAATACACATAAAAAAACTACCTAATTTTCAAACTTGACAAACCGATAATTGCAAACATTATAGAAACCAACCAAAACCTCACTACTATCTGCATTTCGCTCCATCCTTTTTTTTCAAAATGATGATGAACTGGCGTCATTCTAAATAATCTTTTTTTGCCCTTAGTGGCTTTGAAAACAAAAACTTGCAATATAACCGACAATGTTTCCATTACAAAAATTCCTCCAATAATCGCAAGCAAAAACTCACTTTTTAAAATTACCGCCGTCATACCTATAACTCCGCCAAGCGAAAGGCTTCCGGTGTCGCCCATAAATATTTGAGCTGGTTTGATATTAAACCATAAAAATCCCGCAACAGAACCTATAACCGCAGAGAGCACAACGCAAATTTCTTGAACTCCTGCTTGATAAGAAAAAAATAAATACTTTGAATATACAATATTACCAATAAGATAAGCGAAGACAACAAAAACTCCGCATACAAGCATAATTGGGAAGCTCGCCAATCCGTCCAACCCGTCGGTTAAATTCACTGCATTGCTTGAACCAATTACTACAAAAATGCGAAATAATGTATAAACAAAGCCTATGTCAAGCACCAATCTTCTAAAAAACGGAAACGTTAAAACATTAGCATAATTATGACTTCCGATGTATTTATTTAGCGTGATTATCGCCAGAGAAGAAAACAATATTTGAAAAAACATTTTTGTCCTTGGCTTTATTCCACCTGTGTTATTCAATCTCACTTTTTTCAAATCATCAGCAAAACCGATTAAACCAAATGATAAAAAAACAAATAATAAAAT
Source organism: Rickettsiales bacterium UBA4311 (assembly GCA_002394665.1). Classification (GTDB taxonomy): domain Bacteria; phylum Pseudomonadota; class Alphaproteobacteria; order Rickettsiales; family Deianiraeaceae; genus UBA4311. The sequence continues at coordinate 10,128 of DGUL01000008.1, forward strand.
TAAAACGTAAACATTTGAGAAATCAGCACATAACAAACAGGCAAGAATTGTTGAAAAAATAATCATCACGCCGCCCATTGTTGGAGTTCCTTTTTTAGCAGAATGCTCTGGCAAATAATTTTCTCTTATTGGCTGACCTTTTTCTTGAATTTTACGACTAAAAGCAATGAATTTTGGCATCGCCAACAACATAAAGAAAAACGAAAATAACATAGCAAAACCAATTCGCGTTGTTGTATAACTAAAAATATGGAGTAAACCGCTGACATTGGTAAAATAATTTGAAAATAATGTAAACATAAATCAATTTCTAAAAAAAATATCATTCACAAAACCTATAAGCATAAGCGACGATATAAACACAAGACCAACCGCAACGAATATCTTATAGGCAAAATTGCCAAACTTCCGTCTTGTTATTAGCTCTATGGAATTTATTAAAATATGCCCTCCGTCTAACATTGGAATTGGCAGTAAATTTATAGCACCAAGACTAACCGATAAAAGGGCAAGAAAATAACAAAAAGACCAAAACCCCTTTTTACCAGCTTTTGAACTTTCTTTTGCAATCGCTATTGGCCCTCCTACTTTATGTATCCCCGATTGATGAAATACCATATTAAACACCACTTTAAACGTCTCTACGCTTAAAGAAAACATACTGCTCCACCCATATTTCACAGCACTCAAAAAACCTATTTTCTCATATAAAACATTTTCAAAAACAGCATTTCCAGATATTCCAAGTTGTTGATTTTTACCAAAATTTTTTATACTAAACTCCATCTTTTTGCCTCCTATTCTCGCGACCTCAATATTTAAACCTTTCGTGTTCAAATTTCTGCCGATATCATAAAAAGTTTTAATCCTTTTGCCATTTATTGATATAATCTCATCGCCTTTTTTTATTCCCACTTTCTCAGCTATGCTATTTGTTTTCACATCTCCAACAATTGGCAAGAAAGTAGGTAAGCCTTTAATTGCAAAAATGCAGAAAAAAAGTAAAAAAGCAAAAACTAAATTAACAAAAGGTCCCGCGAAAGCTACTGCGATTTTTTTCAAAGGATGTTTATAGATCAAGGAATATTGTAATAACTCTTTACTTGGATTTTCACTATATCCACCAAAACTGCTTGCATTGTCGTCGCCATACATTTTAACATATCCACCTATTGGCAAACAACAAATTTTCCATTCCGTTCCGCTTTTATCTTTAAAGCCAAAGAGTTTTTTACCCATTCCTATTGAAAATTCTTCAATCCTGACGCCACACTTCTTTGCAACAAAATAATGCCCAAATTCGTGTATAAATACCAATATTAGCAGAACCAAGACAAAATAAAATGCTCCACTCAACACAAATAGGCAACAAAGCATTGTTATTGATTATTACAAATCAAGTTTTTTTTTAGCAGGCTGTAAGTGTCTTTCGAGAAAAATTTAAACAAATGGAGATTTTATAATGTTTTTTCCGTGAAAGAAAAAATGCTTTCATTACTTGGAAGCGAACTAAAACATCGTAATATTTACGACACGAGGCTTATATCGCGATGGAGCGAAATTGTTGGCAAAGAAGTTGCTGACAAACTAATTCCTGTGAATATAAGCATAAAATATGATAAACAGAAACAAATATTGGAAAAAACTTTATACTGCCATACAAACAACCTGCTATTTGCAACGGAATTTCAGTTTCTAAAAAACAACATCCTCCATAAACTAAACGCATATTTTGGAGAAGAAAGGAGTGTGTTTAAGAATATTGTGTTGTTGAAGAGTGATTAAGGATTATTTAAAATGCCAAGTTTTGTGTCGTTGATTGTTTTTAAGTTATGTAAAATAATATTTTCTGGTTGTATTGCGAAGTCTTGTTTCATAAGTTCTCCTGGAAGCTCTTTTATACACTCATTATATTCGGGTGTCTTGGTGATGTCGAAGTATTTGTTATTTATTCTTGTTATTTCTTTGTTAAATAGATCTACTATTTTTCTCTCTTGTTCGCCTGTAATGCTGTTTTTCTTCATTTCTTCTGCTAAAGTATCGTAAGCATTATACGTGGCATCTCTTATCAATGCTGGAATATTTGCTACATCTTCTTTAGGCATCAACTTATCCAAATTAGTTTGTCCAATATATCTTAGGTATTTTTTACGCAAAAAATCACTTTCTTCTTTTATATTAACTTCATAACCGTCATCTTTCCCATCTAATTTTAAAATAATTTTAGCAAGTTCCCGCATACTACCTTGAATATCATCTGTTGGATTAAACTTAAGATTCTTTTCCGATGCTTTTTTTGCATCAAAACATGTATGAGCAAAATCTCCAATACTTTTCTTAATAGCCTCTTTTCTCTTTTTTTTGTTGTATTGTCGTCGCCAAACTTTCTGTATTAGTGTAGCCTTTTCTTTTTGTTTCTCTTTTTTTTCATCATCAAACCATTTTTTTACTGATTTTTGCA
>DGUL01000011.1:0-15588 GCA_002394665.1 Rickettsiales bacterium UBA4311
CTGTCGACACCTACGCTTGAGGCGTCCGTACCATTTTTCAGACCGATTTGTTTAATCTGATCATCGGCAAATTTATTAACAGTCTTATTCTTTGTGTCGATTGTTTTATGGGCGGCGGATTTTACTTCGTTTTCAAAATTCTGTATGTATGTATTAACTTGATTTTTTTCGTTATTCAAATCGTCAAATACATCTTCTAATTGTTTTATATCGTTTTTGTTGGTTGCTACAACTTTGTTGTTTTCAAATTTGTTGATACTATTACTTGCAGTAGTATCATATTTTTTAACTTGATTATTTATAGCATCAAAGTTAACTTTGCCCTGGTAGATTGCATCATATATTTGTTTTTCTGTTGTCGTTTTTGAAGCGCTTACTATCACAGGATTACAGCCACGTTGTTGTTCTAAAAATACTATATTGTTAAATTTTTGAGCTGACAGCATTTTACTTTTATCTGCATTTATGTTAGCAATTTCTTGTTTTAAATATTGTATATATTTCTGTTTAAGGTCATTCATTTTTTGCACAATGTTGGTTATTTCTTCTATTTTTTTTTTGCTGGTTTTATATTCATCGACAGTTTGTATTAGCTTATTATTAATATTATATTTGGTTGTTATATTAATTATATTTTGTTGATAATTGGTTAATTTATTACTTAAATTATTTAATTCATGCAATGAAAAACCTTGCACTTTACCGCTCGTTAATATATTTTGTCTTTTTGGGTCTTGAAACAAATCTATGAAACTATTAATGTTATTTATATTATCTTGTTGCGAATTTGCGAGGTCTTTAATTTTCTTCGTTGCATCTTCTTGTATTGCTTTGATTTTTTGTTCTGCTTTTTTGATTTCATCGTCTACTCCTTTACCAGTTTCATGAATATCTTTCAGGAAATCTATTTCACTATCATAGTATTTTGATTTGTTTTTTTTGAATTGTTTTGGTTTTTCCTGGAAATTGATTGTCTTTAGTGCTATATTGCAACTAGCTTCTTGAGATAAATCTAAAGCTTGTTGAATCTTTTTGTTTTCTTGAGATACTTTTTGGTGTATAGTATATTGACCTTTCAAGTCCGTTGTTGATATCGAATTGTTTAATGAACCAAGTTTTGCGTGAAGATCTTTTACTGTTTTAAGGTTGTCTTTGAGTTGTTTTTCTTTTTGAGCTTTTACAATCAAAATATGATTATATATCGTTCTAAAAATTGCTCGCAATGTTGCTTCATGATTTTTAAAATGTGCTTTTGCAGTTTTGATGTCTTGCTCATCTGGAGCTTTAATGTTTTCAACATTTATTTTTGTTATATCATAGCTTATTGTGCACTGCCCTCCTTTCCATTCTACTGTAATACCTGTGTCTTTTGATTTGTCATCTTTTCCAAACATCGCATTGATGATTTTTCCAATATCACTATTTTTGGAGATCGAAATTGAAAATTGCATCTTTGCTTCATTTTTGTACATTTTTTTAGTTTCGTCGTCGTCTAGTGTTGGTGTCGCTAGATTTCCTCCGTTAAGGCTATACACTGGTGCCAATAAATTAAGCTTATCCCATCTCTTCAACTGTGCCCTTTGTGTAGAATTTAATGTTTGTTTGTTGTTTTTCACGTTAATAGCCGATTGCGCTTCATTTTGCACTTTTTTAAAAAGTTCAATAAACATTGTGTTAATATATTGTTCTGTTTTTTCGTCTAAGAGATTTTTTTGCCATAGGTTAACTTTTTCGCGAAGTTCATTATCTTTGTTTAGCCACTTTGCTAGAAATTCGGATGTTAATTTCTCCTCCTGAGTTTTCTTAGTATTGAAGTAATCTTGATACCATTCATCAAAATAATAATAGAATACTCTTTTTATTTTAGCTTTTTGTTCGTTAGAAAGATTACTTTCTTGTGAATTATTATACTTTTCAAATTCATCAATTATATCTGGAGACGTTGCTTGTTCTTTTTTTTTCAATATATCATTATAAGCGCGTAAAACATCATTGTCTGTAAATATTAATTTAGTAACTCGCGGAATCAATTTATCAACTGCCTGTTGTTGCGTCAGTCCCGTTATTTCTTTCGTGTTGTAGATTTTATTAAATTTATCATAGAATTTTGACCAATATAATTGTACGTATTTTTCGTGATCGAAGATGTAATTAAGAAAAAATGATACATTATCAGAATCGATAGTTTCGTTCTCCAAAACTTCACCTCCTGTCAATGCACTGAAACAGTTGTTTAATCTATTAATAGTTTCACCATAATTCATTGTTTCGTCAATGTTTAATTTATCCAATTGCCTGGCGGTTTCTATTGCTTGTTTTTTCGTATCATCTTTACCTATAAGCTGTGCTTCGGAAATTACATTATTGCTCGATACTTTCATTGTTTTAAACGTAAAATAATAGTTTTTTTTTTTCTAAAAAAAAGTTTTTGTTTATCTTGCTTTTAAAAAAAAGCTTAATTCAGTTTTGGCGACCTTATTTTCTATGGAAAAAACTTTTTCAATTATCAAACCTGATGCAGTAAAAAGAAATTTAGTCGGTGAGATTGATGCAATGATAGAAAAGGCAGGTTTTCGTATAGTTGCCATGAAAATGATATGGATGTCAAAAGAAAAAGCAGAAGGTTTTTATGCCGTTCATAAGGATCGCCCTTTTTTTGAAGAACTAACAAAGCAGATGTCTGCCTCCCCTGTTGTTGTGCAAGTTTTGGAGAAAGAAAATGCTGTTGCTGATTATCGTAAACTAATGGGTGCAACCAATCCTGCCAATGCCGAAGAAGGCACTATAAGAGCAAGATTTGCTTTATCTACTGGCGAGAATTCAGTTCACGGAAGTGATAGTATAGATAATGCAAAAATTGAAATTGCATATTTTTTTGGTAACGACGAGATTTTTTAGTATCGTCTGGAAGTCTGTAAAAGCATATCCGTTCACGTCGTAGTCTTGCTACCGTTTGTCGTTTTCTCGTGTAGTTTGGGTTTATAAGTGTGGTTGTGCTAATTGGGTATGTTTAATTAAATTTTTCAACCATTTCGCGAACCCAATTTTCTCCAATTAGTTCAATCATTTTGTGAATACCGATGCCGTGTTGTGTGCCAATTATCATTGTTCTTAAAACTGGGTAGTATTCTTTTAATTTTTTGCCGTCTGCCGTTAGTATCTCTTTAAACGAATTTTGGAAGTCATTATAATTTACTTTATCCATCACCTGTTTGACATATTCAACTTTTTCTTTTGCACCTTCGCCATAAACTAAATCTTTATCAACTATTTCGCGGTTATCTAAAAACTTTTTCGCTATCTCCGCTATCTCGTTTATTGTTCTGTATGCTTTTAGTTCTGGCATTATTTTCATAATTCTGTCTTTTTCTTGTAAAGTCATACTGATATACATCCCGAGATAAGAGATATATAGAGTAATTAAATACAAGTTTTTTATTGCGGACAAAGTACATTATAGTATAATTATAACACATTGTGTGTATGTCCAATTCAAATAATAAAGATAGTGGAACATGTTGTTTTAATATATTTCGTTGTTCTGCAGAGCCAAAAAAAAGGAAAAGAAATGAGAATAATTACAGTGAGTACAAAACCGTCAGACTAGACAAATTGGTTTTCAATTCGGATTTACAAGGGAAGATAAAATGTATTAGGGATGACGGCACTGGTTTTCAAGGAATATTCGAAGAAGGTAATTTAAGAGATTATCGAAAAATCAAAAAACAACCCAATAAGAACAGCGAAGAATGTATATTAAAAAATCTGTCACACGATGACGAGTTGAGTTATAGTATAAATGAAGTCAGTATTTTGAGTAGAACCAATAAAAATAATCAACAATATGTTGATTTGTTCAGAAGAGAAGCATATAAACCACAAAAGGATACAAAAAAACATTTAAAAGTGACTTATTGTGGACATGGCTCGAAAACAGGTTGTCTAGCATTAAAGGTGAAACAACTCGATTTTCCTGAAGCATGTAACAGGCAAAGCTATTACCTTAGTAATTACGCATGTCATGGTGCGTTTGTAAGACGAAAGGCGTTGCAAGATAAAACTTTATTTGATGTTGTAAAAAAAAATTTCTAAACACCAAGACTGTATCGGCTTTTTTTCAAAAGCAAAAAAAGATTTCCAAGTTTTTTGCGTTACTACTGTTGATAAAAACGGCACTCGAGGACAACGTAGAGTTCCTGGGAACACGACATTGCCAAACGTAAATAACGAGGTATTTAACAAAGATGATTACTTTGATTATTATTGCATTTTAAACGAGCAACACGAAGGAAGAACAGTGCAAAAGATTTGTAAAATTCCTCAACAACTATGTTATTGGCGAGAAGCTTTAATTGATGATAAAAAAACCAGAGATGGAAAATATCCAAATAAATTTATGGAAGCCTTGGATGACTTGAAGTCTGGTAAGTCGTACAAATTTACCACTAAAGCATTTGTTGACGAAGGTGGGGATAAAATGGTTCTAAAACAAATAGAAATTACTATAAAAGGGACAGTGGCACAAACCAATCCAGAAATGGAATATGAATTAGCCTACAAGGAGGATATGGCAAATTACGAGGAAAAAGAGATGGAAGAGGACATGCCTGAGATATCGCTAAAAACATATGCAAAGGATAGAATAAAAGAATATAAAAGAAGCCCTCTCGCATTTTAATGTCATTGTTTATAAGTTTTGTAGTCGTTTTTCAATCATCTTAAATAAAACCTCGTCCGGAAGTTCTTTAATGTAATGCAAGTTGATGTTTTTTAACTTTTCAAAATCAAAACGGCTTGGGGATTTTCCGCATCTGGAAATATCAAATGCTTTTATCGCCTCCTCTTTGGAGTAAATCTCTTTTTCCGTGCCATCATTCCAACCGAGATGAAGTAAATAATTGAAAATAGCATCACTCAAATATCCCTGCTTTTCGTAATCACTAACAGCAACTGCGTGTTTTCTTTTTGACAATTTCTTGCCTTCAATATCATATATCAGCGGAATATGTGCGAATTGTGGAATTGTCAATTCTTGTCCGTTTAGCATTTTAATTCCTGCTTTTTGGATTGCTTGATAAATTAAAATCTGTTTCGGTGTATTAGATATGTGGTCATCTCCGCGAATGACGTGTGTAATTCCCATATCCATATCATCGCAAACGACCGCAAGCATATAAGTTGGAACGCCATTTGAACGAATTAAAACAAAGTCATCTTGTGTTTTGTTGTCAAATTTTATATCTCCGCGTATTAAATCGTGCATCAAAACCTCTCCTTCTGGAATATTGAGACGAATTACCGGCTGAATGCCATTTGCTTTGGCTTCTTCAATATTTTTTTGCACCTCTGGATTACTCAAATCTTTCCACTTTGAACCATCATAGCGATAATATATTTTATTTGCCTCGCAATATTTCTTTCTCTCCTCAATCTCCTCCGGTGTGTCATATGCAAAATATGCCAATCCTTTTTCAACTAATTTCTCTGCAATCTCGCGATGTCTTGGATAACGCGTTGATTGAAGAATTATGCCTTTTTTTTCATCTCCTTGATAAAAACACTCCTTTGGAATGTTTAATTCTTTCAAAAAGTCGCTATCATAATCAATGCCAAGCCAATCTATGCCTTTAATAATTTCGTCTATTGCCTCCTGCGAATTGCGTTGTGTGTCCGTATCTTCAATTCTCAACAACATTTTACCATTATTATGACGAGCAAAAAGGTAATTGAATACTGCCGTTCTTGCTCCACCTATATGCAACATTCCGGTTGGGCTTGGGGCAAAACGGACTATAACTTGGTTGTTATTTGACATTAAAATCAACTGCCACACATTGCAGATGTATAAAATAATATGCAATTTTTTTCTCTAAACGATGGCAACAAAATTCCTGCTCTTGGTTTTGGAACATATTTAATTCCAGATGATGGAACAACGGAAAAATCAGTTTTAATGGCTTTGGAAAGCGGTTATAGACTGATAGATACGGCACAAGCATATCAAAATGAAACCGGTGTAGGAAAAGCGATTAAAGCAAGTGGCTTGAAGCGTGAAGAAGTATTTATTGAATCAAAATTATGGCTTTCAAATTTTGGTTATGAAAAGGCAAAAAAAGGTATTGAAAATTCGTTAAAAAGGCTTGATGTAGATTACATTGATTTATACATTTTGCATCAACCTTATGGCGATACAATTGGTGCTTACAAAGCGTTGGAGGAAGCGAAAAAAGAAGGAAAAATTAAATCAATCGGTATAAGTAATCATACGCCGAATTTCTTAAACAAGTTTTTGCCAGAGATTGAAATAATGCCTTGCGTAAATCAAATGGAGTGCAACCCATTTTGTCAGGAAAAAGATGTTCGTGAAATTATGGATAAAAACAATATTCTTCTACAAAGTTGGTATCCCATCGGGCACGGAAGTAAAGAATTGTTGGAAAATGAAAAAATAGTTGCAGTAGCAAAAAAACACAACAAATCAGTCGTGCAAGTTATTTTACGTTGGCATATTCAAAGTGGTTTTGTCGCAATTCCAAAATCTACATCAAAACAGCACATAATTGACAACCTAAACATATTTGATTTTGAACTTGATGACAACGATATGCAACAAATAAACTCGTTAGACAAGGGAAAAACCAGCATAAACCACGATGATCCTGAATTTGGAAAAATGCTTACTGGCTTTGTTGTTGATTAGTAAATTGCTGTGTCAATGGAACAAAAAGAGGTATTGAATAAATTTTTATTGAAAATCATAAAAAACTACGAAGTAGAGGCTTTTGATTGTCAGATATTTATTTCATTTTTATCTGTTTTTTTCAAAAAAAATATTGGTTCCGATGTTTTAGTTCAACAATTTGAGGTTTATTTTTGCAGGGAAGTTGCTTATAAAATAAATTCGTTTGAAGATTTCAAGAAAGAAATTAAAAAGGACGAGAAGGCTAAAAGATGGGAGGTATTTAAAGCTATTGCAGAAAGTTTTGACAATCATTTAAAAAAAAAAAACGATTTTTCTATTGAAGAATTAGCAAACAATTTGTTGAGTGAAATAAACGATATTTTACAAAAATACAAAATTGACACCAAAAACACAGAGGAATATATTCAACCAAGTTTTGACAATATTGAGAAAGAAAAAACATTTTTGTTAACTCCTACTGGTGGAATTAAAATGTTAAATAACAATCCATACGAATTTTTTGTGAGAAAAGTTTTAAATCTCCAATCAATTGGTGATTGGAATGAAGTAATTGATGTACGACTTTATGGAACGATAATTCACGAAATTATGGAAAACTTTGCACGTAAATGCAGTAAAGAATGGATTACTGCGGAAAAAATCAATAAAGAATTATTTGATGAAAGTTGTAATTATGTTTTTCAAAAAAATGATTTTGAGTTTGACGATTTTTTAAAATTTAAGTTGAAAAAAGTCTGCGAAATTGCCGTTGAACTGGAAAAACGAGCAAAAAAAAACAATCTTATTGTTGAAGTAGAAAAAAAAGTTGGAATGTTTTTTCGTGGTTTGAAGTTTGAAGCAAGGATTGATAGATTTGAAATTGATAAAGTTAATAAGAAGATATACGTTTATGATTTCAAAACAGGAACTCCGCCAAAACAAAATGAAGAAATGAACGGCACGAAGACACAATTATTGATTATAGGTTTTATACTTTCTCGTTTAAAAGAATATGAAAATTACAAAATTGAAAAGCTTGCTTATATTGAATTGAGCGGAAAAAATAAAGCACAGAATACGAGTATCGAAGCTGAAGCAATTACGAACGTAGAAGGCAATTTAAATGAGTTATTATCAAGTTTTTTTAATGAAAATAAAAATCATATATTGCCAGCAGTGGAAAAAATGTTTTTTATACAAAAAAATGCTTTTAGTTCATACAACAGCGACATTGAGTTAATGAAATTTGCACGATGTAGTTTTGTGTAGTTTTGACTTTTATTTTTTGTACTCTCTCAATTAAAAGTATTCACTTTGCGAACAGAAAATTGTAATATTGCCATTGGTTGTTTTTTTTATCTTTTTGCAATGTTTATTTCAGTTTTTATAAGTGTCTTTCTAAAAAAAGCGATATTGACTTACGATATTCCTTCTTTGGAAGTTATGTCAGTGTTTCAAGGGACTATACTTTGTATAATTCTACCACTAATGATAAAGACAAGATTTCAATTTTTTAGAAAAAGTGCATTAAAATTAAACCTCGCTCGCAATATTCTGTACGCTTTGTCGCTTTATGTCTTTTATTCTTCATTAAAATTTATACCTATCAATGTAAATATAGGTGTTCAGTTTTTGGCTCCTGTTTTATCAAGTATTTTGGCAATTCTTTTTTTAAAAGAAAAAAATTCATCTCTTGCTTGGGTATCTCTTTTTGTTTGTATAATTGGAGCTTTTTTTATTCGTGGTGGTTTTTCCAAAATTGAAGGTAATTTAGAATTGCGAGCATATTTTTTATTGTTTTTATTTATCTTTTTTCGTTCTTTTGGAAATATATTAAACAGAAAGTTAGCTTTAAAATACGACACTATGGAGCTAATTTTTTACTCTCATACGATTATGTTTTCTTTATCTTTTACTTTTATGTTGTTGCTTGGTGATTATAAAGCTTTGCCTATTGGCGTCTTTTTATCATTGTGTTTGGCTGGTTTTTTTTATTTCATTGAATACGCTTTGATTTTTAGAGCATTTAAACATTGTTCGGTTTTAACCATTCAACCGCTTGAATTTTCAAAAATGATTTATGCAATAATTCTTTCAAACATTTTCTTAAATGAAGCTCCAACAATTTATCAAGTTTTTGGAAGTTTGATAATACTTTCTGGTTTTGGGTTAACAATTTTGAATAAAAAAAACAATAAGGAATTATCAAGGAAAAAAATATAAAGAAAAATACTACAAAGATACGACAAAAAAAAATGCAACCAGAGAACAAGCAATTTTAAGAAATAATTGTAAAAGCAAAGACAAAAAGGAACAAAAAGTCGTCTTATTTAAACGACTTTTTGTATATCTCAATGCAATCTTCAAGAGAAAGTTCAACTCTATCGGCACCGAATAGCATTCCCATGCAACTTATTGCGTTTTGAGCCATTTTTTCAAATTCGTCTTCTGTAATGCCGTAGTCTGACATTTTTAAATTTGCGACTCCACACTCTTCTTGCAATCTTTTTAGTTCAACAATAAAATCGCTTGGTTCTTTTGCTTCTTTATTTCCCAACATTTTTGCCATTTTAACAAATCTTTCAGGGCAAGCACCTTTTTCAATAAAATGTTCGTAATAAGCAACTGAAATCATAATTAAGCCAGCACCATGCGGAAGATTTGGATGGTAAGCAGAAAGAGCGTGTTCCAAAGAATGTTCGCTTGTGCAACTCCCGACATTCATAGCAAATGACGACAACGAAGAAGCAAAAGCAACACGCTCGCGAGCCTCTTGGTCGTTCCCATCTTTAACCGCACGAGCTAAAAATCCACCGATATTTTTAATAGCTTCTTTTGCAACCATATCGCTCGCAAAGTTGGCTTGATTTGCGGTGAAAACTTCTGTGCTATGAAATAATGCATCAAAACCTTGATAAGCAGTTAATTCTGGACTTACGCTTCTTGTCAAATCAGGGTCGCATATTGCCAACATTGGGTGCTCTGCGAAAAATGCAGTTTTTTCATTTGTTTCTGTATTAGTAATTACAGCACCACTGTCGCTTTCACTGCCTGTCCCAGAGGTTAAAGTAATGCAAACCAAAGGCAAAGATAAATTTTCTGCCATTTGTTGCCCGCCTGTTCCAAATTGAATATAATCCCATAAATCACCTTCGTTCATTGCCATTGCACATATTCCTTTTGCTGCGTCCATAACACTACCGCCACCGATAGCAATAACAATATCGCATTCATTTTCACGAGCGAATTTTGCACCTTCCATTACCATTTCTTTTGTTGGATTTGAGCCAATACGATTAAAAATAGCATACTGCATTTTGATTTCGTTTCCGTTTTCGTCTTCGTCCACTACGAGCTCACTAATTTGTTCTATAACTTTACTTAAAGCTCCACTTTTTTCAGCACTTTTACCATTTGATGTGACTATCAAAGCTTTTTGCCCATACGGCATATGCTCGGCAAGCGAATTTATGGCACCAGAGCCAAAAACTATATTCGTTGGAACAAACCAATTATATTTAGGATTGGAGTTTAAAAAAGTTGTCATAAATAACTGTACACAAAAATAATATTTATCTTTCAAAAAGTCAATTGTTTTAACAATTTGACTTTAATGTTTTGTAAAATTTTTTTCTGCAAAATGCTTTATGCATTCAGATACTATAAAAATTTTTTTAGCTTCGGATCACGGAGGGTTAGAATTTAAGGAATTTATAAAAACAATAAATTTTGGAGAAATTAACAGCAAGAGAATTGAAATTATTGATTGTGGCACGAACTCAAAAGAAAGTGTGCATTATCCAATATTTGGAAAAAAAGCTATTGAAGAATTACTTAAATACGTTCCAGAAGATAAAGGGGCAAAACAAGAAACTTTTGCGATTTTAGTTTGCACGACAGGCATTGGTATGAGTATGTTAGCAAATAAATATGAAAAGATAAGGGCAAGTTTATGTCATTTTGTGGAAGAAGCTGAGTTAACAAGAAAACACAACAATGCTAATGTTTTATGTATAGGACAGAAATTTACCGATAAAAACATATTAGAGGGTATTATCAAGGCATTTATAACAACAGATTTTGAAGGCGGTAGGCACGAGGAGAGAATTAAAATGTTTTAATTGATTGAGAATATTACGAATTTCTTATCGTTTAGTTTTGCCATGTGTGTATATTTAGAGAAGTATGTCACTTTAAACCATTTAAAAAATCCTTTATATTAGTAGGCTTTTTCCCTTCTTTTTGTAATATCGTTGGCTTAATTTTTCCGTTTTTCAAAACAATCTCGCCGGTGTTTTTGTCAAAATCTTTGAAAGCAAATTCTCCTATTTGAATGGTTGCTTCAATAATTTTTACCCTTATGCCATCAAGCATAAAATAACAACATCCATGATTATTGAATGCGCGAATTTTATTAAATGTTTTTACTGCATCAAGGCTTTTATCATTTAAATCAATAAATAACTCACTTTTTTCAATCTTATTTGCATAAATCATTCCTTCTTCGGTTTGTTTTTCAAAATGTATTTGTCCATTTTGGCATTTTTTTATAGTTTCAACCATAAGTTTTGCTCCAATTTTTGCAATTTCTGGAACAATCTCTTTCGCTGTATCGGTTTGCTTAATTGTATAATTCTTCCTGATTGCAACATCACCAGTATCAAGTCCAATATCAACTTTCATTATGCATATTTCCGTTGAAGTTTCGCCATTTTCAATAGCACGTTCTATTGGACTTGCACCGCGATATTTTGGCAATGCAGAAGGGTGAAGATTTAAAATTTCGTATCTCGGAATGTCAATTACGTCTTTCGTTATTATTTTTCCATACGCAACAACTACAATAAAATCAAGGTCTTGTTCTTTTAATTTTGCTACAAGTTCGGTATTATTTTTCAAGGTTTTAGGTGTAAAAATCAAATCTGCGTCAAACCCATTTTGAATTGCGAAATCATAAACTACATTATTTGAAACTTTTTTCCCTCTGTTTTTTTCAGCCGGCGGTAGCGTTACTATACTTTTTACTTCGATATTTTCATCATTTAAAAGCTCCGCAAGGGTAGGGATAGAAAATTCAGCAGAACCAAAAAATGAAATTTTTATAGGAGGCACAAAAGCACAGAAGGATGAAACGTATTGTTTTAATTTTCAATTAATTATTTCAATGTTAATATGATTTTTTATTTAATCAAAGTATTCAATTCCCTATTTTCAAAATTAAATTGATTGATTATATTTTTTCCAATTTGTCCAAAACTTTTAGCCATAAAAGGCATAAGATTTTGGTTTTCTTTCGCAATCTCTTTTGCATTGTCAATTACGACCTTTCTGGTTTTCAAGTTTTCTATCAAAGATTTTGCAAAAAATGCTTGTTTTTCAATATTGCTTTTTTGCAAATACTCCTGCATTTTTAAGCCATTTTTTTCAACAATATATTGTAATTTTTTCTGTTCTGCTTCACTCATTTTTTTGGACCACAAATCTTTTAAAATAGCAATAGCAATCTCATACATATTTGCCTTATCTTTTTCTTGTTTTTCTTCCGCAATTCTTCGTTTATCTTCCAATTTTTCAAGGCATTCGTTTTGAGACATATCGGCAGATTTAAACTCATTTATTTCCTCACTTATCTTTTCTTGAAGCTTGTTGGCTCCTTGTTTTTTCTCCATCTCCTCCCTTAATTTTCTAATCGCTTCCTTCATTGACATAAAAAAAGTCGTATCATTTTATCTTTATAAAAGAAAATATCAAATCTTGATTATTAAATTCAGACTGCTTTTTCTCTCTTGTATATGGGAAATAAAAAATCGTTGGAAGCAATTATTGGTGGGATTATCTTGCTCGTATGCACGTTGTTTTTTTCACATTTTATAAAAGTTAATAATCTAACAACAAAAGGCGAAGTTTATAAGGAGATTTTATATGCAAAATTTAATAATATAGAAGGAATAAAAATAGGTTCAGAAGTAAAAATTGCCGGTGTTCGCGTTGGTGTTGTTAAAGATTTAAAACTTGATACAAATACCTTCCAAGTAAAGGCAAAACTAAATGTTGCAGAAAATTTAAATATTCCAAGTGACTCCGTTATAGCTGTGACAAGTAGCGGTTTATTGGGTGGAAAGTTTCTAAATATAAAGCCCGGTATTGAGGATAATTTTTTAATAAATGGTGCTTCTTTTTCGTCAACTCAGTCAAGCTTAAATTTGGAAGACTTAATTGGTAAAGTCGTTGCAGCTTTTAGTAGCAAATAATACAAGTTAAAACTATGGCGGATCATCGTTTTTTTGATGAGGTAAATATTTATGTAAAAGCTGGCGACGGCGGGAACGGGTGTTGTAGTTTTAGACGAGTAAAATACATTCCTCGCGGAGGCTCAGATGGAGGAAACGGCGGAGACGGCGGAAATGTTATACTTGAAGCTTCAAACAACTTGAATACTTTGCTTTACTTCCATTATAATGTACATCATCGTGGAGAAAATGGCAAAAGCGGTGCCGGTGCGAATATGCAAGGTGCAAGCGGGGAAGATAAAATCATAAAAACTCCAATAGGAACGCAAATTTATAACCAAGATGGCTCCCTTATGCTTGCAGATTTGTCAAAAGATGGCGAGAAATTCGTGATTGCAAAAGGCGGACGCGGAGGAATTGGTAATATGATGTTTAAAACGTCCGTCAACCAAGCTCCAAGAAAAGCGACGCCCGGGGAAAAAGGCGAAGAAGGATGGTTTAAGTTAAAATTAAAAATGATTTCTGATGTTGGTCTTGTTGGTTTGCCAAATGCTGGAAAGTCCAGCTTAATTACTACCTTAACGAATGCAAAATCACAAATCGGCGACTATCCATTTACTACATTAAAACCAATTTTAGGAGTTTTGCGACGAGGGCGAGGTAAAATTGTATTGTGCGATATTCCCGGGCTAATTGAAAACGCACATCAAGGCGTTGGTTTAGGAGATAAATTTTTAAAACACATTGAAAGATGTAAAATTTTACTACATATTTTAGATGTGTCTTCCGCAAATTTAAACGAAGATTATAAAGCCATCAAAAAAGAATTGGAGTTATACAACAAAGATATTTTAAAGAAGAATATAATTATCATTTTCAACAAAATTGATTTGATAGGAGAAGACGAATTGAAAAAAAAAGTTCAAGATTTTAAGAAAAAATTTAAAAAAACACCAATTTGCATTTCAACAGCGACTTCCGAAGGTATTCAGCAAATTCCAAAGTTGCTTTTTTCAATCCTAAAAAATTGATAAACAAAACTCAAGAAGCTGTTTTTTTTATCAAAAATTTACAAGATAACAGAAACTCAGAGGCAAAAATTAAAATAAACCAATGTAAATTTGCAACCAAGCTTACTTGTGGCGAAAAAAGCAATAAACAAAACAATGGCAGTAAAGGAATTTTCAAAGCGATGTAAATTTTCAAGCTGGAAACAACAAAGAATAAAGCATCAAGGATACAGAAAAAAATTGATAAAACTACTAAAAGCCAGATTTGATTTTCAATAAATGGTAAAAATATCAATGTTATTACCCAAAAAGGACAACATAAACTTACTAAAAACGACAAAACTTCCAATTTTAGATTAAAAAAGCTCCTGTTCAAAACAAAGAAGTTAAAAAAATTTTGTTTTCTTAAATGTGAAAATGTAAAAGCGAAACAAAGAAGTATAAAAACAATATCAACACAAAAAAGTAAGCCTATTGCGGTGCTGTTTTGTCTATAAAAAATCAAAGCAATGTTTAACAAAAGGAAAAAAAACAAGCAAAAAAAACCCCCACACTTATACTCTTGAAAAAAAACTATATCAAATTTCAAAAAACTCGTTGTTCTTTTTAGAAAATAAAGCATATCAATGGCTTTTAATTATCTTGTTTTTTCTTTGAATAAATAATGGATACAATATTCGCACCAAGAACAATGATAGCCCCAATAATTTGATAACGGCTTACACTCTCGCCTAATACAAAACCAGATAAAACTATCGCTACAATAATTCTTGTAAATCTTATTGGTTGTAATAAAGACGCCTCTGTCATTTGATAAGCGATATAAACACAAGCAAACTCCATTATATCAAATAATCCAATGACAAAAGCACCTTTTACACTTTCAAACGACAAGGTTGGGGCGGTAAAACCAGACATTGTGAACGATATCATTCCAAGTACGACAGCGTTAGAAAATAAAGCATAAATTACGGGGCGACAATCGTAAAATTTCTTTTGCAAAAGCAACCCAAGAGCAACGTTGATTGAATTAGCAAACAGCAAAACATAACCAATATTAAAGCCGGCAAAACTTATTTCGCTGAAAATCGTTAAAAACACGCCAAAAATACAAAATCCAAGCATTATGGCGTTTAAAACATTAAATTTCTTTTCTTTCAACATCAATCGTCCAATTACAACGATCCAAAGAGGTGTCAAAAGCATAATTAAAGCCCCAGTATTAACAGCCACAGATTTCAAACCACTATTAAATAATAACATATCAAGTGAATAGAAAGTCGCTAAAATTAGCACAACTTTCCAGTTTTTTGTAAAATTTTTAATGTATTTCCACGCAAATGGCAATAAAATAATAGCTTCAATTAAGCAACGCAAAGAAACTATTTCATACAAACTTGTATCAAGTTGCTGTTGGTAATATTTTATAAAAACGCCTTGTGCCATATTTCCGACACTATTAAAAAAATAAATAATACTTGCTAGCAAAAAGCCCTTTCGTAAAAAAGACATCGTTAAAACCGCATATTCAATGCGATGCTTTTTATAAAAATCAATACCTCAGAACACGAACGATGTTTAAAAAAATAACCTTGAAATTTATAAAACATAAAACAACATGCATCTGTTGCACCCGTAGCCCAATTGGATAGAGCATCTGACTACG
>DGUL01000011.1:15632-30064 GCA_002394665.1 Rickettsiales bacterium UBA4311
CATCTGACTACGGATCAGAAGGTTTGGGGTTCGAGTCCCTTCGGGTGCACTGATTTTTGTTTATATTAAAAATACTTTTAGTTTCATTCTTGCTTGAAATTTATTTTTTTCATAATCGTGTCAGCCTGTTGCCACAATAGCTCAGTTGGTAGAGCAACTGATTCGTAATCAGTAGGTCGCAAGTTCGAATCTTGTTTGTGGCACTTGATTTATCGGGGTTCTTCAAAAAACATCAAACTTTTTTTGCTCTTTTTTGTCAAACTTTTATTTTTTGTATTGTTTTGTATCAGTTGTTTCAGTTGCCATTCCATTATTTCAAATTCACTAGAAATTGTAAAAAATAATAATAATTTTGGAAAAGATGTGAAAAAAAACACGCATTTTAGAAAAAATGTAAATTTAACTAAAAAACCATTTTGTTAAGTTCAACAAAGTGGATCAACTAGCGGAGAGTGAAATGCTATTTACTATAAATTATATTTATAATATCCTTTATTTTTTGTTTTACTATACTATGATTACTTTTTTTTATTAAAACTTGCTTTCTCATTATGAACTAATCAAATAAACATTGTTCTTTTTTTTCTTGTTTGTTTTTACCTTTAACATAATCATCCCAATCTTTAACATAAGACACACAATAATCTTTTGCCTGCTGTTCGTTGTCAAACTCTAAAATCTTCTTTTCTATTATAGAACCGCGCATATACATATTTTTTACAACTGATATTTTTGTATTAGCTCGAATTATTTGTAAAACAAACCCACAAACAGTATCGCCATAACCAAGATTTCCGTTTAATCTTTGATATGTACCAATTGATATTGGCTTTTCTCTTAATTCTAATTCCATAAACTAAACCATTAAAAAATATTCAAATCGTGCATTCGCGTACCTCCTTCATGCTTTTGAAAAAAAGTTTTATACCCTTCTTTGCCAAGATAACGCTGTAAATCATTATTATCCATCATTGCAAGCTTAAACAAGAATGTCTGGTCAAACATACATTTATAACAACCATTAGTCCAATATTCCACACCATCAAAAATTTTTCTAATTAAATAAATCGGCCCTCCTGATAGGTTTATTACATTGTCTTTCTTCTGCGCTTTCTTTAAGTTCTTTCAATACTCTTTCTAATTGTCGGATTTGTTCTAATGTTTTTTCTTTTTTGCTTTGAAAATGTATTTCATAAAACAAAAAGCCGTTTTTATAATATTTTTCTACTATTTTTGTTCCGTTGCTAATATAAAATATTTCTAATCCTTGTTTGCGACCATTTTCATAATTGGCTGTCTGTGTTATATCCCCATTACTATTATATTTTTCTTCAATCCCGTGTTTTTTACCATTTTTAATAGAAATGCCATATTTCCCAAAATATTCCTCAAAATAATATTTACCATCTGGCAAATTTTCAAAAAAGTAAGTTTCTGCTACAAACTCTTTTAAATCAAAATCTTTATAAAACTTCATAATTCAATCTTATTTGACTTTTCTTGATAATTTTCTTTAAATTCTTTTTCGTCGCAAATAGATAAATAACAATCAATGTTTCGTTCATTTCTTTTAATTATCAAATAATGATTTATCGGTAGTCGCAAATCAGACAAACCATAATTAAAAAAACCACTAAAATATATTGAGTTGTTTGTTTCGTCCCCATCGGCAATAAAATATTTTCTATCTTCACAATTATTTGCAAAAACAAAAGGTTTTATAATTTGCTTCATTTCCTCTAAATTATCGCCAGTCCATTGTATTGCTTCAACTACAACTGTTTTTTTTACATACTTTTTCATAACATCACTTTTTTTAAACTTTTCTCCATAATTTGTTTTCTCAAAATTTCGCGCACTTTTGCATATTGTGAAAACAAATTTTTAATTTTATCGCTATCTAACTCTGTGCCTAAATCATATTTGTCTGCATTAAATGTATCCTTATACTCATCCAAGCTGATTTCATCTTTGCAAGCCAATTTTGCCCTGTCAATCACTGATAACAAAACCCATCTTGTTATTTCTATGGGAAAATCTTCTGCTGTGATTGAGTAGTTGTATGGCAATAAAAGATGTGACGCCATTTTGTCCGCCACTTCACCTCCTTTCTTTATTGCTATTTGCAATTCAAGAATAACGAATTGTCTGCCAAATACAAACCCAATGTAGCTAACCGTTTTCTGTTGGCCATAAAAAGTCTCGCAGTCCGTGTTTTTAATGTCTTCAAGCAACCAATTTAGCTCATCAAAACTAAATTGTTTGACCTGTAAAATATATTTATCATCAATCATAACTAATCAATTTTTAAACTAAATATTTCTAACCCAACCTGTTTATCGCCTTTCTCGGCTTTGTAAAAAATAGCAGATCGCTTAACTGGATTATGCCCGAGACGCGGAGTATATTTATATCTTATCCTATCCTCAATAAGTATTCTGCAAGGATTATCTGGAATGTAAATAGCTCCGTTTTTCATAATCACGAACGTCTTGTTTAACATTATCATTAATTTTTGTCTGCTTTCTTTGTCTTGCAAATGCTGTGTCGCTTCGCCTGTAATAACATTTACATTGTTTATTCCATTTTCTATTTTACTTATTTCAAAAAGCCCCATCAAAAGCATAATATCTATTTTCTCGTCGTCTGTCAATTCTTCCACGTCATCGCAATTTGGTAAAGGTGGTAGTTCTGGAAAACCTTCAAAACTTATATTAACTTTCTCGATCATAAATCCAACAAATAATCATAAAAACTCCCTGCTCCATCAATTCGATATTCTTTGCCATTCAACACAAACGTTCCGTATGGATATTTGCCATAATCACACTCGTCAATAAAATAATCAACTGCCCATTTTGCTAGTTTTTCTGCCAACTTTGGAAAAGCAAATCTTACAAGCCAGTATATTCCGAGCTCACAAGCTTGAGCACAATATGGTGTAAAAGTGCAATTTTGATTATCTGTATATTTACACAACACTTTATCAAGCTCACCCGCGAACTCGCATTGTACCCTTTCCAGCTTTTCAAATTCCTCAACGGCTTTAATAAACTCTTCTTTTGTCATAACACTACTCATACACAAATAAAAACAAACTTTTATTTCACTCTGCTTTAAAATTATAAACAGGTTTTATAATATTGACAATTTCACAAGTATCATCTAAATTGTTCAGTAAATTATCAATAGGTTTATACGCATCGGGTGCCTCATCTAATGTTTTTTCACTTAAAGATGTTGTATAAATTCCTTCCATTTGTTCTCTCATTTTATCTATTGATAATTGTTTTTTTGCTTGTGCTCTTGATAAGACACGACCTGCTCCGTGTGGTGCCGATTGGTTACGATTGTCGTTTCCTTTCCCAACCGCAATTAAAGTCCCATAAGACATATTTACAGGTATCAATAATTGTTCTTTATTTTTAGCAGAAACAGCACCTTTTCTTATCATCATTTCATCGTTATCTAAAAATTCAATGTAATTATGTTTTGTATGTATCTCGTTTGTTATTTTAACTTCTGTTGAAGCATTTGCGTTAAGATAACGTAATAATTCATGTGCCATAACCTTATGGTTCATTTCGGCAAATTTGTTCGCTATTTTAGAGCAAGAAATATAATCTTCCAAATCTTTTCCCTCAATATATGATAAATCGTTCATTAAATCACCCTCATATTTGCATTTTCGTCTTGCTTTTTCTTGGTAAAAATCACATATTCTTTTGCCAAAATTTCTACTTCCCGAGTGTAGCATTAGCCAATAATTTCCTTCATTATCTTTATCTATTTCTATAAAATGATTGCCACCGCCGAGTGTTCCAATAGACAATAAATCCCGTTGTGTATATTTTTTAGCTTCATCTTTCGTGCTAATTATTTTATTTACCTCTTCTATTTCTTCTTTCAATCTATCTGGTATTATCTCGCTAACTTCTTGTCTTATATTAAAACCAGAAGGTATAAGTCCTTCCTTGATATGATTATCTAATTGTTTATAATCTATAAAATCAGTATTTAGCTTATAACCCGATATACTACAAGATATATCCACGCCAACTAAATTTGGCACAATAGCATCTTTAACTTTTGCTGTAAAACCAATTACACAACCTGCTCCATAATGGCAGTCGTTCATAATTCTAACTTTAGAACCAACAAACAAATCTTGATTTAACAAAGTTTTTATTTGCCTATATGCCCTTTCTTCTATAATATCTGTAAAAACTAATGCTGAATTTTTACTTCCTTTTATTTCCGTAGTAGTAATCATAATGAACTTATAAAACCAAGATTAAACAATCTTACACACATCGCTGGATAAGAAACTTGAAAACATTTCGCTAATTCAGGGATGTCAAAGATTTCAACTTCTTTGACTTCATCGTTTTCTTTAACTCTTACTTTATAATAATATGTAACTTTCATAACTAAAAACCACCATCAAAACTATTATTCAACTTATCTATTGCTTTTACTGCTTTATCTTTTGTCGCCGGTGAATACACATCCAACATATCATTGATTGTTTTGTGTGAATGACCGCTTAAAGCACTAATTTCACCGGAAACACAACCGGCAGTTTCCAATCTTGTTATTGCTGTCCTCCTTAAATCTCTAAACCACAACTCTTCCCTGATGCCGGAGACTTTTTTTACAGCGACAAAGTGTTTATTAAAAGTATATCCTTCTTCATCATATTGATGGCCGTTTGGCTGTATTACAACTTTTTCATTTGTATTTTTGTATTTTAGTAATTCAGTGTGCAGATCGTTCATTTTGTAAATTGGTATATCAACAGAAGCACCAGTTTTTGATTGTAGAATATGTAGCCACTTTAATTCATTGTCAAAATTGCTCCATTTCAATTTTAATATATCAGTTAATCTTTGTGTTGTATTATAAGCAATTATTGTTGCAAGATAAATGCCAATATAGTTTAATTCAAGTGCTGTTTTACAAAATGTTTTATATTCTTCTTCACTCCAAACTTGATTTCTTGGCGTATTTCTTTCCATTGTCAAACAAGAACAAGGGTTTGCCTCTTTGTAATAACCGTTATCATATGCAGTTTTTATCAAATTTGATAATGCATTTATGTATAGTGCGGCAGTTCTTTTTCCTTTGTTTTCAAGGAGTTGTTCATAAAACTTTTTTACAAACTCTCTATTTACATAAGAAATTTTCATTGTACCAAAGGGTTTTTTCTGTTGTGGTAATAATAACTCTTCGTTTATCTTTTTGTAATATGCTTTATAATCTTTTTGTGTTCTTGCCGATAATCTCTTAAATCTTCTGTCTTCATAGTATAAATATGTCATATGCTGAATAGAGCCATCAATGGCAATTAGTTCCGGCACTTCAACATATTCACCAAATTCATTTTCTTTTGATTTGTTTTGCAAATATGTTTTCATTATGTCCCGCCATAGTTTTACTGCTTTTATGTAATCTTTGCCGAGAGGTTGAATATACGGCACTTTATACTTTTCTGCGAGTGCTTTACTTTTGAATTGCCAATAGTATGATATTCCATTGCTTTTGTACTTTCTTTTTCTTGCGATGAAATACCTTAACTTCTTTGACATATCCACTACTATCGCACAACTATAATTTTTTTTACATACCTCGTTCAAAATCATAAATACTCATCGGAACCAGATATATTGTTATTCTTGTTTAATTCAAAATTCCCTCCTTGTTTTGCCTCTAACCATTCAATAATGCTCTTCTTCCAGTATCTTTTCATATGGTTTCTTGTGTTGATAATTGGTTGTGGAAAATCAATACTACTTTGCCATTTGCGGAGTGTTTTACTTGAAATGTGGAAATATTTACATAGTAAATTTTCACTTATCATTTCAAAAACATTGTTCTGTTCACCAATTTTTTCTACAATCATAAATTTATTAACCATTACTAAAAGCTAAACTTGATATTCTATTCTCTTTTTCGTCAACCATTGACAACAATTCTTTCTTTTCATCAGCAGTTAACTCATTGTTGTTGTCTATTTTTGTCCTAACTTGAATGACTTTTTCATTGCTATCAACTTTATTGATGATGTAATCTTTAATTGTATTGAAAATGTTTTGTGGTTTTACTTCTTCAACAACTTGTTCAGCTTCCTTTATAGGTTGTTGTTTGGCAACTTTTTCAACATTATCTTTTTTTTCTTGTTGTTTTTTAGCAATCCAATCTTGCATTGACATTTTTTGTGGCGTGTCTTGTTGTATTGTGTTTTTATTTTCATTAAATTCATTTGTATCATCATATACATTTTGGTCGCAGTCAAAACCAATACTATCGTCTGGAAAAGCATATTTACAAGCTTTCCTTGTTGCTCTTCTATACAACATATCCGATAAATGTGCTTTCCAAACTGGATTATTCATTTTTCCTTCTTGCTGTGCCATTTCTTTTGTATATGTATAAGAAAACTTTGTTTTATCTTTTTTATAAATAGTGCAAGTGCAAGCAGTGTTATTATTTGAAAACTGCACTTCCATTTTATCAAAGTTCTTGTTTCTTTTTGCTATTGCTATTGTTGCATCGCCCCATAACATAGGTTTCCCATTCACAACCGCAATACTCTGCACACTTTCAAGAAAATCCAACCCAAACTTGTGTCCATAAGCAAAAGCCCAAAACAAATCACCTGGTTTTCCCTTAAAATTTGCTGGACATAAACAAGAATTTGAAAATTCTTCGCACTTACTTTTAACGGAACTAATTAAATCTTCCGACATTCCAATTATTAAATCATTAGCCATAAAAATACAAAACAAACCTCATTTACATATCATTAACACCCATACCAGTTTTAATGATATTTTTGATCGTGATATACCCCTTGCGAGACACCACTTTTTCATTATTTAATAACTTATTTCTTATTTGATTTAACTTCTCTATATTAGCATCTATCGTCTCAATGTCGTAATATAATGGCTGTTGTCTTCTTGAAGTAATACTATAACCATCAATATTTATTTCATTGTCAGCAATATATTTGGCCGTTGCTTTGATTAAATCAACATTTATCTTTTTTTGTTTTTCCAAATCATCAAGTTGTTTAATTAAACTCTCATTTTGAAAATACTGCTCTAATAATTGTGGCAATGAGTTTTGGACTATATTGTATAGCACCAAATCATTTTTGTTTTCAAAGTTTGGTCCTATTTTTTCAACATTATTTTCAATGTCATCTAACCACTTTTTACAATCTCTGCTTGATTGGAGGATATTTTCTTGAATTTCTGTTATAATTTCATCCGGATAATCAATTTCATAAATTTCATAACCAGTTATTTCATCTCCTTTATGCGTTTGAACACCGATATATCCTTTTTCAATACCAGAGCAAAGCATTTGAGTGATTACTTGAAGTTTGTATTTCTCTATTAAATCTTCCTTTTTACTCTTTTTATACTCTTCATCGCCACTTTCGCTGTAAGTTTTACACTCCAATAATACTTTTTCTCCATTTGCTTTTTCAATAATATAATCAGGTGTTGCACTTATAACCTCTCCTTCAAGATAGTATATTGTCTTGCCATTTGCTACAAGTTTGGCATCAATAAAAGTATTGTCTTGCTCTTTTAGTAATTCAAAGCAATTATTCGCTACATTTTCTTCTTGTTGTTTGCCATATTCTCTTGCATCAAATAAAGTTTTTCTTGCTTCCTTCAAAAAGTATTCCCACAAGTTATATTGTTGATCGGTCATTGTTTTTTCAACATAAAACTGATAAGGTGTCTCGTTGTAGAAATCATACAATTTACAGACACTCTTATAATCTTCGTCTTTACAGAAATTCCTTAAAGCAAAACTGACATTAGTTGCACTAATAAAATCAGTTCTTTTTTTCTTCCAAGCATTGTCGTCTCTTGGTTTGTATGTTTTATACTTTTCAGCTTCAAATTTAATCATAACACTATAACAAAACTAATTCCTTTTCAACTATTTTTACTATTTCATCTTTTATTGCCTTAAATGTGCCGTCTAAATCACCGGTTGAGCTTTCAAATTCAAAGCTCCCTTTGTCGTTTAAAATGTCATATGACAAAACATATTTTCCATCTTGTTTGACGATTTGGCAACTAAAATTGAAATGTGTATTTTTATCAATTTTATCTTCTGGTATATGGCGTAATTTCCGTTGTTGCTCTATCCAATCCGGCTTTGCTTCCTTCTCCCAGAATTTAATTCTGTCATCAAGATCTGACAACGGGTCTATACCAATATCACAACTATTATAACTTTTTGAAGTTATATACAAATCATCGTCCAAACAATTTAATTCTAATCTGTCATACTCCTCATTTGTAAATTGATTTTCTTGTAAATATTCAGGGTTGTTGAAGCAATAATCACCAATTAAAGCATTTGCGAACTTATTAAACAATTGGTAATTCCAAACACAATTTTCATCTAATAAATTAGCAAATTCTCTTAGCTCGTAGTCTATCAAACCTGTTTTTACAACATTAAGATAAATTGGCTTTAATCCAAATTTGCTTGCTTGGCTTTTAATAAAATCATTTTTTAATTCCTCAAAATTAGCCATAAAAACACACATAAAATTACATTGCCTTTTCACATTTTTCATTCATACCATTTAACTTTTTCATTACTTCCACATAATCACTAAATTTACACATTTCATTTCTTGCTACAACGTTCCATTGTTGATTTTCTTTATCATATTCAACAACTGCTTCTTGATTTTTGCCGACTGCCAATAGACCTTTGCCTAATTTCAAACCAAGATATGTATTTGACACCGGAATGCCAATATCATATTCAACTTGTAAAAAACCATTTTTATCAATTCTAACCATACTACTAACCATAAAACTACCTCTCAACCATTTCTAAATGTATAATTACATCCTTATTCATTTGCTTTAATTGCCTTTGGATTGACCTGCTCCTATTTTTGTAATCATTCAATTCCTGTAATATTGTGTTTTCAACTTGTTCGATTTGGCTAAGCAATAATATCTGCTGTTTTCCTTCCGGTGTTGCGGTATTTATACAAGTGGAGCACATTTTCGTTGCCACATTGCAACAACTTGCTAAACCAACTAAAGCACCAAGAATTACACTAATTAAATAAATTTTTCCTTCTTTGCTCATAACAATAAAAAAAAACAATAAATGAAAACAACAAAAATTGTTTTTTGCTGATTTCGGTAATAATATAAAAAAAAGTAAAATAATAGTCAAGTTTTATTTTTACTTTTTTTTTACTTTTTTTCACAAAACAAAACAAAGCCACATTTCTACGGCACAAAACTGGTGAAAATTTTTTTTATAATTTTGTTTTTTTGTTGAAAAAATTAGTATTTTTGTTTCAAATCGGACAAATTCGGCCGGTTTATATGAAATAAATACGTTGCCAGACCCCCTAATTTGGTGGAATTACAGGGAATTAAAGTGAATTGATGTGCCAGTCATATTTGTATAACAGCAAGTCATTTAATGAAAAACCCGACTCCCACTGATCCAAAATTGTTTAATTTCAAAGATAATTATTTTTTCTTAAACTCTCTTGTAAATGGTGCAATTATATCTTCTGGTTTATCATTTTCTGGTAAATCTAATTGTGCTTGTTTGATGTTTTGTATAAAATCTATGTCTCCTTGTTTGTTTGCAATGCTTTCTTGTATATATTGTAATTTGTCTATATGTTCTTCTTTATTATCTAAACTTACAAATAAATTATGTTGAAATAAATTATTATCAGTTATTCCAAAAGATTTTTTTTCATCGTTTGCTTGTTTCAATAGTTTGTAAAATCTATCTTGTTGATTAACAAAACCCTCTCTTATCATTTTAGCATTAGCACTTTCAAGGTTTGTTATAATAACTAATACTTTTTTTTCAGCAAAATCCCTCATATTTCCTTTTTTTGCAATGGTTGGATGTTTTTCTTTAAATTCTTTTGAAGTTATACCAAATACTATTTTATTTAACATTTCTGCCTCGCTTGCATAAATACAACCTTCATATTGCTTTGGAGCATTTGAAATCGGTAAAATATTATATTTTATAGCATCAGTATGAAGTTTGTAATTTATTTTTGTCAGCCATCTATTTTGTTGCCATTCTTCAAGTTTATGTTGTTCTTCTGCTTCTTTTTGTTTTAATCTTTTGAATTCAGTTATTAAATATAATTTGAATTCAGGACTTAACCAACTTGCAAATTCTAATGCTATATCTTCGTGTGCATATGTCCCGCCACCATTTCCTGCTTTACTTTTTAAACCTATTGCATTTGTTGTATTTATCCACTTTTGAGGTCTTAAATGGAATTTATTGCTCCCAGCATTTTCTCTAAACTGGGTGAATTCACCCAGTTTGAAATTTGAATTATTTTGTTGTTCCCATAACCCTAAAAACTCTATTGTGTTTTTATTACTAATCCAACCTCTAATAATATCTTCTGGATGTTCTTCATTTGCAATAAAATTACTAATACAAATATAATATTGTTCGTGAATTATTTTATAATTTACCTTTATGCCATTTACATTAAAAACTTGCAATTCTTTACCTGTCATATCACTAACCAACCAAACACTTATAATAAACTCTCTTATTCTCACAGCCGCCAAACCAGTTTGCAAAATAAATCATCTCTATGAACCATTCTCTTACCTTCTTTTTGAACTACCCAGAATTTCTTGATAGTTGCTTTTTCATCTAATTCATTTGTTGCTAAAATATTTTTAACATGTGAATCAATATTATTTATTGTGCAATCAAATAATGTCGCTATTTGGTTTCTTGTAGCCCACAACGTATTTCCATCAAAACACTTCAACTCAACATTGCTTCCGTTTTGACATTGATAAATCAATAATTGTAATTCTTCTTCACTCATATCAATCTTAAATAAACCACTTCCCCTCCTTCTTCACAACCTTACTCGCTTCAACCCATTTGCTATTCTTATGAAAATATAGTGGTTTTAGCAAGATGGTGATTTTGATTACACATTTTTCAAAATATAAACAACCCTCCCCTTAATAACAAAACCATCAAGATTGTCTCTTGTGAGCGATTTGTATTTTTCATTTTCTGCCTCTATTATAGTTTTACCTTCCATATTTTTGTAAATTGTTCTGATAAAATCGTCACCACTTGTATTTGTAATAATGAAAATCTTTTTTTGTGTTGTAATGTTTTTGTCATTTTCATCATAATACAAAATGTCATTTATATGTATTGAAGGCTCCATCTCGTCTGTTAAACAAGTTATATTTGGCAAATTTATATTATTTTGGTTTTGTTGTGATATTTGTGTATTATTATAATTTGTGCAGTTGTTTTGATTTTGGTTTATTATGGAGTTTGTAAAACTGATAGCAGTGTTTTGCATTTCTTGTATATCTTCTTGTGTTAGCAAATGTTTGATTTTTTCAATGTATTTTTTTTTCAATGGTTTATTTGATTTTGATAAATTAAAATAAGTTTGTCTACTAACATTTAAGAGTTTGGCAAAATCACTAACATTGTAGCCATTTCTTTCCATTATTTTTTTTAAAATAGAACTATTGCTCATATTTTTTTAAAAAAACTTGACTTTTATTTTTACTTTTTTTTTACTCGTGAAAAAAAGTAAAAAAATGGTCAATAATATATTAAAACATAAATTAAAAGTATATGCTGCAACGAGTGGATATAATGGTTTATACGAAGTTGCACGAGAATTAGAGATTGATAAATCATTTTTGTCTCTAATAATAAATGGAAAGAAACATTGTGGGACAAAAACAGCAAATAAAATCATAGAAAAAACAAAAAACATGGGTGAATATGCTGTAAATATTGAAGACATATATGGAAAAGGTTAATTTTTGTAAAATAAAAGTCAATCATTATTTAATTGATGAGCTTGAGTGTTGTTTATATGAATGATTTAATTTATTCACATCTTGATTATTGGAAAAACAGAATTGAAGGTTTAGGTTTTAACATTGTTAAATTTGAAAAGCACAATGGAAATTATAAAATCACCGGAAGCAAGAATTATCAAAAACCAAAACTGCGTTATTATGAGTTGTCATTGGCGAAAGATTGTGGCGAACTATTTTTTGAACTTGAAGACAGCCAAAATGATTTAAACACAAGATGGAATATATCCAACAAAGACATAAAAGGCGTTTGGAGGAATAAAGTGCTAAATTTTCTTGTTGAAAATGGCCTTGTGAATACTAATCCGGGTGCATCGCAGTCTGGTTAGTATTTGTTTGTATTTATTTTTTTTATGATTGAGGAATGTGAAATTAAAGTTACTGATAATGTAAAATCAGTAGTTGAGGAAAGGTCGTCAAAAATGGCACAGGAAATTTTTGATTTGTATTTTTCTTTTGTTAACAGCTATAAAATCGCTGAAAACATTATTGAAGATTTGGAAAAGAAGCTTGATTATGGTGAAATGTTTGATGAAAGTGTTAAATTGACAGACAAACAAAAAGAGACAATTAAAAGAACAATTACTGCGAATATACAATTTTCAATTAAAGAACAAAAACAAAAATATAGAAACGAACTTTTTGAAAGTATTTCTAAACAAGAGGACGAAAAAAAAGAAAAAAAAGATAGCAGTAATATCATTGCAAACGTTAAGAAGATTTTCGTAAACAATTTAGAATTGTTATTCACGGATATTGGAGACAAGTTTGACAGAGGCGCGTTTGTCAACGGAACCGTTAACATAATTGACAACGACAAACGCAAACTTCATATTACTTATTATAATCCAAATGCTAAAATAACAACTGGCGATGAGTTAGGTGTTGTAATTGCAACAACAAACGTTGTGGAAGATTTCAAAAAAGGTTTTGACGATGCAAAAATACAAGGGGACGTTCTTCTGAAAGAAAAAGCAAATAATGAAAATGAAGATTGTAAAAAAACAGAAGAATGATGTTTTATTTTGAATGTTATGAGTGTTGAGTTATCAATTTTTAATTGTGCGAAGATAAAAGTAGAAGTGAAAAATGAAAACCAAAACTTTTTACTTCCACATATAAATACAAAAAAGGATGATGGCAGTTTTGCTAATTATGTGTTTTATACAACAACAACTATACAAGTAAAAGGAGAAGACGGAAATTATTCGCCAAGATATAAACAACAAAAAATGGTTTGTTGGAATGAAAAATTAGCAAATAAATTTCAAAAACAAATTGAAGGAGGTGCAACACATTTTTCGGGTTTGTGCGATTTAAAAAAATATCATCCAGAAACCATAAAAGACAATGAAGACAAAGAGCATAAATTTTATGAGAATTTTGAATATCAAATTATTGATGGGAATTGTGTAAAAATTGTTGAATATTCAAAAGACAACAATGAAGAGAATTCAAAGTTTTCAAATTATTCAACAGAGACACCAACAATAGATAAAAATACAACAGAACAACAAATAGTGGATGACGATATACCGTTTTAATATATGAGGTAAAGAACCAAACATATGTTGATGGATCTGTCGTTGATTTTTGTTTGTGTTGTTGTATGTTTTTTAGATTTTTTGTATGGGGAAAATAAATGATAGAGTTTTGAAAAGAAAAGCAAAGGAGTATTTCAGTTCTTTGTTCCTTACATTGTTCTGGGTGTTATTCATTTTGATTTGTGTTTATAGGTGCAATAGTATTTAGTTGTTGTTTTTAGTTATTTATGAAGAAGGTTGTTGAAAAAATTAAAGAGTTCTGGGAAGAAAATGCTTTATCTTGGATAAGTATTATTTCGGCTTTGTTGTTTTGCTGTTTTGTTATTTTTTTATGTAGTATTTGTTCTACAGGACTAAAAGCAACACAAGATAACACAGAAGCGATATTGGAGTTAAGAGATGCCATAATAGAGAACAACGCTATAATGGAGAATAACAAAAATGGTTTTGTTTATGAAATTGTTTATGCGAAATGACTTTTTTTGTAATTATAAAAATTGTAAAAAAAGATATAGCAAGTTTTATAGTATAAAATGATAATAGCAAAGAATTGGACACCGCGAAGTGATACTTTAAGCAAAAGTACCGACTGGATGTATATTGCCGATTATTTAAAACAATACAATAATATTTATGTTGATGGTATATTTATAATGTTTATATGGGAAGAATACTTTACATTGGCAAAGCAAAAAAAAACAAAGTGCGTAAAGGGCTCTGAATTTGTATCAAAAATTAATGGCCTAAAATATCAATATCAAACATTGCTTGAAAAGAACCCGAAGTTAAAGGAATTTTCAAAATTTGAAAACTTTATAAGTGAAGTAAATAAACTTTTTGTAAAAGTTGGCAAATTGGACAAAAATTTTAATATAGTTTCAATGTCAAACTACAATGACAATTTTTTGATAAAAAGTGACCAAAAACTCCAAACGGAAAAAATGACATCAAAAATGACACTAAA
>DGUL01000011.1:30188-133997 GCA_002394665.1 Rickettsiales bacterium UBA4311
CAACCAAATGACATCAAAAATGACATTAAATGACATGTCATATGACATCCAAATTTACAGAAAAAAAAGGAGGTTAATTATGCAAAATATTTCAAATTACAAAAAAAAATATGGCGAACAAGACCCCAGAACTACGGCACAAGTCAAAAGATTGCAAGATTTAGAAACACAAATGACATCACAAAAAATAAATGACATGTCATATGACAAAATGACATCAAATGACATTCAAATGACATCAAATGACACAAAAATGACATCCTCACATAATATATATAGAGAAAAAGAGATAGAGAAAGAGAAGTGTGTGTTACCGCGCGCGAAGGAAAATGACAAAAATGACACACACACCCAAAATGACATAAAATTTCAAAAAATGACAATCGAAAAATTGATTGAAGTTGATGAATTCAAAAAAAAATTGCTTAGCGAAGGTGCAAACAACACAATTCCACGATGTTTTGACAACAACAATTTTGAGGAAACCATCAAAACGGTTGAAACATTCTTGCTTTATACCTCGCCGATAAAAACTTGTTTTGAAAAGGTGAAGAACAAAGTTGAGGTTTTGTTTAACGTTTTGGATAAAAACACAAATACTCCATTTGGTTGGACAAGTAGTGAAAAAACACAAAATTTGGAAGTAATCAAAAACATTGCTCGTGAAAACCAATATTGCTCTGTTGAGATTTTGTTGAAATTTGTGTTAAAATTTCGTGGTAAAAGAAAACAAAACGGGTTTTTAAATGATGCTCCAATGTATAGCGAATTTGAAAAGTTTATTGAAGACAACAAAGACATAGCAACAAACAACAATAGGATTTTTAGAAAAATTAAAGATCTGTTGGAAGACAAAAAAAACAATTTTAGTAAGCAAGACACAAAACCGAAGGTAGGTATAGAGTGTTATAAAGTTGTTAAAAGTGATATAGAATGCAGTGGTGAAAGTGTTGTTTGTAAGTGTGGTGTATGAGCTTGAAATTGAATACAGCATCAAGTTTTTTAAATGAATGGGGAAAATATATGCCCGAAGGAACTTTGGCAAGAGAAACTTTTGAAATTGTAAGTGAGAACAAAGACATTGATTATGGCTTAATTGACGCAATACTTGAAAATGTTTCTCAAAAAGATGCGACAGATTGTTTGAGTTTATTACTTTTTCAAAATGTGGATGTTTTTGACAAAATTTATGAAAGAATGTTTGATGTGGTGAATGGTAATTATCAAGAAAATAACTATATTCCAATAAACTTTTCATATGATCAGTTAGAAAAAATTATACTTGAAAATGGTGGTAAAAAGGAAACATTTGGATGCAAAAGACAAAATAAATTAAAACAACAAATAAAAAACATTGAGGCACAAATTGCAGAAGCAAAGAGGAAGAGAGACATAATCATAAAAGAGTGTAAAAAAATAGGTTGTTTGTGTGAAATAGCAGAAATGGAAGCGTTAAAACAAACAATGAAAAATCTTAATAGTTTTACAAGCAATGTTTGTAAAATCAAAAAAGAAATGCAACAACAACTCTTCAAGGAATTATTGCGGTTTGATGATGAATACTTAGAAAAAAATGGTTTGTTTGGCAAGAATAGGAAGTAATTATATGTATGGTGGAGGAAATGCAGGTATATTTTTGCAAGCGGACAGAGGAAGAACAACAAAAGATAAAGAATTTTGTAATGTATATTTTTATACATCACGATGAAAAAACTTATGGCAAGCAAACAAAATATAGTATACAAAAAGCAATAAAAACAAAATTTAATTTTCTTATTCGCTTGGAGGATTGCGAGCAGTTGTTGAAACAAGCAAGACAAAAAAAGAAATTGAAAAATGAAAAAGCAACAATTAAAACAATGCCTATTGATAAGGCAACAAAGACAACAATACTGAATTTATGGGATGACAAAATAGAAATGGTTAAAGGACATATTTATTATTCCAAAATTATTCAAAACTCAATGTCTATTCGTGAAATTGCGGAGCATATACAACGACAGCAAGAAATAAATGAATACAATAAATCATTAAACAACATTATAAAGAGGTTAGAGAAAATGTTGCAGAATAAAACTTATTTGTCATCAGGCGAAGAAAAAACACTTCTTGCTTACAGCAATATGATAAAAACAAGAATTGAAACAGGCAAGTTTGAATTACAAAATAATGCTTCAACTTTTCAAACTTTGTGTTTCTTGAAGCAAGCAAATATAATTGACAACGAAGGAAGAGTTATGGATGCTGAAAAGAAAAAAGAAATAGACCTTGATGAATTGGACATATTAAATGTTTTTTCAACAGACGACGAGGTAGACGACAAAGAAGACAACATAATGTTGGCAGATAAAGTGGAATAACCCTCTTATTTGTAAATAATTTTTTTATTCTGTTTTTTAATTTAGATTTGGTGTTTTGTTTATGAATGATATAGAATTTACTTTTGCTGAATCCTCACGAGTTAGTGTTAAACCAAAATGTTTTGTAGCGATATTGGTTAGTTCAGAGTGTCCGGAGAGCTGGGGTGATGCATTGAAAAAAGAATTTACATCAATAGATGAAGTAAAAACTGCTGGGTTTAGTGAAGATTCAAACACGTATAAAATGTTGAATATATGGTTTAGTAATAAAAAAACTCCAATTTATGTTGTAAAAAAAGCAAATACAGCAGGCGTGACATATGTCTCAACACTTGATAATCTTGTATTAAATTGGGAGTGGTTTGGTTTTATCTTAATTGATAGTTTTGCAAAAGAAGACATTTTGGCAGTCGCCGCGTGGGCTGAAAGCCATTCAAAAATATTTTCAGCATTAGTAACAGACACGACAGCTTCTTATAATGGAGCAACATCTACAGACATAACATCAACATTAAAATCTTTGAAGTATGCTTACACAATGACGACTATAACAACTCCAACAATAGAAGAAGGAGAAGAAGAGGAGACAATAGAGACGACAGACAATTTCTTAAATGTTGCGGCGGTGAATGATATTATTACAACTCAACCAGGTGCAAGAAGTGTTTGCGATAAGGGCAACGATTGGAAAGCAGTGCAACCGGAAGATTACAGAGGCGATATTAAAAAAGTTCTTGAAGACAAGTGCATAAATCACTATTACATTGAAAGAAATAGAGGTGTTGAAGAAAACAATTATCAATATGGAACAATGGTAAATGGTGACTCTCTTTTTCAAAGAAGGAATATAATGTGGCTAAAAGACGAAGTAAATACTCGTTTATGGAATTACAAAATGACAAAAAATGTCATTGTTCGCTCCAAGCAAATGGTGGCTGAAATTCAAAATGTATTAGTAAATTTATTTCTTGAAGCAGTAAATAACAATGTTTGTTTGTCTGGGAATGAAGCAACGAAAGCATTATTTGCTTCAAAAATGGGCGTACTTGAAGACAACGTTCAAGGTTATGACCCTAATGGTTATATTTTAATAATGCCAGATCCAATGGATAATAGCAACTGGGAAAGTTTAGGAGGAGGTAGATTTAAGTATAAAAATATTGTGTTTGATGTAATAATAAATGGTGTAATAACACACTTGGGAGGTGAAATAAGTTTGAGAAAAAATTAGTTTAATGTTTTTTTGGTTTTGTTTATGGGGAATGTTGTAAATAGTAATGATTATAGTGATGTAGTTGTAAATTTTTGTGGCTTGGACATTACAGATATGATGCCGGCAGACACAGGAGCAAAAATTGAATATTCAAACTCACATTCAACAGCAATAACTACACACGCCGGGAATGTGCAATTACAAATACACAAAGACCATCTTGGAACTGGTACTTTTTCAATAGTTGATAAAGAAGGAGCAATGTTAAAAATTCGTTCGTTGATAGCGACATTAAATGGTTCTCTTGTTTTAATAATTAAATCACCTTCCGGTGGCGTCGGAAGAATGATTACAGGTGCTATTGATAAACTATATCCAGTTGAACAAAAACCGGATCAAGTTCCTGTTTATGAAATTTCAATAAATGGTGGTGTTGTTGATTTCTAATGAGTGTAAAGTTTAATTACATATATCCAATAACTCTTGAAAGTTATTTGACCGAAGCAAAAGGTGGCTATAATAACCTCTCTAACTTGTGTTATGAGAGGTTTGAATTCAAAAACATTCGAAAGTTGTTTTGTGAAAAATTATTGTCTTTCAAGGACGACAAAAAAAACAAATCAAAAATACTTAGAGCAGGAAATGTTTATTTTGATAAAAACAACAATGATTTTGACAATTTTGAAACAGAGGTTTTTGATATTGAAAAAGCAAAAGATGTTGAAGTTGAAAAGAATAAAATTGAAGTAAGATATGAAAATATTGACTTGTTGCGAGATGTTGGTTTGTCGCTTTATGATTTTGACAATATAGTTGAAAACACTTTATTGCTTTCTTTTTATGGTAGAAAATATGAACTGACAAAAAATGTTTCACAAGACGATTATTCACTAACTTTAACAATAAAGAGTGGCAAGGTTTGTAATAATGTAAATGATGCCGACCAAATAACTGATTATTTACAGAATAAAGATTTGGAAGAATATAACAAAATAAAAGCACAAATTCAAGGTGAAAAACCACAACAATGTAATGAAAAAATAGAAAATGAAGAAATAACACTGATTGTAAAAGAACCAAGCGTTGAAGATGCTTTTAAGATTAAAAATATGTTTGGCAGTATTATAACATCAAACAATCTTTTTGAAAATAAAACCTTGAAGGATTTTTGTAATAATAACATAACTTTTAACGGCAATCCATTAAAACTTGATGATGCGATATTTTTGAAGTTTCTTGAAGGGCGACTGGTTTTGATATATGATATTTTATGGAACATTTTGAGATTTGCCTATTGTTATAATAAAAAAAAAAATCAATTTTTGACTACGATAATGTAAAAAAAAGCAATAAACACTATGAATGGGAGAAGTGCATAAATGATTTTATAAGCGATCATCCAGAATTGACAATGTATGAAGAGTTTTTGCCTCTCATAATGAAAAAGCAAATCACATTCAAAGATTTCAAAACATATTCTTACAGGGAGCTGTCTTCTTGGCAAGCAATAAATGATGTTATTACTTTTATAGAGCAAAAGCAAGTTGAAGAAGAGTGCAAAAGACAAGAAAAGCAAAGTGCAAAAAATGCACATTCCCACTCGTTTGATAAATAAATATATTAGTTAATAAGAAGATTGTGGGGTATACTCGTGAACTGATTACATATTTAACATTTAAATCGGATAATACCGGGTTAGACAAAGCGGATAAAAGGATAGAAGACACAAAAAACAAGACAAAACAAGCAAATAATGACATAGAGCAAGATCATAGAAAATCATTAGAAAGGAGAGAAAGAGCGGAAGAGGCGGCAAAAAGGAGAGCAGATGAAAGGTATAAATCAATGAGGAATAGTGTTCTGGCGTTGACTGCTTCAATGACACTGATGACAAGAGAGGCAATTAAATTTGAATATGCTTTGAAAGATATTGAAAAAGTTAATCCGCATCTCAATATGGGGCAAACAAAAGAAGAAATACTTGCAATGTCAAGATTTGCACCAGGTAAGAGTTTAACGGACTTGGCAAGGGCTTACAAAACATATGCACAAACTTTGAAATCACAAGATGAAATACAAGAAATGATGAAATTGACAGAGCAAGGTTCTATTGCTTATGATATGTCGGCAGAGCAAACAGCGAGGAACTTGTCAATTATTAAAGGAAATTTGGATTTAACACCGGAGCAAATAAGAGTTTTAGGTGATAAAATATCATATGCACATCATAATTATGGTAATGCACAAGTTCCTGATATTTTTTCAGCGCTGCAAGATATGTCTGGCGTGATGCGGACAGCTGGTATAAATGAAACATTTGCTACTGCATATGCAACTCTTGGCATAAATGCAGGTTTTGAAGCAAGCGAAGTGGCGAGGTCAATGCAAAGATTAAATCAAAGAACAATGATGGGTGAAATGTGGCAAAATAGAGGTATGTTCCAAACTGCTGGCAAAGAGGCGGGCATTGATATGGTAAAATTTACACACGAGTTAATGGAAGCAAGTAAAACAGGACGAACCGGAGAAAAATGGATAGAATTGTTTAAGAAAATAGACGATGCACAGAAGAAAGGCAAGAACGTCTCGGCTATATGGAGTATTATTGGTGGTTTGAATTATGAAAGAATTTTTAAATCATTAGGTTCTAATCTTGGAAATTTAATTGATTTAAATGAAAAACTCTCTGGCAAACAATTAAGACCCGATGGACAACCAGTATATGAAGGAGAGCAAAAGAGAGCTTACGATATAATAATGTCAACAACTGAAAAACAAATTCAAGCACTTGGTAATTCAATGCAGAGATTATCTAATGCACTTATGGAGCAAAACCTTCCAGCAATTAGAGAATTGACAAAAATAGCGACTAAGTATGTAAATGCTATCGCGGACAACAAAACAATGTCAAAGGCATACGGTGTTGCTTTGGAGGCGGTATTTGGTATTTTGATGTTAAAGTTTATTCCGGCGTTTATAAGAAAACATAAATTATTGTCGTCAACAATGAACCCATTGAATTATTTTGCCGTTGATAAATACTCTTTGATGAGGTTGATGCATAAAGTTGGTTTGGTAGATGTAGGTTTAGCAAGATTTATTTTAGTTGGTTCAAGAATGTTGGGGCCAATGATGTTGATTGCTCCT
This sequence comes from Rickettsiales bacterium UBA4311, assembly GCA_002394665.1. Classification (GTDB taxonomy): domain Bacteria; phylum Pseudomonadota; class Alphaproteobacteria; order Rickettsiales; family Deianiraeaceae; genus UBA4311. The sequence continues at coordinate 36,909 of DGUL01000011.1, forward strand.
TTGTTAAAAGTAATTGCCGATGAACTTGGAGTAACTGATAAAATAATGAATTTGTTAAATAAGGTTTTTCATTTTCAAGAAACACCAGAAGAAAAAATAGCTAAAATAGAAAATGAAATGAAATACAATAAACAAATAAATGAAGATATGGCAAAAATGACACCAGTAAATCTAAATGGAATTACATTAGAAGGTGTTGCCTCTGGAAGAGAAAACTGGGCTAAATCATTTGCTGGTGGTTTAATGGAAAGAAGATATCTTGACGCACAACGTATGACTTTAATACAAAATGTTGAAGTAAATGCACAATACCACGAGTTATCACAACAAACAGATGCCTATAAAGCAAATCAAGATTTGATAAGACAACTTGAAGAAAAAATGAAACAAAATGCACAAAAATATTCAACACAAATAACAAACGATCAATTTGATAGATTGCAAACAAGTTTAGGTTTAAGTAATTAGTTATGTTGATAGGTTTGGCGCAAAGTAAAATAAATGAGTTGATAACTGGAAGAAAAATAGGAATTACTTATGATGTAAATCCGGATTTAGATGGTTTGGCGAGAGGTGGCACATTTGCTGATACCTTAGAAATTGTTGAAATCACTTCAAATAGACAAGGGCAGTTATCACAAATAGCAATAGAAAAAGGATCAAAATTTACAGACAACTGGCGTCCAGCGCCAAGAACTTTGAATATACAAATATCAATTTCAAATCTTGATAATATTACAAACAATGCTTTAATAGCAACGGCCGCAAATTTAATAACTGGTAGTAATAATTGCATTGAAGCAGTTGAATTATTGAATAGATTATATGATGAAGCGATTATTTGTGATATAACAACGAGATTTAATGATTATAGAAATTTCAAATTAGTAAATGATCCTTCAAAAGAAGATTGGCAGACGCAAGAACATATTGTTTTTAATTCAGTTTGGCAAGAAGTTCCATTTTTTGAAGAAAGCGAAAGGATAACAAGACAAAGATTATATGGCTCTATTACTTCATTAGGGAGTAAAATAAAAAGTTTATTGTAATAAACGCCGATAAAATATAATCAAAAAAGCATATTACCCTTTCATTTGATAAATAATTTTATGTTATATTTTTTTAATCAAAAATTATGTCTGATTTTTTAGTCAAAGAGAATATAGGAGTTCAAAATCAAGGCCAAAATGTTGATAATGATACGGCAAATACACAAACACAGTCACACAATAATCAACAAGCCTCTTCTGTTATAGACGAAGAAAAGATGACAAATGCTTTTACAAATGTTTTCCAAAAGTTTTTTGGTAAAAAGGAAGTGAAATCAAACGCTGAAAACAACGAAAATACACCACAGCAAGTTGTACCTCAAAATGTAGTAAATTATGAAGAACAATTTAAAAAACTTCAAGCCACTCTTGAAGAGGCAAACAGACGAAACACAATTTTACTTGATAAACAAAAACTACAAGATTATGCAAATGAATTAAAAGACAGCGGTTTTGATATTGATAATTCCGTTTTGAGAACTGTAAATAACATCAGTGAACTAAAAAGGAAGATATTACAAAAAGAAATGAATGTTGATTATTCAGCACAAAACGACGATTATGTAAATGGTGTTTTTGATATGTTAGCCAAAAATAAAAGTATTGCTTTGGAGAATAATAAAAATGTAAAAACAATGATTAGTAGAATTGTCAGTGAAAATGCTGGGAGACAAGATAAAGACAATTTCCAAGCAGATTTTTTACAAACAGATATTAAAAACTTGTCCGTTGAAGACAAGAAAAAGTTGTTGAATAAGTATAGAAATTATTAGTTTGTTTTTTTTGTTTTGTTTATGATGGTGATGTTAGGTTCAAGTAAGGTTGGAAATGATAAAGAGGTTTTCAGCGATGTTGCTTCCGTTAATTTGGCAGGAGGTGTTTTTGTTGCTATTGACAGCGATGGCAAATATAAAAAAGTCAATGCGTCAACAGATAAAGTTGTTGGTTTTGTAATTGCTCCTGGTGTTGGTATTGGTGGCAACGAAGCAGAGGTTGTTGATGCTAAAACTTCAACAGATAAACCTTATTTGCAATATGTAAAGAAAGCTGGTTCTATGTTTTCTTATGTAAAAAGAGGCAATGAAAAATATGTTGAATTAGGTGCCGATGTTGATAAAGATGATCCAATTTATTTAAACCCAAGTAATGGTTTAGTTTGTGGTGATGCTTCACACACAGAAGGTGAAGGAGGAGATGCGACAACAGTAAATCATATTAGAATTGGAAATAGTGTATTTAATGCTGCTGGGGTGGCAGGGGATATTATAACAATATCTTTTGATTTGTTATAGTTTTTTTTGTTTGGTGTTTTATGGTTTTTAGTTTATGAGTAATGAATTTAGTGTTTTACAAAGTGTTTTGAATGATGTTGCAAGCAATTTGGAATATAAACAATATTTAAAAGTGCTTGAAGAGGAGAACGAAGCTATTAAAATCTTCGGCAAGGCAAGTTATCCTGTCCTTCCTGTTGATGAATATAGAACAAGTTATGAAATTGTTAAAATTGAAAGCGATAAGCAATATGCAAATTTAACAAGTGAAGGTGCAACAGAGTATTCAAATTTAGACAGTGGCAAAGCTGATAAAATGGTACAAGGTATTGTAAAAATTGGTTGTCAGCAAACATTTACCGCCGAAGACGAAGCCAGATTGAGAGATATGGAAAGTGTCTTGAAAAGGAATGGTGCTTATAAAGTTGAAGACTTAATCTCTGCTTTACAAACAAATAAACCTTCAAGATTGGCACAAGCAGTTTATAGTGCTGAAAATTTCATATATTTTCACGGGTCAAAGAATTTGAATACTTTTATTAAAAATGAAAAAAAGAAAAATACAACTTTGAGTTATTCTTCAACAAGTGGGGATACAACAGGTGTTTTGGATAATCATGAGATTGTCGCAAACAAAAATACTCCTGTGGCCGTTAATGGCAAGACAAAATGGAGCCAAAAAGTTGCTGAAACAGGAGGTAAGGAGAGTATTATCAACGATATTGTGAAGTTGAAAAACGACCTTGATGATGCGTTATCAGGTCAGTTTATAAGTGATAGTAGCAAGATGTTGGTTTTGCCAAAGAAGGTTGCAACATTCTTGAAACAAACACCTTATGACACGAATAATAATGCTGGTGTTTTCTTATATGATATGATTTTAAGAAGAACTGGCTTATTACCATCACAAGTTTATGAATGTGAAACACTTGATTTATTTGATAGCGCAAAAGGTAGTGGATTTATTTTTGTCAAAAATCCAGATTATTTCGGTTGTGTTGGAAGCGAACCAAACTTCTTGTTAGACGAGCAAAAAGCAGACACAATAACTCGTAGAGTAAATGCAAGATGCGGTGGTTTCAAATGTGCTTATCCAGAAGCAATTAAATTGATTACAGGTATTGAATAGTTTTGTTTGTTTGTGTTATGACTAAGACTATTTTTATAGATAATCCGTTTAGTAACGGCGATGTGTTTAATGAATGTTTTGGTGCTAAAAAACAAGAAATTAAACACGGCAAAGGTGAATACGAAGTTGGGGACAATGAGTTTCACAACTTGGCAAAAGTTTGTCAACAATATCAGTTTTCTTATAAAGAAATTGTCGCTGAAGCTTCAAAAAAAGTTGTTAAAAAACAAACTGCGAAGAAGGAGCAAGTTCCTGATGTAAAAGATAAAAATGCCGGAGCACAGGAGAAACAAGTTTCTAATTCGAAAGATAAAGATGTAGCTGAAAAATAGTAATGTATTCGCAGAATGTCATAAAAAAGTTAATATCAAACGAGAACGACGTTGAGTTTAACGACCAACGTCGTTTTTCTTTGCACGAGGAATTACTTATTACATTACATATTTTATATGGCGATGATTTTGCTGAAAAAATCAAAAACAAAACAATAAAAATACCATTTTGTCCTTCTTCATTGTGTGTTGAATATGAAGATTACTTGGCAAGTATTTACAATAACACTTTTATTAAAAATACAATACTTGAATACAAAACAAATGAAATGGAAGATTTTTTGAAAAACACAAATGAAAAACAAGTTGTAGACACAACAAAGAGTTTATTAAAAACAACAGCAAATGGCAGTATTATTACTAAAATAGCTGCTTTGTATATGGGAAGCAAAATTATCAACACAGAAACAAAATTTTACAACGAAAGTGCGAGTAAAGCATTTGGCTTTGATTTCAATGTTGATGATTATATGAAAAAACCAGTTTTCAAATATAAACCAAACAAAACACCAAGCGGATATAACAATTTTTATTCAACAGCAGAGGAATGGGCTGAATATAATGTTAGTTTAATTAAAAATATCAAAAAACAAACAGCAGAAGGCATAAAAGACATTGTTGTTAAAAGTTATAATGAAGGTGCAAGAAGTAGTGAATTGATTGATGAAATACTTGAAGCGACAGAAATGAGTAAAAATAGAGTAAAAAGAATAGCAAGAGACCAAGTTAGCAAGTTATACGGACAAAGAAATAAGGCACAATCATTGGCTATTGGTTTGAATAAATATAAGTGGAGAACTTGTTTGGATGAAAGGGTTCGTGACAGCCATAAAGCAAAAGAAGGTAGAGTTTATTTATTTGACGAAGGAATAAATCCTGGCGAGGAAGTAAATTGTCGTTGTTCCGCTGAAACACTAATAAAGTTTTAATTGTTGTCCTCTATTGCTTCGCCATTGAATGGTTTAATAACTTCTGTATCAAGTATAAATTCATTTGCAATTATCTCCTCATTTAACACATTCTTTGTATAGCAAATTATTTTTACTTCCATAAATGACTGATCATAAAATGTGTTGTCATAATCAACAGAAATATCTTCAACATCACTAATATGATGTAAATGTATTCCATAATGTTGAAAGGTTATTTTTGCTGATTGTGAATTCAACAATTTATCTCTTATTTCATCAAGTTTGAATTGTGAATTATTGCCAGTGTATTTCATTCTATAACAAAACAATTTCAAGTGTTTTATTTCCGTTGTGCCAGTTTGCACTTCGCCGATTGTTCCTTTTTGTGTGAGTTCTTTTGTATATTGTAAATTTAATCTCAAAACATCAAAAAAGTTTTGTCCTGCTGAAAATGCTTGATTGTTTTTTTCAACAATTTGTGTTAGTTGGCTAATATAGTTTTTATCTACACAATTATCATATAGCACTTTTTGAAAAACTCTAAATATGTCTTTTTGCTTTATGATTGTCATATACTAATCATCACTATTATCAGCAAGTTTTAACATATATTCAATATGTGGAATTGGTTTTTTGAAAACAAATTTGTTTACAACATTGTATTGTTTGCCCTCAAAAATAACAATATCATTTACACTATCTGGAGTGTCAAAATATAAAACAGCAGTTGTAATTAGCATAAGAGAGCCTTGCATATAGTTTCCTTCGTTTGTTAAACGTTTTGATACATCGGCACCACTCATTATTGTTGATTGATGTGTTATAATTCCAGTAATTGGTTTTGTAATTGTCTCAAAAGTTGTTTTTGGCAAATTGTCTTCTTCATCTATTTCTATGCTTTTGTATTTTCTTTTCACAATTATTTCATCTTGTAATAATTCACTAAAACTTGCCTCAAACAAACCTTCATCTTCTGGCAAGTATTGAATTTTTGAATATTGTTCTGGAATGTCATTTATTTCTTCTGTCATCTTTAATACAAATCAAACTCATTGTCTTTTTTTTTATTATCTGTTTGTATTTCTTCTTGGAGTATATTATTGTTTTTAAGTATATTTCTTGCTTCTTCTGTCGTTAAAACGTCTTCACTTTTTGCTTTTGAAACTGCATTTATGTAATTCAACATTGTCTTGCTTTTTTCTTCATCGTCTTGTTGCCATAATGTAGCAAATTCAAAATCATCATAATTTGTTATATCAAAATTATTCATTTTACAAATCAATTTTATCAAATAGGCACAAGCATTTCTCAAACAATCTTCTTGCAGTGTTTCAATATGTGCATAGTAATTTGATAATGTTGTATTGCTTTCATTTGATAAACCGCTTAAAGTATCATTAAACAAAATCATTTTTGGTATTCCAGAACCAGCAACTATTTTATCTTTAAATGAGTTTGTCACGTCGGCATAACCAGTAAAAATTGACTGAATACGGCTTATTTTGTCTTCTTTGTCCGCGAGAAAAGTTCCTTGTGTTGTTTTCGCCATTATATTTTTTTTCAACAAGTCCATCATTTCTTTTATTTTGGCTTTGTCGCTGTCTTCATCGCCGGTAAATTGCGAGTTCAGATCCATTTGTATTATATCATATTGCGACATAATCATTAAATTTGCTTGTATTTCAAGGGCATCTTCATATCTTGAAATGTCGTTGTATAAATGTAAAAACATACTGCCTTCGCACAATCTGTCGGCTCTTTCTTGTAATTCCTGGTGTGTGATTAAAATTGCTCGGCTTTTGTGAACTTTGATACTGCTTTTTGGTGAAGTTATCATGTAGTAATCCCAGTCAAGCGGGTATAAAGCATTGTCATCTTGTACAATATAAAACTCACTTGGATTAAAAATGTGTGATATTGAAAAGTTTTTTATTGTGTCATCTTCTGTAATCTTTTCAAGAGTTTGTACTTCTTCTTTTTCAATGAGGTCGTTTTCTTGAATTTTTGTGTTTGTTTTTATATCAAGTAAAATAAGAGCCGAACCAAACAATCTTGCTATTCTTACTGCTTTCTCCAAGTGCGTTCTGTATTTTCTTTTGTTCAATTCTTCCAATATCTGTTGCTTGTACTTATTTTTGATAACAATATTTTTTCGTGTCGCATCTCTTGCTGGAATGTTTATGATATTTCTAAATAGTCCATTTGTGTTGTAATATTTCATTATGTTTTTTATAAATGATGATTTGCCACAGTTATTGTTTTCATAAAATGAATGATATTTTATATCATTTAGAAAACAATCGTCAAAATCACTTTTTCTTGTAATAATAAAATCGCTTGTCATTGTCGAATCTGTTTAATGCTATGTTTAAAAAACAAATAAGAGGCCTATAATAAATGTGTTTTTTCTAATAAGTTTAATAATTCTTTGTATAAAGTTATTGCTTGTATTTTTTCTTTATTGTCTCCTTTTATTATTATTTCAAAAAGTTGCGAAATTATTGCTTCATCGCCTCTTATTTTTTCACCTTTTTGAGTTGGATAGTAATTAGCAAGAAATTTGAATATAGTTTTTTTCAATGTCCTTATATTGTATTCTTCTTTTTCAGCCATATTACATACTAAATAATTGTTTTTTAATTTCTTCCGCTATTTTATACATCATAAGAGGCGGGACGCACATCCCTAATAGCCAGCACACTTTTGATAACTTTGAATTAAGAAAATTGTAATCTTTTGGAAAAGAACTTGCCGATAATAACTCATTTTTGTTTATACAGCGACACATATCATTGATGAAAAAAGTTGTATTCGCTTGTGTGCATATTGTTGGTACTATGTCGTTATTTTTTATAATTTTGTAATTAAACCAAGATTTTTTGTTGTTATTCCTCTTGCAGATTTGTGAAAAAGAATTATCGTCTCTCCTCTTATCCATATACAATTGAAAAGAAGCAGTTGAAAAAGGTGTTACCTCGTCGCATTTATCATCTCTTATTTTGCTAAATGTAATTGGTTTTTCATTGAAATTTAGTAGTAATTTGTTTCTGTAAAAATCATTCCGTTGGGCTACAATAAAAAGTCGTTTTCTTTTTTGTGGCAAGCCAAGTTTTGCTCCATCGACTATAAAAGCTTGTGGTTTATATCCAATGTTTATTAAATTATTTATAATTTTTGAAAAATACATTTTTGCATTACCCATTATTAAACCTTCAACATTTTCAAATGTGGCAACTTTTGGTTTTAGCTCTCTAACTAATGCTATTGCTTCAAAAAATAAATTATCAAGCCGTTGTTTTTTTCTGCCCTTCGTGAAATACTTTTTCTTTTCCCCAGCTTTTCTCCCTTTCGCCAGAAAGTGAAAAACAACTACAAGGCGGAGATTGATGCAATAAATCAAGTTGGTATAATTCTTGTGGGAGTTGTTTATTTTTTGCTTTTACCACAAAATCTCTTATGTCTTCATTGAAAATATACTTATGATTAAAATTTGCTTTATAAAATTGTAAAATGTTTTTGTCTATTTCACAACCTCCAAGACAATTAAATCCGGACATCAGCAAGCCAATATCAGCCCCACCGCCACAAGCAAAAGTTGTAAATGCTTTCAAACCACAATTTTTCACTTGTTTCAAATCAGATAAGTTAAAATCATAAGTAAATGATGACATTTTGTTTAGTTTTTGATTACTTTTAATGTTATTATTTTCAATTGTATGGTATGTAATATACTGGATATAATCCACATTGCAAATTGGTTAAAATAAGAGACAGATTAAAAAACTTTGTAAAAGCAAATTAAACATTAAAAACAATATTGGTTTATTGCTTCAAAGATTTATTTCATTGTCTTCAACTAAACCTTCTTCATTATTATCTTCAATTGTTTTTATAAGAGGAAATATATTTTTAATTTCGTTGGTGTCTCCTTTGTAAAAACATAAAACTTCTTGATGCACTCTTACTATTTTTCTACTCATCATACTTCTTCTTGCCCTAAATGGTGCCGAAGCTAATTGTGTTGCTAATATCACTTCATTGTAAACTATACAACCATTTTTCTTGAATATATTTCTTATTTCATCACAAATTGTATAATATCCACCATTTTCTTTATTTCTAACATCTGACATAACTATTATAGCAAATCTATTGTTTTTCAAACATTTTATAGATTTTGTAAAAGCAATATCCAACGATTTAATAAAATCGTTGTAAGACATATTTGACAAATCTTCTGGCAGTTTTGAATACTTTTCTAAGTTGAAATATGGTGGACAAGAAAAAAATAAATCTTGTGAGTTCTCTGGTATGTATTTATCAACATTTAACCCACTATCACAATGATAAACTGCTTTTTGATTATTTTTTTCACATTGTTTTTCGTTCTCCTCGCATTGCTCTTTTCTTAGTTCTATGCCAGTAAAATTATGTCCCAAATAAGAAGAAACAAAACCAAAACCAGTGCCACCAGCAAAGCAATCAAAAACATTACAAGAACCATCTGGCAGAAACCAATCGCAAACAACTTCGCATAAAACAGGGTCAAGTAAACTGCAACTAACATTAGTTACATTTAATCCAATACTATTTGTAATTAAATTATCTCTTGTCTTGCCATCTGTATATTTTTCTTTCCAGTATTGTTTTCTATTCATCCAATTGATATTTTTACAATCCAATATAGGAAATGGAGCAATTACAAAATCTTTTATTAAAGAACCATTATTTATTTTTTGGCAAAATTTATCGTTTTTTTCGTGTAATAGTAATTTGTCGTCGTCAGCTTCAATAGACGTGTCTTCTTGCGTTGGTTCTTCAATAAAAGACGATTGTTGAAATTCAATTTGTTTCGGTGTAAAATTCAAATCCGGAAAACCTAACTTTGTAAAATCTATGTCTTTGAATTTTTCTTTCAAAACTGGAAACTTCCAAACACCATCTGTTTTATTATCAATAAGTGCAGCTTCTTTCATTTCTTTCTCTGTAATGTTTTCAAAAATAATTGCCGGTATTTTGTCCCAACCGAGTTGCATTGCTGCTTCCAACCTTTGATTTCCACCAAATACAATATACTTTCCTTGTTCTGTTTTGTCCGGCGTGATCCAAAGCGGATGTCCTTGTAAAAATTTGGAGTATTTTTGTATTTTGTATTTTACATCTTCAAGACTTTGTTGCGATATTTCTCTCGGATTATCATCCCATTTTTTGAGTTTTGATAACTCAATAACAACTGGCTTTTCAATACTACTAAAATCAATCATACACACAACATAAAACACTACTTTTTCACTTTTTCAAATGCTTGTTTAACTTCATCACTTTTACTTTTAATTTGGTCTATTTCGCTTACAATGCTGTCTATTTGTGATTTCGCCGCTGTCAAATCCGCAGCACAACTTGCCGGGCCAGGAACTCCGCCATATGTTGCAGTTGCAAGAGCATTTAATGCAGTTGAAACTTGTTGTAAAGCACTTTTTATTTTGTCTGACAAGTTTGTAGTGTTTATTGTGTCATTTATGTGTTGCTCTGTTAAATTTACTTCATTTATAACAAAATTGAGTTTTTCATCCTTCGTCACTCTAAATTCACTTTTTTCAAAAAAGTGCCTGATATAATCGTCGCCGTTGTCTATGTATTTATTTTCTGTTTTATTGTTTATCAAACCAGGAATAAAAAAAGCATTTCTTCTACTATAACGAGTTGTTATTGCCTCGCTTTGTTCGCCACCTGAAAACTGCCAATTTTCAATTCCTAATTTTGTGAAAATCAACAAACCTTCGCAATTTTCAATAGGCATTGAAAAAGCACTTTTTTCACAAGCTGGAAAGATAACTGGTATATCTGGCAATTCTTGGTTTTCAAGCACATCGCCCACTTTATCAATTATACCGACAAGTGGTTTTATATCCGCTGTTCTTTTTTTGAAATCATATTTTAATACTTTTGCTGGCACTGGTTCAAAGCACAAATAATCTTCCAGTATCTTCAACACCAAAGATTTTATAGTTTCTGCCAACAATGTATCATTATTTCCCCCGCTCATATAATTCTAAGTCCATCCTCCAATCATTGTCTGTGCCATAAGTATCACCATAATATCTAATTTTTTGTATAGACATATTTGTTGGTGCTTCTACATTTTCTAACAAAATTTGTGTATCTAAGTAAATATCTTTTTGAATATAAGTTGAAGTGTTGTAAATTTCTTTTTGATTTTCTTTTTGTTTATGTTTTTTTTGTTGTTTTCCAGTTAAATTTGCAAGATATTGTGCCCGCTCATATTGTAAAACACTATTTTGGTCAAACTCAAGAATATTCACTCCTTGTTGTAATTTTACTATATTGTTTGCCTTACCGGCAAAACTTGTGTTGTAAAAAACTATTTGTCTTTTAGCATCGTCCAAATACCATTGCACTTCATTGTTATCATCCGACAAAATTTTCGCCATTATTGTTAAAAACTCATCAAGAGTATGTGTGAGAGGTATTGAATAACCAATTTTTGCTATTGTTTTTGTCATAATTGTTGGCCCCAGTTGTAATATTAAATCTGTATCTTCTGGAATTGTTAGCGGAGTATCTGTAGGCAATACTTTATCAATTTCTAATGATTTAATTTTACTTCTCAAATTTGAAAACAAAGTTTGTGCGGTAACCAAACCTTTTATTGAAAATGGAGGAACTTTAATTTTTTTTATTAAAACACCAAAATAGCAATAAAAAGTTGTTTCAACATAAACACCGCTGTAAATTGTCTTTGGTGTTTGGCAGATCATACCGGAATAAATTGGTATTGTTGCACCTATTGCTGAATTAAAATCATCTTCATAGCCAGCAAACAATCTAACATTCAAATCGCCTTGTATTGACGCAAGGTAAGCACCACCTTCTTTATCAAGGTTATACATTTTAATTGTGCTTGTTTGAAGTGCTGATGAGTTTGTTTTTACTATATCAAAGACAACTCTTGGTGAAAAATTGCCGTTTTTTTTTTTCCCGCCACCGGCATTATATGTATAAAGTAATTCCCCATTTTTACTATAAAATTCTATTTTACATTTTCTTATAAAGTTTTTCATATTATTTCACATCTTCACTTGTATAGTAAATCAAACTTGTTTCGTCGTTTTTGAAATCATCTCCACTTGCAAAAGTTTTATTTGTGTCTTTTGTTATAAATACAAAATTTCCATCCAGTTTTTGTGTTTTTTTGTATAAAAAAATCTTGCTATTGTATGTAATTGGTTTGTTTGATAATATATTGCCATTGTTGTCTTCTATTTTACAATTCCAGAAATCAAATTTTTCATCGGTGTTTTCATCCATTTTTATTCTTTGTATCTTGAAAATATAGTCATTGTTTTCTACTTGTATTATTCTTTCAAAATAATCATCAGATTTGTCTGTAAAACCATATTTTAATGCCACAATTCAATTAAAATTATTGATTTTATTAAACAAATATAGGGGATACATTTTTATACCAATTTTGTATTTTCAATCGCCATAAAACCCTTTTAAGATTGTATAAGAGCGGTTGATTTTTGGTTTTTCTTCAAGCATATACGTTATTGCATAAACCATAGCGTCCATTCTATCTGGTGATTTTTCATTTTTTTCTCCAGTATAACTTGTTAGTTCATCTTCAAGAGCCATAAGCTTATGCTCTACAACTCTTCCTTCGCAATTAAAATCTTGAATGTGTTTTACCTTACCATTAGCATAAGCCACAGCCACCGGTTCTGCTCTTGTCTTTTTGTTGAAAACTGCCCTCACTGTTTTGATTGGTATTTGTGGCAAATTGTTATTTTTACAATACATAGATATTCCGCCCGGTATCCAAGAACCTCCTTGATTTACTTCAACGATAACACAATTTGCTTTCCATTTTTTGTATAAATTAAGAATTATACCGCATACAGCTTCTTCTTTGTATTTTCCGCTCTTATCTTCAAGAACAAAATAATCTTCACCATTTGTCCCGGCAACTATAATTCCTGTATTATCATTTTCTTTGTTTGTTTCAACGGCAGGATCAACCCCTATTATTACTTGCGACATAATGTTTCGTAGGTTTTCAAGAGGCCAACCACTCATATAGTGATCATTTGCTTTTATTATACTTTCTTGTGAAAACACAGCACCTTTAACTTCATCTTGGAACACGCCTTTTACAAATCTATCTCCAAACCCTCTTTCAATCATTGAGGAAATATAATCCGGTGAAATGTTTTGTTGGTTATCAATGGGGTTTAATAATTTCACATAAATATCTCTTTTTATTGGGACGCCAGAGGAAGGTTCTCTTTTTTCAATAAAGTATTTATAAGTCCAGTGTGCTTTATATGTAGGATTGTAATCATAAAATATCATATTTTTTAAGTTTTTGCCTCCTATTATTGTTTTTGCTTTTTCAGCGAGACGAGATATTGGTACATTTATTTTATTGTATTCTATTTCGCTACATTCATTAAAATATAGTGTGCTACATTCAATCCCAAGCACTTTATCAATATGGTTCATTCCAAAAACTTGTATTGTTGAACCATTTTTGAAAGTAATGATCATTCTTGTTCTGTCTATTGATGCACTATTAAAAGCACTTTTGAATTGTTGAAAATTTGCTATTTTTGTAAGCAATGTGTCGTTAAAAATACTATTTCTTGCTGATATTGCAGTGTTTCTAAATATAATGTGATGTGAATATGGTGCTATTATTGCTCTTTGAACTATAAAAATACATATCAACATTGATTTGCCACTTCTGCCACCACCGTATAAACAGATGTCTCTATATTGTTTTTGGCGCAAATCATTAAACACTTCTATTTGTTTATTTGTTGGTTTGAATTTGTTTGAATTATAAACGATTTTTTCATTTCTTGAAAATTTTGTTGTAAATTGAAAATTCACAATTTCTTGTGTGTATTCACTTATTATTATCAAACAATAGGCCTCATATTTGAATATAAAAAGTATATTTTATTTATAAGCCATATGTCCGGTGAAGAAATTGCTTATACAGAGGAGGAATTGGAAGTAATAAAAAATGTAAAATCAATAACAAATGACTTTAAACCAATTTTGGCATCCGAAGAAGAAAGTAAAATGTTGCAAGTGAAAAAAGCAATTAAAGATGCACAAATGAATACACCGGCATATTTGTTTGATACAAGAAAAGAAAAGCATTTTTATGATTATAATGATGCCGTTGCTTACTATACTTGCTATAAATTGTTTATTTTGAAAAATACAATTTTGTTTTCATTTGCCGGAGAACACAAAGGTTTGAAAGCTGGCGTTCTTGAAATCAAAAACACTGGTAACGACAATGAAAAATCTTACAAAGACAATTACTATTTTTTAGAATGGAGAAAAATTATTGATAAATACAAAAAAATTAAAGGTTGTTTTACTTCTGCTTTTGCAATGACTGGTAGGAGCAATTTTAGATTTTAATATGTCGCAAAATACAGCCATTAAAGACACAGATATTGGTTATAGTAAAATAAGAAAATTGATTGCTGACATAACAAAAACAGAGGTAAAAGCCGGATGGTTTGAAAAAGGGAAGAATACAAACAGAAAATCAAAAGGAAACATAAAAAATAATCATCTTGCTATAATTCACGAATATGGTGTTGAAAAAAAAGGAAAGGTTATAATTCCTGAGAGACCATTTGCTGGACCAAGTTTCAAGAGAAATAAACAAAATTATGAGAAAATTATAAACAATACAATAAGTGGCACTTGGCATAAAAATGATATTTCTTATTTCAATGAAAGTGTAAAAAAAATTGGATTAAAAGTAAAACAAGACCAGCAAACAGAAATAAGAAAACTCAAAACTCCGCGTCTGAAAGATGCTACAATAAAAAGAAAAGGCAGTTCAAAATTGTTGATAGACACCGGGCAATTATTGAATAGCAATGAATTTCAAGTAATCAAAAAGAAGTAATTACACAACATCAACTTCTGTAAATTGTGAAGCACATAAAAAAGTATTGTTCGCTATTATAGGTTCACCATTAGCAAATAAAATAGTTCCATATTGAGGTGGGTTTGTGTTTATTATTGAAATAACATTCTCACCAACAGCATAATATACTTTCAAATGCACACCGTTCGCTATCATTTGTTTCATTGCTGAAAAATCTGTTGATTGTGGTTCTGTTGGAAAGCTTGCATATAGTGCTATTGTGTTGTATTTCTCTTCCGAATAAAAACACTGACTGCAATTATAAAGTTGTTTGAATGAGTTAATCACGCTATTTGCCGTTGTTGGCGGCTCTTTAGCATTTATTGTTCTTTTAATTTCTTGTCTATATTGCTCGTCTTCAAGTAATCTTCTACCACAAAACATATTTCCACCAATTATATCAAGTGAATAGCTAATAGCAGTTTCTATATCAAAATTTATAGAACTTGTTTCAAAAACTTCACTTATACATATAGCAATCAAACAAGCAATAGCTTCAGCATTCCGTTTGTTTTTCAAAAAACAAGGCAAGCTATTACAAGCATATTTACATTGTTGTAAAGCCCATTCTGATATTCCAAGATTTCTTAATTCTTCCTCTGTAATAATCATAAATTACTATTGAAAATATCAACTTGAATTCTACTTATATCAAACACAACATTTTCATCCTCGCCGATAACAATTTCTTCGTCTGTCCAATCACTTTCTATTGGTTGAATACTTGGGTTTGAAGTTGTTGCAATTTCTACTTCTATTTTACCTATTGCAGTTGTCAAATAAGAACATATTGCAGTGATAATATAGCAAGGTGTAAATTCTTGTCCTATTTCGTGCTTTTTTACATAATCGCTATTCATAATTGCTATTTTTGCTCCTTCTTCATAAGAAGTTGGTATTGTAATGTCGTTTGTTTTGTATAGTTTAACTTTAATAAATGCATATTTTTGAACTGGTCTTGAAAATTTTACAATATGTGAAACTCCATTTGTATCAATTACCTCAGCACTGCTATTTCCAGTTGTTGAAACACCGGCTGATTTTATATCAAAAATTGTTTGTGCTATTTTATTGTCATCACCACCATAAACTACACTTTTTATTCCATAAATGTTTGTGGTTGTTTCATCTGGTTTTGTTATTGTCGCTATTACTTCCTCTCCAACTTTTGCAACAGAAACACCCGGCAAAGCAAGTAAAGCGTTTCTTATTGCAACTTCTGTTGCATATTTATTATTGCTATTCATATAACTATTTGCTCTTGCTTTTAGTTCGGCATCTGTCTCTTCGTCTCTACCAATAGAACCAGCAACTGGATTATTTATACTATGTAAACCACTTATTAAAGTTATAGGTGTGTTTATTGTGTTTTTTTCAACTTCAACAGCTCCAGTTTCAACTGCAAAAAATTCACCAACGGAACTTATTTCACCAAATTCATAATTTGCTTCAAATGTGCAAGAAAAAGTATCAATAGGTGAAATTGAATATATTTTTAATTGCTCTTCAACAACTATTGCCGTCACTTTTTGATTTATTGAAGTTGTATTGTTTATTGTTGTTGCCATTTCAAGCAAAACCTCCGCTATTGTTGGCTCATCCTCCAAATCTTCCTCTGTAATTTCTTTACTGATTTTTACACTATCAATAGTTATTGAATAATCACCGGCGACAAGCTCTGGAATTGTCAAAATAGCACTTACACATTCCAAATTTGATATTTTGTAATCTATTTTGTTTGTAAAAACATCATTTGTTAAAGGATTTTTGATTTGTGTGCCGTTTTCAATAATTGTGTTGTTGTCGCCTGTCATTACCTCTTTTACAGAACTTATTTGTTGTTGTATTCTTGTCATTGGTATTGTTGCAACAATGTCATCAAGAGCCATATTATTAGCATTTGCTATTGTGGATTGTTTTACTTTATATGCCTCTCTTTCGTAACATCTTTTGAGAACATCGCCAAGTAATTTTATGTATATTTCTTTTATTGAGTATTCTTCATAGTTTGTCGGTATATTTAAACCTTCTGCGACGCTTATAATAAGTGATTGTATTTCTTGGTCTTTCGGTGTAATATAACCATTTTCTGTCAAACCAAAATCTTCAAAAGTAGCCATATTAAAAACTAATGCACATAACCATCGCTTGTTATACTTATATTTTCACCATTATTTAGCAAAATATCAAAATACAAATATAATTGCTTTTGGTGATTGTTTACGTTTTTTATTTCGTAATTCGTTATATTTACTTTTTTCACTCCTTCCACTTTTTGCAATTCACTTGTAATTGAGTTGAAAAAAGAAATATAATCGTGTGGATATGTTTTTAATATGTAATCTGTAAATAAATGTCCTATTGTTGTATCATATTTCCAACCACCTTTCCCAGTTTTCAATCTCATCAAAATATGTTGTTTTATTTCTTCTGTCCCAGACACATAATTTGAAAAATCAATATCTCCATCAGTATTTAATTTATAATCGTAGGACATATATTATATTGTTTTTTAGTCAAAGTAAAAAACAAATACGAGGGTACCCTCTTATTTGAAAAATATAATAAAAAAAAAGCAATTTAGTGATGGCACAACAAGGTGTTGATATTTTACATTTACCGGAAACAACAACAACTAATGAAAATGATGCTATTGTAAAACAAAATGAAGCAACAACATTGACTGAAAAGATAAAAGTGAGTAATTTTTTCAATTTTATTAAAACACAGTTAAACATTATTACAAGTATACTTTCAACAAGTTCAAATAATGAAATTCCAACGGCAAAGGCGGTTATTGATTTTGCAACAGAAGAAATAAGAAAAAATGCATCAACTTTTAGAGGCAGTTGGAATAATTGGACGAGTGTTCCAAGCGATTATACTTTATATCCCGCAGATATTAGTGGCAACAAAAAACCAGAAATAAATGATATTATTATTATAAATGATGCAAGTGATTATACAGAAGAAACTTTAACAGGAACTTGGAGGTTTAGATATGCCGGTGAATGGGACACAGACGGCAAAGACGGTTGGGTAAAAGAATATCAAATTGAGGTTGATATGGAAGAATATGTAGAAAAAACTACCACAATAGCAGGGATAGATTTACAAGACAATATAACAGCACAAGAATTGGAGACAGGTATAAACAAACAAACTTCAATAACCAGTTCTTCAACAAACAGCCAATTAGGAAGTGCAAAGGCAGTTTATGATTTATTAAAAAATTATATTGTCGCACAATTTGATAGAGAGCATCCTGTAAATAGTACATATATACAAACGCCAGGATGTCCTGACCCTAATACAGCATTTAATGATGATTTTATAACATCTACTTGGCAAAAAGACACTATATATGACAATAAAGCATTATGGGTAGATAGCACTAAGACAGCTGGAACATCAATAGCAGGTGGATTGCCAAACATAACAGGTGCAGTTTTTGCAAGAAACGTTAACCTATATTATGGTTTTATATCAAACTCATCAGGTGCAATACAAGATGGTGCTTTTTACACACAAGGGGATGGCGTATTCACACAAATGATAAAATATGGTGAAAATGCCGCTTCTGGTCCAACACGATTTGATGCTTCAAAAAGTAATAATACATATGGTAAAACAACAATAGTTAGACCAGAAAGTTTTTCAGTAGTAGTTTGGAAGAGAGTTAGTTAGTATGATCATATTAAAAGCAATTATAAAAGAGTATACAAAAGAGTTGTGTTTTCAAATAGAAGAAGGTGGTGTTTTTACAATAACACCTAATGAAACGACTGAGTGTTATCAAAAACTATATGATGAAGCATTAAAAGAATACACACAACATAAAAATAAGTATGAGACAATAGATGAAGAAAAAGAATACATTAAACAATTTTCTGCAGAAGAATATCAAAATATAAAAAAACAACAAAAACTAAAAGAAAATGAGAACAACGCAGATATACAAACACAAAATGCTACAACAGCAACTGGGATTTCATTAAAAACAGAAGAAAAAATAAGTTTTTTTGGCAAAGTTGCTGTAAATATTATAACTTCTTTTTATGAAAATGATGAAAATTTCAAGAAAATTTTACAAGGAATGAAAAATGTAAAGTATTGCAACGAAGACAATGAAGTTATTGAATTGACACCAGAACAACAATTACAAACAATTAAAGAACTTGTTGAAAAAGATGACGCAATATGGAATGAAAGATATATTGAAAACATAAAGAAAATAGAGGAGTGTAAAAGTGCAGAAGAATTGGATAAATTGAAGATAAATTATGAATAAAATGCTTATGTATAACATTATTGTTTGTGCGATTTACATCTTTATTTTATTTTTGTTATTTATTGTGTTATGACAGAAGATTTTGAAAAGAAAATGAAGAATTTTTGTTTTAATTGTTATGTTGTTTTAATATTTTTTTTATGAAGAGCGTTCCGCAATGTGCTGTTGATTTTATCAAAAAATGGGAAGGTTATAGTGAAAAAGCATATAAATGTCCAGCAGGACAAATCACTATTGGTTATGGTATTTCTTATCGTCAAGGAACAATACCTGTAAAAGAAGGCGAAACAACAACAAGAGAAAAAGCAGAGGAAGATTTAAGAGAATATCTTAAATGTGTTTGTTATCAACAAGTTGAGGATATTGAAAAAGCACTCGGCAGAGAACTTACAGATAATGAAAAAACAGCAATTTTGAGCGTTAGTTATAATGTTTGTAGACCAATTTTTCATAATAGTAAATGTAAAAAATACATTATGTATGGCAATGTAAGTCGTGCTTGTAAAGAGTGGGATTGGGGTGTAAGAGATGTTAGATGCCCCGGTTTGAAAAAGAGAAGAAATGAGGAAATAGAATTGTTTTATGGAGTTAAAGGGTATTGGAAATGAATAGTGAGAAAACCATAAACTTTGATGGTGTTGATAAAATACTGGCTACCTTACAAAAGGCTAATAAGAAAAGTTGTAAGTTTAACAAAGAAAAAGAACTTATTTCCCTACTCAAAACAATTTTATGGCCACTATTAGGGTTTGTTTTTGTAATTTTAACTTTAATGTTGTTTGGTGTAGGTAATGGTTATAAATATGCAACAGATTTGATAAAAGAGACGACAAGAAATGTAATCCCTACTGCTTTGTCTATTACTTCTTTGATTGTTGGATATTTTGTTGGCAAATCTTCTAAACCAGATAAAAATACAATAACAAATAGTCAAAATAATGCTGAAGAGTGTGAAAATGTTGAAAATGTATGAGTAATATAGGAATAAATTTAGTTTGTGGTTGGATTTCATTTGGAATGTTTTACTTTGTTTCTGTAATAATACTTATTACAATTATAATTTCAAAAAATCACGAGAGACAATACAAAATGTTTAGTTGTATTATAATGTCTTTTGGACTTATGGCAATTGTGTTTTTTAACTCTGCCGGAGTATTTAATTCAAAATATATTGATAAAGTTTTGGATATAAAAAGTCAAGTAATTGCTAAATCAGATAAAGTAAGTTTTGATGTGGCACATGGTTTTATTGGTGGCGAGTAGTTTTTTGTGTTATTATGAGTATTAAAGAGTGTATAAAAAAAGTTTTTACAGACAACAATACAATAAATGAAAGTAATATAATTTTGTTTATTGCGACAATTATGTTGGTTGTTATTGAAATTGTTGCTTTGTGTAAAAGTTTAACAATATTATTTTTAATTCTTGTTGCAGAGCATTTATTGTTTATATTCTGTATGAATAAAACTGAAAACTCAAAACTTGATGCCAAAGAAGTAATAAAAGGCGTAACTTCCGTTCTTGAAAAAAAGGTTTGTAATAATAACTAACATGGGAACAAAATTTTATGTAATTATTGGTTGCATCGCTGCCGGAGTTGGCATTTTAACGGCAAGTTTTGTATATGTAATTAAAAATGAAAGACAAAAAGCACGATTGCAACTTATAGAACAGGCAAATAAAATAACAATAGAAACGCAAAAAACAACTCAAAAAATACAACAAAACATTGTAAAAAATGAAGTAAAACAAAATGAAAAACTACAAGCAATCAACAAACAGACAAATAAAAGTATTGATATAAATGTAGAGAATTTTGATTTACAACAACTCAAACAAGAGCTACAAAATGTTTTAATTGGTTTTAATGATGTTGGAAAATGAGAAATAAAAATATATTTACATTCCTAATTTTATTGTGTTTATCAGGTTGTGCGAAAATTGCACAAGTTGAAATTACACACTCAAAGCTTGAAATACCAAAAGCAAAAGTTGATTTACCAAACTGCAAAATTCAACAAACTAACGAATATGAGTTGAATAACGGAATGTTTTTTGACAGAGCAGAATATATTAAACTTGTAAAAAACACAAACACAATGAGGGCTTGTTATAATGATGTGAAAGAAAAATATAAATTATCTGTTGAAAACTATAATAATTTGATTGATACTATAAATGAAAATGATAAGAAAAAATGAATAGAATAACATATTTCGCATTGCTGTTTTTTCTATTTTCAGACATAACTTTTGGTGAGGAAGTTAAACGCAAGCCGAAAGTAAATCACAATACACAAATAAGAGTTGAATATGGTTGCAAAAGACCACGACAATGGGGAAATGTTGAAAAAGTGATTACACTTTCCGGAAATACCGGAAGGTCTACAATAGATAATAGCGAGGATATTGAAAAAATAAGTATTTATTGTTTATTCACAACAAGGCACTTTGTTTTATTTAATACCTCTTCTATTGAGCCAACAATTGAAACAAAACAATGTAAAAAAGGAAAAGCAAACAGAACTTGTTGTAAAGTTGTTGCCGGAGAATGGCTTGTGCACGATGGGAAAGAAAATGTTATTGAAACAAACCCAGCAAATTTACAAATAGACCACATATTGCCATTTTCTTATATTCGTTTGAATATGAATGATTGTAAAAAAATCAATTTATACTATAACTATTTGCCAAATCTAACTCCTGAATTATCAAAAGTGAATAACAAAAAAAGTGATGTTTTATGTGAAACAAAAAAAATATGTGAAAAACAAAAGCAAATATGTCATCAAATGGCAAGTGAATTTGATGATGAAAAAATGTGCGATGAATTGGATAAGATTGAATAGTTTAATTTTTTAATTATACATAATTAAGTCAAAAAGTTTGACGTTTTTGCCATCAAACTTTCAAAAAAAATTTAAACATTTTGCTAATCAAAACTATACATAAAAGTTTGATAAAAAAACTACAATTTGCTTTTTATTTTATTGTGTTTCGCTAAAAATAGCAGTGTTTCAACAACCTATTCGTAATCAGTAGGTCGCAAGTTCAAATCTTGTTTGTGGCACGTTATCCCGATAAGGGAATAGCTTTTTAAAGCTTTTTTAAAAAAACAATTCTGATTTCCTTGTTTTATTTAAGCTTTCATTTTAACGGCGAAAAATTATAATGTACCCCTGCTGTAAAATTTTTATATGAAAATGTATTATGTTATAATGAAAAATGACGTTAAAAACGCTTGCAAGCAATGGGAATGGGTAACAAGACGTTCGCAATTCTGGATAAAACAACGAAGAAATAGAGAAATTGAGATGTTTTACAAAATAAAAGATCATCATAAGTAAATGATGGGATTTTTTTTATAAGTGCAAATATATCAAAAAGTGTCTTCCAGAAAATTAAAATATCTTAAAAAAAAGAATAATATGAATAAAGTTTGTTTAATTTGCGGTGCCACTATTTTATGCATTAGTGTAATATTTGCCAGTTTTATTTATGTAATTAAAAACGAAAGAGAAAAAACAAGACTTCAACTTACAGAACAAGCAAATAAAATTACCATAGAAACACAAAAAACAACACAAAAGAAACAACAAAGTATTGTCAAGAACCTCATAAAGCAGAATAAGAAAAAACAGGAGATAAACCAAAAAACAAATGAAAATACAAACAAATCTTTTGACAATGCAAGCTTATCGCAATTAAAAAAAGAGCTACAAAATGAACTAAAAGGTTTTAATGTTTTTGTAAAATGAATATGAGAAGCGAGATTTTAATAATGTTTTTGTTAGCCAGTTGTCAAACTTATAAAGTGGAAATTGCACATACAAAACTTGAAATTCCGTATGAAAAAGCCGAATTGCCGACTTGTAATATTCAACAAACAAATGAATATGAATTGAATAACGGAATGTTCTTTGAAAAAGAAGAGTATATTAAACTTATAAAAAACATAAATGCAATGCGGTCTTGTTTTAATGATGTAAGAGAAAAATATAAATTGTCTGTTGAAAACTATAACAATTTGATTGATATTATCAATGATAAAAAGAATGACTAAAAAAGTATTATTGATATTGTCGTTGATAAGTATCGCAAAACAAGCGGTTGCAGAACAATTAAAATACAGACCGAAAATAAACCAAAACACTCAAACAAGAATTGAATATGGATGCAAAAGACCGCATTGGAGTAGCGTAAGCCTCACAATCAGTGATGACGAAAATCCAACAAAAGAAGTGGAGTGTTTTTTTTCAACAAGGCACCTAATTTTACTTATTCACTCAATCGACAAAGCCGAATACGAAATTGTTAATTGTAAGAAAAATAAGAAATGTTGTAAAATAACCTCAGGACAATGGAAAGTTTTTGATGGTGAGAAAGAAATAATTGAAACAAATCCTGCTAATCTGCAAATAGACCATATTTTACCTTTTTCTTATATTCGTTTAAATATGAAAAACTGCAAAAAAGCCAGTCTGTATTATAACTATTTAGATAATCTAAAACCAGAACTCTCAAAGGTGAATAATAAAAAGAGTAATATCTTGTGCGAAGAAGCCGAACAATGTGAAAAACAAAAAGAAATATGCCATAAAATGGCACAAGAATTTGATGATGAAAAATTGTGCGAGGAGTTAGATAAATTTACAAAACAACCCTAATAAAATTAAAACTCACTTCTTTTTAAGAGTAACGAAATAATTAAAATAAAACCCCTTGTTTTTGTGCGAAATTGTTTTTCTTATTATTTTCATCGTTATTGTGTTTTTCATTCCTATGCTTTAAAAATCCGCTGTCTCTTTGCATTTTATCAAGAGATTTAAACCCGTATTTTTCAATGAAATTAGCCAATCCACTATGGTTTAAATGTAATCTATATTTTTCAAAGTTATCAACAGAAATCGCATCATAGCGAAGACTTATTAATTTTTCCGCCAGTTCCAAAATATCCCTACTTGCAATAAATTTCGCTCTTGTTTTTTCATCCAGTTCGTCAAGA
Organism: Rickettsiales bacterium UBA4311; assembly: GCA_002394665.1. Classification (GTDB taxonomy): domain Bacteria; phylum Pseudomonadota; class Alphaproteobacteria; order Rickettsiales; family Deianiraeaceae; genus UBA4311. The sequence goes on from DGUL01000011.1 coordinate 60,878, forward strand.
TGCTCTAAAATATTAGCAATTGAGCCGTATTGCGTCAAAAGCTTTACCGCACCCTTTGGTCCAATTCCGTTTATGCCAAAGATATTATCGCAATGATCACCGATAATAGAAAGATAATCGCGTACTTGATTTGCTTTGACGCCAAATTTATTAAACACGCCCTCTTCATTTAAATATACCTTCTTGGCAGGATCGTATACGCCAATTTCTCCGTCTTTAACAAGTTGACATAAATCTTTGTCTGCGGAAACTATGACTACTTGAAAATCATTTTTTACGGCTTCTTTTGCAATAGAACCAATAACATCGTCAGCTTCAAAACCAATTGAACTTTCTTTATATAATCCCATTGCATCTATCAGATCGCGAATAATTTTAAATTGGCTTTTCAACGCGTCTGGTGTAGGTGCACGATTTGCTTTATATTGCGTTTTGTAATCTTCAACTTTAACATTTTTTTCTAATTCTAAAAACAAAAGCAAAATTAAAATTTTAGGCGGATTTTCTTTATCGACTCCGCAATTCTCGCAAAATTTTTCCAATTTTTCTTTATTGACATTTAAAAGTTTAATAAGTTCGTTGCTCGCTTTACTTTTAACGTCGTTATATGTTATGTTTGCTTTTTTGAAGTTATTAACACAATCTGGTGAATTGAATAATTCCTCTATTGCTCTATTTTCAATAAAAGCATCGTAAATTTCGTTTCTAAAAGTTCTTTTTCCAGTATCGAGTGCTATAACAAGATACTCAGGTCTTGCTGAATTTATCAAACTTATAAGCATTTTAAAAAATCCAAAAACAGCCCCTATCGGCTCTCCTGTTTTGGTAGTTAAGTTTGGAACCGCATAAAATGCTCTAAAAACAAAACCATAGCCATCTACAACATAGATTGTTTTTTCCGTCTCAACAGGAAGCACAATAATGAGTGAAAGCGAGTTTTTAAAATGTCAACTTTGTTTTTAAGAAACAGGCAACTTAAAATCCACACTCTTTTTATACTCCTGATTTTTAGATTTCAAGAAAGCAATGATTGAATTTCCACGACCGCCGTGTTCTTCAATATAACTTTCAAATTGGGCTCTATATGACAAAGCTAAATCTACACCTTCGACATCAACATTCAAAATTTTACACCTCTTTTCTTCTTCCAAACACCTAATTCTTAAATAAACTTCATACTTTGCACTATCAGGAGCAGTTATTTCAACACAAACTTTTTCATCTTGTTTCCCCATTTTTTCGCTATCTTTCCTGACGAAAAATTTTAAATTTAAACTTCTGTCATAGTTCATTTTTGGCAACCAGCTGTAAGCGACAAATTTTGTGTATTCATTGATATACTCTGTCTTTTCCGCATCTGCTAAATCCTTAAATGGTCTGCCGAGAGCCATTTTTGCATTCCACTCAAAATCTATTAAATAAAAATACTTATTTACAACTGCTTGTCGTTTTTTTGGCATTTCTGTTTCCTTTTCCAGTGTATTCAATACATCATTCAAGACTTTCTCGACAAAATTTATATGCTCGCTGGCATTTGCAAGTAAAGAGCTTGAAAAAGAAAAAACAAAAAGTGAGAAACAAAAAAATACTTTTTTGAAAAAAATTGCCATATAAAACAAACTAATTAAATAACAAAACAAATAAAATCAAATACTGACCTCATCCTTATAATACGAGCTAACCTTGTATTTTTTAAAGAAAAATTTCGCAACAGAACAAACAACACCAACAAGAGGAAGTGCAAAAAGTATTCCCAAAATGCCGAACAAAGGCACGGAGACAAGGACACCGAAAATTACAACAAGCGGATGAATACCAAGTTTATTTCCAACGACTTTCGGTGTTATAAAGCCACTATCAACAATTTGCAAAAACAACATTGCAACGAGAGTGGTTATTACTATTTTTACATCACCAAATTGACGATATGCGGAAAGTAAAGTTATTGTTGTAGCAAGATAAAAGCCAACATAAGGAACAAACGCTGAGAAACCGATAATAATGCCCAGTAAAATAAAATGTTCAAGACCTATTGGAAACAAAACGACAGCATAAAGAACAGATAAGATTATACAAGCTATCGTTTGCCCTTCAAGATATTTAAAAACGCTCTCGTGAACATCGCTAAAAAGCTTTTTAGCCTCGCCTTGGATAGATTGAGGCAGTAATTTGTAAAATTTGCTTTTGATTTTTGGCATATCTTTAAGCATCATAAACATAACGATTGGTGTTAATGAAAAAAGGAAAATCATAGAAGCGAAATCAATGCTATATCCAATTAGATTGCGAGAAAATTGTCTGAAAAAATCAAAACACAAATCTGAAAATTGCCCTGCAACAAGATTGAATGTGCTTTCAAAATTATATTTTTGTAAAATTTCACCGAAATAGTTGTTAACTCCATTTACAAAATTTGATCTATATTCCGCATCGCCAAAAGTCATTGTCGCTTTAGTAAAAACATTATTGAATGTAATGACAAAAGCATAAACAATAAAAGAAACGACAAATAAGGTTATTATCGCAGAACTTATGGCTCTTGGGATATGAAATTTTTTCTCAATTTTGCCAATTATTCCGCTGAACAATATCACTACTGCAAATGAGATGTAAAAAGGCAAAAGAACGCTTTTGATTTTGAATAAAACAAAACAAAGACACAAAACTGCAAAGATCCAAAATAAATACCTTTTTCTCAAAAAAAATCTATCACTCGCAACCATAAAATTTACTTAAATTTATAACTTTTTAATGCTTTCCAAACTCCTCTGCTTAGTAAAATCACTACAGGAACATTTATAAAAATTATAGAACAAACAAGCGAATCAACTAAATTCATTATTAAAACAAAGTCGTCAATCATTGCACCAACAAAAGACATCACAACGAAAAGCAGGAGAATGAAAATAACAATTTTTCTATTATTAAAGCAATATTTCGCACACTTTGAAATATAATTACTCCATCCAACCAAAACATTAAAGGCTAAGATTGGAACCAAAATCGTGACTATATAAGGAAATACAGAATTCACTGATTTAAAAGCTTGAAAAACACTGACTACGCCGCCATTCGCGTACTCTTTTGTATAAAATCCGGTCAAAATTAAAACCAACGCACTCATTAAAGAAACAAACAAGGAGCTTATAATTGGCGTCATCATAGAAATTGTTGCTTCAACGAACGAGTCTTTTTCATTTGAAGATGAGTGAACTATACCAGACGTTCCAAGACCAGTTTCGTGAGCTAAACATATTTTTCTTGCACACATACATAGTGAAGCCACAAAACCGCCGGCAATTGCTTTTGGATGCATTGCGTCATTAAAAATCATTACAAAAGCACCGCCAAGCTTTTGATAATTCACACATATAACAATCAAAGAAACAAAAAAGTACACGATTGCTATTATTGGAAATATTAAATTCATATAAGATACAATTCTGCGAGTTCCGCCTATCATTATGTAAGAAAGTAAAATCACAAGGCAAATACCAATAATAAAACGCTTATCCGATAAAACTGAAAAACTTCCAGAAATCACAGAAACAAACTGGTTGCTTTCGTACATAGAAGCTCCGACAACACCAAAAACTATCATTATGAAAGCATATAAATAAGCAAGCAAGCGCCCAATCTTGGGTTTTTTTAGACGTTCAAAACCTTTTGTCATATAGTCAAAAGGGCCACCTAAAAATTCACCACTCTTACTTGAACGCATTGAGTGCGATAGGTAGACTTCGGCAAAACGAAATGGCAGGCATAAAAAAGCCAAAATAGGTATCCAAAAAACGGTTCCTGGTCCGCCTAAACAAACCATAAAAACCATTCCTGCAACAGTGTTCATCCCTGTACAACTTGCGACAGATGTGAAAAGTATTTTTAACGAAGAAACTTCTTTTTTTTCTTTGGTCTTATTCTTTCCGAAACCAAAAGTATATTTTATGCACTTTCCAAATTTTAAAAGCGGAACAAAACGTAATTGAAAACAAACTACAACGTACCCCATCAAGAGGACAAAGAAAACAAGCGGAAATTCAGCACCCCCGACACCAAATAAAGAAAAAATATTAAAAAAAACAACCGAGCCAAGGCTGTCAGTTATGCTTTTTAGAATTTCTACGATCATAAAAAACAGCAATCCGCCGACAAATTTTACGGAAAACTTAATTGTCAACGATTATTGACTTTTACAATCCATAAAACACAAGCAAGCATGAGGATTGCAACAATAGTTATATCTGTAATAATAGTCTTATCTTTCGTTATAACGGGGCTCGTTGGTCTGTTTTAACGATTTCCCAGCTACCAAAGCAATGCGATGATTTTCCTACCAGTCAATTTTGGCCCTTCTATTGTTTTATAATAACCATTTAGTCTTCTGCATATGTCATTCATAACTTCCATTGCGTAGTCTACTCTTGGCATATCACGACCTTTTAACTGCATAACAAGTTGAACTCTGCTTTTATCGGTTAAAAATTCTATAACTTTTCTCAATTTTATACCTATATCATTCTCGCTGATACCAATAGAAAATTGCACCTCTTTTAGTTTTCCAGCTCCGCCTTTGTTATTGCCTTTATTTTTTTTCTGTTGTTCATATTTGAATTTACCATAATCACATATTTTACAAACAGGAGGCACAGCTTTTGGAGATACATTTACAAGTTCAAGACCTGCTTCTTTTGCTTTTCTTAGAGCCATAGGTGTAGGAACTACACCAACCATTTCGCCATTTTCATCTATCAATCTAACTTCCGGAATTGAATTCCAATTAAACTCATTTTCCTTTTTTTGCTTCTTTTTATCGTAAAAATCAGCACTACTGCTTACTTTTCTTAAAACTCTACCCACCTTAAAAAAACTAAAAACCTATAAAGAATAAAATAAAAATATTAAAAACAACAATTTTTTTAAATTTTACAACCAAATTGTATGCTAAATTTTAGTTATACTTCTTACTTTAAAATCAAAATCGTTTTGACTAACTATTTTACCAAAATCGTTTTTTTGCATCGCGATCGTGTAATACATAAACCTCGTATTTTCAAGCTTGGATGTTCTTTTTATAGCTCCATCTTTGTCAAAAATCGTCAAGACAACTCTATTTGAAGGATAAAAATTTGATAGATCTGTCAATTTATAGTTTTTTCTTGCAGAAAATGACAAAAGAATATCGCCATTTTGCATAGTTTTTTTATCTAAATTATGAATATCAAAATCCATCAAGCTTTTGCCTATTGGAACGATTTTTTGACTTTCTACATTCAATAAAGTATCACCATCAGAAAGAACTTTAAAAAATATAGGCTTGTCTTTCTTTGTTGTTGGAATACTTACGGATAAAAGGTCGTTATCAATCAAAACAACTCTCTCACCAATTTTGTGTTTTCCAGTTTCGCTGTCTGTATTAAACCTTCCTCTCAGTAAATGAGAAATTATAAAAATGTTTTTTCCAATTTGTTCAACATCGCGAAAAGCAATAATTTCATTGCCAACGAGTATTTTATTTTTTAATTGTGAAAATTCTTCATCCGTTATTGATAAAAGTTTTCCATCTTCATTTTTTAAGCTAATTGTGATTTTACTCTTTTCATCAATATAATTTGAAGAAATTTCAACATTTTTTAAATTAAAATTCACCACACTCCCTATTGTCGTTTGTGTGTTTATGTGAGCGAAAATATTATAGTTTTTTTCTTCATCAAGAGAATAATATAAAGTTGCACCTTTCCAGTTTTCGTCATCACTCCAAATAGCACAATTTAAAGTAAAGTTTTCAGTTGTAATATCGTTCATTGTGTTATAAAACTCAAAAAGTTCAAAGTTAGTTTTTGGAATATAACTCGTGTTTTCTGTGTTGCTTGTTTTTTTTGATGAAAAAGTATCACTTGAATAAGACAAATTTGTTAAAATTTCACTATTTTCATCGTAAGAAAAACCAATGATTTTTAAAGTTACGTTTTCTTCAATTTCGAGGTTTTTTACCAAAATATGATGTTCTTCGCCTTGATATTTCAAAACCAATTTATCGAGTGGTGAAATTGATAAATAGGAAATTGGTAAATTTATTTGATAAGTTGTTTTTTGATTTGATAAAAATGACAAAACACTCCAAGTAATTTCTTGTGCTCTTCCGGCGTTCATAGGAATTTTTACAGAAGTGCTGTAATAACTATTATTTTTTTCAGCATTTTTTGCGATAGCTGTTGAAGAATTGTAATTTTTATCAATATCTATAAATAACATTTCAACAGAAGAGGGAATATTGTTTTCTCCTATATTTTCAGTAAAAAACATCTTTTTTTTTGCATTCTCATCAACAATTATATCGTCTTCGTCAACGATGTGTGTTTTTGAATTTGTTAGAGATTTAAAAAATATTTTCCCATCATCAAGATAAGCATCAAAACGAAAAGCTATTGCAAGGGTTTTTAAATGATTTAAAGCTGTTTTTTTATCATCAATTACATAGCCGGTAATTACTTCATCTTTTAACAAACTTGTATCATATTCATCAGCATTCAAGCCCGCTTGTTTGCATAAAAAATTTATTACATTTGAAAGCAGGGAAGCCCCACCTTTTCCGTTTAAAAAATGTCCGTATTTCCAACAATCTGCATCGGCCCAAACATTGCTCAAATTTGGAAAATATGGATAAGGACGAGCGTCCCAAGTGTATAAAAATTTGTTTTCTACAAATTCACTATTTTGCCAAGCAAGTTCAGTTGCTTTTATTGCAATTCTTTGAGCTTTAAAATCAGTATTTCCTGCCGAATGTCGTGGAAAAGCACTATCAAGACTTCCTTTTGAATAAAAAACATTTGGTTGATTTGTGCAACAATCCACGGAAGGAAAACCATATTCTGTGAACCAGATTTTTTTACTTTTTGGAACCCATTCAGTTTTTTCTCCGTCAGAATTATAATGTTCGTTTTTCCAAAACCATTCCACATTTTTCCACGCAAAAGCAGGGTCTAAATCTCTTTTTATAGTTCTTCCTTCGTCTTTATAATAAAAATCATATCCCTCTCCACTTGTCCAACCTTTTTGTATTTCTTCAATATCATAAGTACTTTTCGTTTCGTCTGTAAGTGGAAAGTACGCATCAATACCTATGAAATCTATATTTCTATTCGCCCAAAGCTTGTCAAGATTATAATTTCCTCTTTCATTGTGATGATATTCGCTCCAATCTGCTGCATAAGTTATTTTTGTGTCATTTTTAACTATTTTCTTTACATATTCAGCAAGCTTGCAAAATTCGTCAACTGCCGGATATGTGTTTTTTATTTCATTAAATATTCCAGTAATTCCAACCATCTCACTTCCAATTATTACAGCATCAATTTCATCTTTTAAAAGTTTGGAATAGTGCAAAACAAAAGAATTATAACCATTTGTTTTGTTAAAAAAGTTCTCAATTTTATCGGCACTTCCCTTTATATGTCCTCGCCAAGGTTTTTTATCGGCATCAACCATCAACATTGGGTATAAACACAATTTTAAGCCTCTTCTTTTAATTTCTTGTGCGTATCTTTTAACACAAGTATCGCTTGGTGTTCCTCCGTATCTTATATTTCCTTCATCATCTAAACCAACAAGTTTTGCGTTCGCCCTTGTTTTTGTTCCAACTTGCCAATTATCCGGTAAAGTTTTGCTATTTCTATTTTCACAGGCAGGATAAATATTTGCTTCATCGCTATTTAAACTATCGCAAAACCAGCAAACAACCAAAGAGACCCATTCAAGATTTGGAAAAGTTCGTTGCAAATCATTCAAACTATCAACGGCATCTGTGTTTTTCATTGCAGTATGATTATTTAAGATTGTTGCTTTTTCTGTTTCGTAAAAAGTATTTGCAATCCATTCACCATTTAACTTTTTTTGCGTAATAGTATCATAAACGAATTCCCCACTTCCAGGTATTATCGTTATTGATTTTACAAGATTTTCCATTTCTTCGTTTTCATTTGTTATGCTTTTATTTCTAACGACATCAAAAGTGAAGTTTGGAATTACACCACCAAATTCTTCCATTGGAAACTCTGTAAAGACAACATAACATAAACCACGAAATGCAGGGGTATTTTCCCCTAAGTAGCTTTTTATTGTTGTGTCTGCCCGTTGCTCGTTATCTCCGTAATAAATTTTTATGTTATAAGTTGTTAAGTTTAAAACCTCATCATTTGCATAAATATTTTTAATTTCATCAACAACGCCATTACATAAAGCAATTGCGAAGCTTCCACGGACAAAATATTCTGTATAAGCACTTTGTTGTCCGTATTTTGTCATTTTAGAAGGATGATAAATACTTGTTTTTTTTATTTCACTTGTCCAAATTACATTACCAGAAATGCGAACAGAACCAAAAACTTCCGGAATAACTTTATTGTAAGTTGAAGTTTGAAGATTTAAATCTTTAAATTCCGTTGTTTCTTCCGCTGAACTGCTTTTTAGTAGTTTGAAAACATTTGAAAAACTCAAACCCAATGAACTTAAAGAAGGACAACCAAGAGATGAAAAAACGGAATTAGTTGCACGTGAGAAAAAAGAATTAATCACGGAGCTTGAACCACTGCTAAAATTACTAAAACCAAACATATCGCTTGGTTAAATGATTATTAAAAACAAACACGGAAGACAACACAACGAAGAATGAATAAAAATCAGCCAACTGCATTATACAAAGTCTCCTCGTCGTATTCATCGGCACATTTTCCCGGTGGAGTGCTTGTATCTACAAGTTCGCACATTTGATATTTATAACCAGTAAGCAAATAAACAACTTGATAAGAGCCAAAAATGCAAACTACGCCGACAAAAAAAGTTATAAGCGAACGATAACCGAGCTTTCCAAAAATACCAGCCAAACCCATACTTATAACAACAAGAGCTGTAATTCCCCGACCAAATGATCCAGTAAGAAAATTATGCATTAGACAAACCTGACGAATTGGTAGAATTATCTCACAACATCCGTTTGCTACTGTCGAGCCATCGTAATCTCCAATTCCTCCAACACAAACAAAACCCGGACGACAATCAGAAGACAAATTGCATCTCATTCTTTTTGCATTTGCAGATGCTATACCGCAACATATGGAGAAAAACAAGAAAGAAAAAAATAAAAATTTTAATGCGTTCGGTTTTTTCATTTTAAAGTTGCTTTATAACTTATTTTATAACTCTTCTCGCTTCTTCCAAATCCTCTGCAACATCAACACTTATAGGAAAAGTTTTTGAAATTATTGCTGATATAGTTAAGCCGTTTTCTAATACTCTCAATTGTTCAAGTTTTTCGCTTTTTTCCAATGGGGAAGGTTGTAAGCTGATAAACTTTTTCAAACTTTCAAAGGTATATCCATAAATCCCAAGATGTGCAAAAGCATCGCCATCTCCATAAGGCACATTTGAGCGACTAAAATATAAACATTTATGAATATCATCGCTATTTGTATTTGAAATTACAGCTTTAACACATTGTTTTTTTTCTCTCCAAGAATTATCCTCAATTTTATAAACAGCAGTAATTATGTCTGCAACATTTTTATGAACCGCCTCGCAAACATCTTCAATGACTTTTGCATCAATATTTGGCATATCGCCTTGCAGGTTAATAACATAATCGTATTTTTTTCCACTCTTCTCCAATGCTTGATAGACCCTGTCTGTTCCAGAAGGCAAGCTGTCGTCAGTTAATATTGCAATTCCGCCAAATTTTTCAACAACATCAACAACATCTTGGTTTTCCGTCGCAACTATAACATCACATAAACCGCTATTTTTTGCTATATCCATAACTCTTACGACCATAGGTTTTCCATTTATATCCATTAAAGATTTTCCTCTTAATCTTGTAGATCCGTAGCGGGCAGGAATAATTATCGCAGTATCACTATATTTCATTAGCAATTGACTAAAACTTAATGCTTATTTTTTAAAATCAATTTTCTTGAATTTATAAAAAAAACAACCAGTAGTTAAATTTTGCTTGACAAAATGAATTAAATATTGTTTTTTTTTTACAAAATGTTTTTATGTGCCCCCTAAGCAAGAAATTGCAAACTATTTGCTTACTTTTTTTATTATTAGTGAATTTTGCTTTTAATTCAAATACCTCAAAAGCTACTATATTTGACGAGCACGTTTACGGACGTGCAAGGGGGTATATTGGAATTGCCTTACAGGTTTCACAAGTTAAATACGAGACAAATAAACGTTTTGCGAATTTACCAGTAATAATTGGTGCTGGATATAACCTTTATTTCAACATTTATGAAACTTTTCATCCTTTCGTTGGTGTTGAATTTCAAGGAAGAATACCGACGATTAAAAAGAAATATAATACAATTTATGATGACGATTTACAACTAAATGTAAGAAGGTATTACGAAGAGGTATTTTTAGCACATTTTAAGGTCGGTGCAAGAATTGTTTTAGATGACAGATTTTCGGTAAGTCCTTATGGGTTTGTTGGCTTTAATGTCGCGAGAATAAAAACATCACTTGCCGATTTCAATAAAATAGAAAATATCGCAGACGTAAGCACTGGTTTTGGAGGCGAGCTTACCATAAATAATATGTTTTTAATCGCATTAGAATACAGATACAGCAAATCAGAAAAAGCTATGGTAAAAATGGATAATCACAACATTGAAGCAAAGTTTGGTGTAGAATTTTTGTAATCGTTTCTCCGATTAGTTTTTTCGTCAATTTCTTTTAGACAATTTTAGAAGTATAATTTTAAAAATAAATTGACAATCATAAACGGCTTTATTTATTAAAGGTGGATGTTGGCTTTACTTTTAAAGAAATTGAGTTTTGAATACACAATTTTAAATTTCGGCTTTGCTATCAATGGCGTTTCCTTTTGTTTAAAAACTTCATTTATTTCAAACGTCTTTGTGTTTTTAATTCTTTTTATGTATCTAATGACCTCAATTTATAGTATTGGATATATGAACTTCGAAAGGGATAAACACAAAATGAGATTTCATATTTTTACATTCCTTTCTGTTTTGAGTTGCATAGGATTAGCATACTCCGGCAATCTTATAACGGCATTTATTTTTTATGATTTATTATCTGTTTTTACATATATGCTCGTCAAACACCACGGCGACGAAAATAGCGAAAGACACGCGTTTTCTTATGCGATGTATTTAATTCTTCCATCAACTTTATTGCTTTTACCGGCAATCGTTGCTATTTATTACCTCGCGGGGCACACAAATTTTTCAGTTAATGGAATAATTACATCGGTTCCAATATCAAAAGGTTATATTAACATTCTGTTTTTATTGTTTATGTATGGAATTTCAAAGACTGCTATTTATCCACTACATAAATGGCTAATTCATGCAATGGTCGCCCCGAGCCCAGTCAGCGCCTTGTTGCACGCTGTTCTTGTTGTAAAAGGCGGATTATTTTTTCTTTATAAAGTTGTCAGTGAGACTTTTGGATTGCAATTTTTACGAGAAAACATTTATACAATATGCGATATTTATTGGCCTTTGTACGTTGCTTGTTTTGGTATTATTGTAGCAGGAATTTCTGCAATAGGTAGCAAAAATATAAAAGAGCGTCTTGCGTATTCAACCATAAGCCAGATTGGATATGTCTCTATGTGTATATTTTGTTTTACCGAGGAGAGTATGATGGGAGCAAAAATGCATTTTTTGGCTCACTCATTTGCAAAAATTCTATTATTCTACTATGCTGGTTATCTACTTGCTAGGTATCATTGCTATAATGTCGGCGAATTAAAACTTCGTCGTAATGGTTTTAATATATTTTTATCAACAATCTTTCTTATTCCTTGTTTAAGCCTTTTAAGTTTTCCTTTAACTTTCGGAAGTATTGCAAAGAGTGCAATTTTAAAAACCACTATAACTTCAAATACTGGCTTTTTAATAATTCCAACAATCTTAATTGGAACAATTGTATGTGTGCTGTATTTATTTCCAATAGTCAATCACTTAGTTAATTTTAACAACAATAGAAGATTTTTTGACCAGTCTTTTTCAACTGCGACAATATACATTCCATCGTTAATAATTTCTTTATTGATAATAGCTTTATTCGTTTGCTGATAATTTTTTTTTTGATAAAATCCCAAAGCTTGTAATTTGGCTCTAAAAACTTGGGAAATTGTTGCAATAATTGTTTCTGTCATTGTTATTTTGAGTATTCTTGCTTTTTCGCTTTTAAGCAACGACGATAAGAAGAAAAAAGAAGAAAATCAAAATAATAGTCAGTTTTGGTCGCAAAATAATCAAAATATTAAATCAAATAATCCACCATTACAACAACATTACGTTAATCAAGATGTTTCTTTATCTAAAAAATCGGAAAAAAATAACGATAAAAAATCTGAGTCAGTTATAGAATACAACGCTCCACATAGGAATATTCCTACTTCTGCAAATCAATTTATCCCAATAAAAACAGAAAAAATATCATTAGAATTATCACAAAAGCAAAAAGGAAACAAAAGTAACATTCGTTCAAAAGGACAGGGTTTCACTCCTGCGAAAGGCAAAGGTAAATCTAAATCCATTATGTTTATTAATTTGCAATCTGCGGATGCTCCTACTTTGACAACTTGCTCATTAAATGAACAAGGAGCTATAGTTAAAACGCATAACCAGATCAGTTTTGCCGAATACAAAAATCAACTTCAAAGTCTTTGCAATAATATCTCCAATATTAACGACATAAACAATCCCCAATTACTTGCAACACAACCTCAATTTTTAGGTTGCAAAGCACTGCTGAGTGATCCATATTTTGACACAGAAAAATTCAAAGATTTTTTTCTTAACGAGTTCGCTGGAGATAAAAATATAAACAATCTTGAAAAAGTGCCGATTTTATTAACCGGTACGGATTCAATTGTTACGACATTGTTTTTAGATGATGGTAATCAAATTGTTTCAAAGACTTTTCCATGCATTAATAAAGATATTTCAATAAAAAAAGACGACACATTGTGCGCAACCACGGCTGGCACATATGATGATAAAGCAAAAAAACTTCTTTTAACACTCTCTGGCAAAATCGAATATTCTAAGAATAATTCTGGACTGGGAGGACAAAAACAATATTTTATTTCAAAAATAGAACTTGGTAGCCCTGCAATCATTAAAGAACAAGGAAGCTCTTCTGGCACTTCTTTTACTAAGGCAACGCTGAATCCAAATAGCATCATACTGGAAGAACACGGAAATAAACAAATAAATAACAGCAACATATTATCTTGTTTAAATGCAGGACATACTTTAGCTGAGTTAGGGTTTTAAAAAATAAAAAGACTTCATTTTATCAGCACACTATTTATGATTTCGTCCAACTCCCCATCCAAAACAGCAGAAGTGTTTCCAGTTTCAAAACCGCTTCGCAAATCTTTTACCATTTTATATGGGTGCAAAACATAATTTCTTATTTGATTACCCCAAGAAATACCGCTTTTGGCATCCTCTGTTGCTTGTTTTTCTTCGTTTTTCTTTTTCAATTCAAGCTCGTAAAGTTTTGATTTTAATTGTTTCATTGCATTTTCACGATTTTGAAGTTGCGACCTTTGTGTTTGCGAAGCACAAACAATGCCAGTTGGAATATGTGTAATTCTTACGGCACTTTCCGTCTTATTTACGTGCTGACCGCCTGCACCACTCGAACGATAGACATCAATTCGTAAATCAGCAGGATTTATATTTATTTCAATGTCGTCGTTGACCTCCGGATAACAAAATACACCCGCAAAGCTTGTTTGTCTTTTACCATTTGCATTAAAAGGAGAAATACGAACCAAGCGATGTGTTCCGGTTTCATTTTTCAAAAGTCCGTACGCAAACTCTCCGGAGATTTTAATAACAACACTTTTAATTCCTGCTTCTTCACCTGCGACTTTATCAGCAATTTCAACATTAAAGCCTTTTTTTTCCGCCCACATTAAATACATTCTTAAAAGCATCTCTGCCCAATCATTGCTTTCTGTTCCGCCAGCACCGGAATTTATTTCCAAAAATGCATTACAGCTGTCCGTTTTTCCGCTAAAAAGAGATTTAATCCTCAAATCAACTACTTCCTTTTGCAATTTGTCGATGTTATCATCAACTTCTTTCAACATTTCCTCGTCAAAATTATCATCTGGAAGCTTTAAAATCTCAATAACATCATCGATTTCTGTTTTTAAAGCGTTGAAATTTTTCAAAGTATTTTCTAGAAAAGTTTTTTCTTTTGAAAGTTCGGCAAACTTTTTTATATCGCTCCAATCTGTATTTGTTGCAATAATTTCATCAATTTCATTCAAACGAATTTGCTTTTCTTTGATTTTTATAACATTCTCCAGTTTCAAGATTTCATTGGCAAATTCGCTAGCAACCTGCCGTGCCTCAAAAAGACTTTTCATATTTTATAAACTCACCTGTTAAAATTCTTTATTTTTTCAGTGATTTTTTCAGGCGTAAAACCAAAATACTCAGCAAGGTCTTTTGCTTTTCCAGATTTTCCAAATTCGTCTATTCCTATTATTAAACCACCTTTCGTAAGCAACCCAAGAGATATGCAAGAACCTGCCTCGACCGCGACAATAGTTTGTGTTGGCTTTATTTTTCCTTCGATATTACCATATAAAATGTTATTTCTTTCTTCAAATGACAATGATTTAAGCAGATTATAGCAATAAACATTGACGACTCTTACTTTTTTGTGTTCTCCTTCAAGGTTTTTTGCCACTTCAATAGAAAGACTTACTTCGCTCCCGCTTGTTAAAATTGTATAATCATAATTATCATCATTACAATCTTTTGAATAATAAATGACATAAGCACCATTTGATATTGGTTGATTTTTTTCCTTTATTTGAGGCAAATTTTGACGGCTCAAAACCATACAGAACGGCTTTTTTGTTTTAATCGCAAAGTTATAGCACTCAAAAGTTTCTTCAATGTCGCAAGGTCTAAAAACCAACATCTCCGGCGTTGCTCTTAAAGCATCAAGTTGCTCTATTGGTTGGTGTGTAGTGCCGTCTTCGCCAACATAAAAACTATCGTGTGTCAAAATATGTATCATTGGCAATTTCATCAATGCAGACATACGAATTGCAAGTTTATACGTATCGCTAAAAACCAAGAAAGTTCCAGAATAGGGGACAAAACCACAAGCCGAAAGTCCGCACATTATTCCTCCCATTGCAAACTCACGGATGCCGTAGTGAATATAATTTCCGCTTTTATCGTCTTTTGTTATTGGCTTGCTTGCGGAATTAAAAGACATTATACTACTTCCCAAATCTGCTGTTCCGCCGATGATTTGCGGATTTTCCGCTAAAATTGCCTCTAAAACCACACCAGACGACTTCCTTGTTGCTTCGCTTTCTGTTTTTTTGAAATAGGCTAAAATCTCCTCCTGTTTTTGTTTGGAAATTGACAATTCGCCATCAAAGAATTTTTTAATTTCGTCCTTTTTATCACTATTTTCAAACTCCTTTTGCCAGTTGTCATAATATTCTTCATTTCTTTTCCAAAAATTCCGCCAATCGTTAAAAATATCTTCTTCAACTTCAAATGGCTGGCTTTTCCATTCCATTTTTTGCTTTAAATCTTCGTATTCCTCATCGCTCAAAACAGATCCGTGAATTTTATTGCTATCTTGCTTCAAACAGCCATAACCAATATGCGTATGTGCTTGAATAAAAACTGGTTTTTCACTCTTTTTCGCCAGTTCAAAGCACTTATTTATTTCATCAACATTATGCCCATTGCAATCCATTACTTCAAAACCGCAGGCCTTAAAACGTGCCAACATATCTTCGCTTGTTGTAATATCCGTGCTTCCATCAATGGTAATTTTGTTATCATCGTGAACTACAATCAAATTGTTTAGTTTATGGTGTCCGGCAAAACTACACGCCTCATAGGAAATACCTTCCATTAAATCTCCATCGCTAACGAAACAATATGTCTTTGAATTAAAAAGTTTTCCAAATCTTGCTTCAAGCATTTTCTGCCCTAATGCCATACCAACAGCACTTGAAATGCCAAAACCAAGAGGGCCTGTTGTTATTTCAACTCCGTCAAGCAAGTTATATTCCGGATGCCCTGCGGTTTTTGAATTTATTTGTCTAAAATTTCGCAAATCGTCAATGTTTATGTCGTCATATCCTGTTAAATACAGCATAGCATAAAGCATTGCCGAGCCGTGTCCTGCTGACAAAACAAACCTATCCCGTCCGACCCATTTTGCATCGTGTGGGTTGAAAACTATATGATTTTTGAAAAGTTCTGTCAAAACATCGGCAAAACCAAGTACTATGCCAGTATGCCCACTTTTTGCTTGACGAATTTGGTCAACACCAAGAAATCTTACAGCATTTGAGTATTTGTTTCCTAACAGAAAAAAACGCAGGATATAAATTATTGTGGGTTTTTTATTTTCAATAAATTATATTGATATATATGTCTATGCGACTTGTATAAGTTCATTATGGTACAACCTTAAATTTGATTACACATAAACCAACTGCTTTTTTTTAAAAAGAAAAAAATTTTCACAAAAAAATATGTTTTTTGTAATGTTTCATTTTATCTTCTCAATGTGTAATCCAAGCAATTTCCTAACTTTTTCCTTCAAAGCATCAGCACAGATGTAAATATTATTGTTTTTTTCAAAAGCACAATAGTCTATATCTCCTTTTACTGCTAACGCAAGATTTGAAGGCAAAGTCCAAGGAGTTGTCGTCCAAGCAAGCATATAGCAGTTTTTGCAATCTGGAAAGGTTTTTTGTATAAAATCAGGAGTTTTTCTTAACCTAAACTTCAAAAAAACCGATTTGCTTTCGTGTTGGCGATATGCATTATCCATTTTTGTCTCAAAATTTGAAACGGGGGTTTGGCACTTCCAAGAATATGGCATCACTCTGTAATCCTCGTAAATAAGTCCTTTTTTGTAAAGTTCGCTGAACGCCCACATCACACTTTCCATATAAGGAGTTTCCATTGTTCTATACCCGCCATCAAAATCAACCCAACGACCTTGCTGCATCACGTATTCTTTCCATTCTTTTGTGTATCTTTGGACGTCCTCACGGCACAACTTGTTAAACTCTTCAATTCCATCAAAACCATCGATTTGACTTCGCTTCGTATCCGGTTTTAAGTGCTTAATGTCTTGTTTCCCGCCGGAAAACTTTTTCTTTTTGCCGTCTTCGTCAACTATTTCAACTTCATTTTTCGTCAAAGTTTTTTCTACACCCATTTCGGCCGGCAAGCCGTGGCAATCCCAGCCAAAACGACGCTCAACCTTCTCGCCTTTCATTGTGTGATAGCGAGCGTAAATATCCTTTATAAACCCTGTCAGCAAATGCCCGTAGTGAGGTAATCCATTTGCAAATGGGGGGCCATCAAAAAATACATACTCTTTATTGTCCTTATTTTTCTCAATAGATTTATTAAAAGTATTATTCTTTTTCCAATTTTCTTGCTGTTTTTCTTCATTTACTGCAAAGTGTGTTTTTTCAGCCATATTAGTTTTTATTACACATTTCCAAAGCATTACGGACAATATCCTCACTTTTTACAAGTGATGCTTTTTCAATATTTGGCGAATATGGCAACGGAACATCAACCAACGACACACGGCGAGGTTCGCAGTCAAGATAATCAAAACAATTTTCATTTACTTCTGCAATAATTTCACTTGCAATACCCGCGAAATGCCAACAATCTTCGGCAATTAAAACACGACCAGTTTTTTTAACGCTCTCAAAAATCATTTCCGCATCAAGTGGGCGTAGTGTTCTTAAATCTATAAAATCAACGCTAACTCCTTGATTTTCAAGTTCGGCGACCGCTTCTGTTGTTGCCTTCATTGAATACGAATACGAAATAATTGTAATGTCGCTACCTTCTTGAACTTTTTTTGCTTTTCCAATTTCAATATACTCTTCTGCATCGTCATCAATCTCCATTTTTTCTCCGTATAATAACTCATTTTCCAAAAATACAACCGGATTATCGTTGATTATAGCAGACTTCAAAAGTCCCTTCATGTCTTGTGCCGTGTATGGAGCGATTACGATTAAACCTGGGACGTTTGCATACCAAGGAGCAAAAGATTGAGCATGTTGGGCTCCAACGGCTTTTGAAATGCCGTTTGCACCGCGGAAGACAATAGGGCAAGTCAATTTTCCACCGGACATATACCTTCCTTTTCCAGCTGTGTTTATAATGTGATCTATCGCTTGCATAGCGAAGTTAAAAGTCATAAACTCAACTATTGGACGCAATCCTTTATATGCCGAGCCTATTGCCAAGCCAGTAAAACCATATTCCGTAATTGGAGTGTCTATAACTCTCTTATCGCCAAATTCTTTCCACATCCCTTGCGAAACCTTATATGCTCCGTTGTATTGTGCCACTTCCTCGCCAAGGAGATAAACATTTTCGTTTTTTCTCATCTCCTCGCTCATTGCCTCGCAAAGTGCTTCACGAATGGTTATTGTCCTCATCGCTATAAAATGGATTTCAATGTGAGTAAAAATCAAGTGAAATTTGAATATTGTTTGTTTTTTGGTAAAATTTCCGCGAGGTTTGTGAGCGAAAAAAACGAAACGACAACACAGGTTGATAATGGTGTACACGAACCTGATAATGAAATATTGGACGAAGGTGCAACGCCTGTCGGTGTTGAAGAAAATAAGAATGTAAGTGAGAATATAAAATCAGATACACAAGATTTAAATGATGCCAAAACAGAAGATAATAAAGAAGATCAGCAGGAGCAAAGTAGCAATGCAGAGATTAAAAAGGAAAATGTTGTAGAAGATAAAAACAATGAAGAAGCAATTCTAAATAGTGAGAGTTCTAAGAATGACAATATTTCAACAAATACTTCAACAGGAACGGACAATAAAACTGAAAAACCAGTTCAACCAAAGGATGATAAAAACGAAAAGAATAGTAATATGATAGCTGAGGATGTGATTCTTTTGCACGAAAATATCCTTAAGAAGGAAAAAGAAGCAGAATTAAAAGAGAATTCAATGAGCGTTAAAAAGCAACAATCACAACAATTGCAGGAGAACGTTCAGAACAGTCCGTTAGGTCAAGGAAGTATGGAGGATATGTTGAGAAACAGGATTAACCAACTTCGTTTGGAAGAAATAGAAGCACGACAAGCGGAAATCCGGCAAAAACGAATAGATAATATAGAGAATCGATTAAATAGAAAAAGGCAAGAGATAGACGATAAATATGCAGAAGACGAAGAAGATGCGAATGATCATTTAAAAATAGGAATAGCTATTTTTGCTGTAGCCTCTGTTGTTTTGTTTTTTGTCGCTCCTTATTTGATACCTCTTGCGTTTGAACTATGCCTTGGTATACCTGTTGCCGAAAAGCTTGCGATAAATAGTAAAAAGCAGGCAGAAATGGAGAAATATAAAAATAGTTTGCAAGGGTTGTATAAGGGCGATAATTTTTTAGAAAATTATGTAAAAAATTGGGAAAATCCGTACGGCAAAGCCGTTGAGGATTTACAAAAACAACTTGATGCTTGTAAGGATTGTAAGGATGGGAAAATTACTCCTAAACAATTTGTTGACGAGGTAAAAAAGCTTAATCCAGAACTTAAGAGTAAAATGGAAAAGATAGAGAAAGTGATGGATAAAATGAAAGATAAAATGAAAAATGCAAAATTAACGGAGGATCAAATTAAAAAAATAGCAGGTGCAAAGAATTTTAAAGAAATGATGAATAATATTGGCAACGGCATCGATAAAGATGTTAAAAAAGCCATTGCAGACGAGATTGCAAAAGACAACGATGAGAAAATTAAAAAATTAGAAGGTAAGGGAGGTTTGAAAGAAGAAGAAAAAAAGGAGCTTGAAAGCTTAAAAAAAGAAAACGAAGAAATAAATAGTTGGAAAAAAGAAGAGGAAGAAAAGGAGAAAAACCAAGGTGTCGAAAAAGTAGAAAATGAGATATCAAAACAATCAAATGGAGAAGAAAAAGAGCAAGGAGGTGATAAAACAAAAGGTGATAATTTAAAAGAAAATGAACAAGATCAACAAAAAGAAGTGGATAACAACGAGCAGGATAACGATTTAACAAAGGACGATAGTGATAAAAGTAAGGAAAATAATCAATCTAAAACAGAAGATGACAAAGAAAAAAGTGAAAATCAAAATGCAGTTGTATCAAACACAGAAAATAAAGAAACAGAAATTCAAGGTTTGGGCAACGAAGGATTGCAAGCTTCGGATACAGTCCAAGAACAAGATCAAGTTGAAGCGAACAACAAAGATAATCAAGAAAATCTTGCTAATTCAGCGGAAGAAAATCAAATCTCATTAGATAATAACAATGCAAATATTCAAGGGCAACAGCCAGCACAAGATTTAAACGGCATAGGTGTTAATAATGATTCAGCAAATCAAGAAAAGCAAGAAAATCAAGATATTTTAAATGATGAAAACGAAGAAAAACAAAATAATGGCGTACTACAAGAAGCAAGCAATACGTTGAATGAAAACTCGAATAGTGAGCTACAAGGGCAAGAGATAAAGGACTTATCTGGTATAACGACAAATGAAGATAATCAATTGGCAAGTTCGCAACAAGAAAATAATACAACTATAAATAATAATTTTGATACAACGAAGCTTGAAAATAAAATCAATGATAGCGTTGGCGGTGTAAGTAGTCAAGTAAGCGTTATTGACAACAAACTTGAAGCAATATTAGGACAAATCAATCTTCAAAAAGAAATCGATACACAAATGCAATCTTTGGAAGATAAGCAGAAGCAAAATGCTGAGTGGGAAAAGAACTTGCAAGGACAACAAGAGGAACAACAAAGCAAAGAAAAAGAGTTGAGTGAAAAGGAAAGTAAACTACAAGAACAACAAGAATATATCAAACAAGAGCAAGAAAATATAAAAAATACTAAGTCAGAATATAATAAAAAAATGACAGAAATGAAGGCAATGCAGGAAAAACTTGAACAAGAGAAACAAGAATTAAAACTAAAACAAACTCAACTGGATTCTATGATAAATCAGAAAAAAGAAGAAAAAGTACAAGTTGACACAAACCTTGAAAAGAAAAACAACACATTAGAGAATGAGAACAATGGCTTAAAAAATAATATAGATGTATTACAAAAGCAACTAAACGATTTAAAAAATAAAAACAATCTAACGGATAAAGAAAAAGAAAAACTTGAAGCAGAATTAAAAGAAAAAATAGCAAAATTACAAAATGAAGGAAAGGAAAAAGATGAAAAAATAGGCGGTCTCACGAAAGAGAATAAAGAACAACAAAATGTAATTCAGCAACAAAATAGCAAAATGAACGAACAGCGAAACACTATAAGTAATCAGGAAGCGGAAATCAACAAATTAAAAGAACAACTTGCTCAAATGCAAAAAAGTCACGAAGATCAGATTGCAAAAATGGAAAAGTCGCATGCCGTGCAAATGAATAAGTTTAATAAATATGCCGAACAAATACAAATGCAAGAGAAAAAAGAATTGTTAAATAATTGTAAGCTCCTTCATGGTGTTCTTTATGGTGATGGCCAATTTGATATGTCTAAATGGGCAGAAAAAAGTGTAAAGGATCTAAATTCTGAGTTAGAAAAAATGACAAATCAAACACAAACTGCTGTTAAGAAGATGTACACACGGAGCTGGGGCGATAAAGCTCCTAAGTGCAATTTTTCATCGTTAGATATGTCTGCTTTGAATACAGTTGAAGAAAAAGTTGAGTTTATAAAATTGTTAAAAAATCAAAAAAGTTCAATTACGCTTAACGATATAGAAAAAGCATTAAAAAATGCAAAAAATAAGTGCAATCAATCGAGTAAAATGATGAATAAAAAAGCATTAGAAAATGAATACAGCAACAAAAAGCCAATAGAAACATTTGGTATCAAAGTTAATAACTTCATAAGCAGTGAAGATAAAACTAAAGAAAAAAACAATGTAATAAAATTGGGCAACGTCGGGAAAGCACAAGGGACAATGCCAGCACAGACCATATCATCTGGACAAAAATCGGGAAAAACAACTGCATTATCAGTTAGTTAAAACCAAAAACATCATCCAAGCATCATCATTGGCTTTTCCAAAAATAATTTAACATCACTCGCAAATTGTGCCAAAACAGCTCCGTCTATTACTCTATGATCCGCAGAAAAAGTGATATTGCAATATGGTCGCGCTTCTATGCTCCCATTTTCACCAGCAACAACTTTGTTTTGAATACATCCAACAGCAATAATGCAACTTTGAGGAGGATTTATAATTGAAGTAAATTCTTCAACTCCATACATTCCAAGGTTTGAAATTGAAACTGCTCCGCCGGAATATTCGCTTGGCGAAAGTGAACCTTCTCTGGCTTTCTTAACCATTTCTTTTATCGTGGAAGATAATTGTAATAATCCCATTTGATCGGCATTTTTTACAACAGGTGTCAAAATTCCACCTTCAACAGAGCAGGCAATGGATATATCTATATTATTAAATTTGCGAATTTTGCCATTAAGCCAAATTGTATTGATCTCTGGATGCTTTCTTATTGCTTTTGCAATTACCATTGTAATAATGTCGTTTGCGGATATTTTGAACTCCGGTTTTCCATCTATAATTTTGGCGACTTTGTTTATTTCCATTCTAAAATTTGTAAAATTCGTCATGTCGGCTGATATTTTTAAATACCAATGAGGAATTTGCTGTTTGCTTTCAAGTAATCTTTTTGCAATTGTTCCTCGCATACCGGTCGGTTCAATGTCAACGTATTCAACCGAATTTCTGCCATACACAGCACCAATAAAGGAGGCGTTTTTATTTTGTTTTATAAAATTATCAACGTCTGCTTTTATAATTCTCCCATTAGGCCCCGTGCCCGATGGTATTGAATTTATATTCACATTGTTCTGTTTTGCTATATTTTTTGCTAACGGACTGGCGAAAATTTTATTGTTTGTAATTGGTGCGATTGTGTAAGTTGATTTTATGTTGTTATGTTCTGTCTCTTGTTTTTTTTCTTCAACAATACTCGCAGATTTCTTTTCCTCCTGTTCTGTTTTTTGTGTTTCTTGACTTGCTGTCGCACTTTCTTCAACTTTGTAAGTTGCTAATACATCGGCATTTTCACCTTTTTCAAGTAATAAAGCAATGGTTTTATTAACAGCAACGACATCGTTGAGTTGATATAGAAGTTTTCCAATTGTGCCCTTATCTTGTGCCTCAACTTCCATTATTGCTTTGTCCGTCTCTACTTCTAAAATTACGTCGCCAACATCAATTTTATCGCCTTCTTTTTTATTCCAACTTACAATTTTACCTTCCTCCATGGTTGGCGAAAGAGCCGGCATTTTGACTTCCAAAACCATAACTTAAAAGAACACCAAGAGACACTTTTGATAAAAATTTTATTTTCAAGCTCATAATAAACAATTTAGAAAATTAAAAAAGCAGCTTTTTAATTGCTTCCTTGACTTTAATCATTTTTTATAAAAAATTTAGTTAGCTGTTTATTTTTATGTCAAACGAAGGACGTATTTTACAAAATAATGAAGAAATTGAGAAAAACCTTGATAATGAGGTTGTAAATATGTTTGGCGAAAATCTCAGCAAGCAGGAATTATACGATAAATTTTTAACATACAGGAGAAGGTTAGCAAGATTGGCGGCAGTTCAAGCGATATATTTATTTGAAATGAAGGGTTTTGCTTCTAAAAATGGCAATGAAGGACTTTTTGAAAAACAGGAAGATGTTAATTTTTTGGATACTTGTCAGGAGGTAATTTCTTTTTATAGAAGTGTTTTTTTTACTCCACAGGAATATGGATGGACAAAGAAAGATAAAAAAATGGACGAGGAGTTTATGTTTTCTCTTGTTGCAAACGCTTTGACAAACATTGAGGAAATTGACCGATTTATTCAAAACAGATTAAGCGGAACTTGGACGGTTGATAAACTTGATGCCGTTTTGAGATCAATTATTCGTTGTGCTGTTGCTGAAATTATGCTTGGTGATTTTATAGAAAAAGCTGTTTTATGCAGTGAATATACAAATGTCGCAGGTAATTTTTTCAGGTCAAAAGAAGTCGGATTTATCAACGGAGTAGTTGACAGGCTTTACGAAGACGTCGTAAAAAAACATCCATTTTTATCAAAATAAGATATTTACTTCAATAAAACAGAGAAAACAATAAAAGGAAAAATAAGTAAGTAGTATTTTTGACTAAAATCATCAATTTTTGATAAATTTTTTTAAAAAAAATATAAAAAGTTTATTGAAAAAATTTCATAAAAAAGTAAAATTAAAAGTCATATGGAAAGCATTTATAATGAACTCTCCACACATCAAGATTATCCAATAAAAAACAAGGATGTGGAGGTTCAAGGAAAGTATTTCGATCTTGTTCCAGACGGCAATCTTTATACACTTGATGACTACCCAATTTTTGCCGTCAGAATGCGACCAGCTGGAATTAGGCACATTATGTCGGTTTATGAAAAGAAATATAAAATAGAGTGCAAAGTTTTAACGTATAAGATAAATTCAAATCAATATACATTATACACGAGTGATGCAAGAGGAATGTATGAAGACCAGAGTGAACAAATTATAAATTTTTTTGATTTTGAGAGTTGCAAGAATGATGTTTTTAAGGGCATAATTATAGTTATTACAAATAAAGACGATAGAATGATACACGCAATTCCGTTTTTATATGGGGTTGTCAATGGAAGAAAAAAAATAATTTTTTTAGATGCATTCTTTAGTCCAGATCTTGGCTCCGGCTGTATCGTAGGTGCTGATTTTTTTTATAATGCTTATAATGGAGATATTGATTGCTATTGCCACGGCGATAATATTCAGGCCGATCATCATTCTTGCGGGATAATTGCTTGTGATTTTGTAAAAAATTGTTTAAAAAATAGGTTTTCATTAGCAAAAAGGATTATAAATAATCCAGTTGCAAAAACATCGGTCGAGAATTACGAACAAGGTAGGGCAAGCAGTGTTTATATTTTCTCACTTCCAAATGAATTGAAAAAGTTTTCACAAATCAAGCAAGATAAAATTCGCGAGCAAGTATTGGATAATTGCAAAGATGAAATTGAGAAAAAAAAGCACAAATCTTGGTTTTTTAGTCATATGCATAAGTTGCTTTACAGAAGAGACGTTGAGCCATACAATCCAGAAGGGTCAGTAATACCAAACAATGAAGGAAATGTAAAGGAAATAAATACTTCTTTGTTGGAAAAAGGGCATAAATACGCAAAGTTGATAACTGCCGACGTTAATGACGGATATGATTACAATTATAAGTATTGGATTTCATTGATAAGGGAGCAAAAAGATAGAATGGGCTTTTTTAGGAGGTTATTGCGTTTTACAAAGAACTTTAAAAGTCATAATCAACAAAACGATAAGCTTGAATATTAAAATTATAGAAATCTTCTCCCGTGTATGTTGGATACTAAAAAAGCTTTAATTACCGGAGCGACAGGTGGAATAGGGCGAGCCATTTGTGAATTATTCGCAAAAAATGGGGCAACTTTATACATCACTGACAGAAACGAGCAGGCACTTGCTGACTTGTCAAAGGAATTAAAGGCCTTGAACTCAAATATAAATGTTTTTTATGGAACCTGTGATTTAAGTAATAAGGCGGACATTGTTGCGTTGGTTGAAAAAACAAAAGAGCAAATGGGCGGAGTTGATATTTTAGTTGGCAACGCGGGAATGAATATGGATACTCTAACCTTGAAAATGACGGACGAACAATGGCAGAAAGTTATTGATGTGAATTTGTCTGCAAACTTTGTTCTTTCTCGCGAATGTACTAAAATTATGATGAAACAGCGATTTGGGAGAATTATAAATATGGCTTCTGTTGTTGGGTTGTCTGGAAACGTAGGACAAGCAAATTATTCCGCAAGCAAAGGTGGGTTGATTTCAATGACGAAGTGCTTTGCGTTGGAATATGCTAAACGTGGTATCACGGCAAACTGCATCGCACCGGGATTTATTGAAACTCCAATGACACAGGCAATGACCGAGGAGGCAAGAAAGGCAATTACGGCAAAAATTCCAATGGATAAATATGGAACACCGGAAGACGTTGCGAATGCTTGCTTGTTTTTGGCGAGCGATATGGCAAACTACATTACGGGACAAGTTTTGTCAGTCAATGGCGGAATGTTGATGTAAGTTGTATATTCAATTTAACTGCATTTTTGAGTTCAACCTTATGGCATTATACAAGCCGGCCGTCGTGCATAATAAAAGCAGAACGGCGAACACGAGGGCATTTTTTCCAAAAAAGTGAGAATAAATATGGTTTAGGATAAATGCCGTTATAACTCCGCCCAAAATGTCCGCGAATATGTTGAAAACGAAAGTCATTCCGCTCTTTTTTGGCTTGCTGACTGCCTTTTTGGGTTCAATTTCTTCCTTAAACTTTTTTATTTCGTCTTGCAAATCCTTAATTTCTTTGTCTTGTTCGTCTGTCGTCATTGCAATACTACTTTATCTCCGTTTGTTCTCCTGTTTTTAGGTCTTTTTGCAGGATTTTTCCTTCATTCTCAAAAATTACAAAATCCGCACCAATTTGGTTAGCCCATTTTAGCCCTTTTGCCAAGTCGTTTGTGTAGTTTATCTCATTTTTCGCACCCTCAACAAAATCACTTTTTTCCGTCAAATGACAATAAAGTTTTTCCCTTTCCGGCAAGCAATCATCGTTCATTATATCCATAAGCCTTTCAACTCCAAAAGCCCACCCAAAAGCGTTGAGTTTTTTGCCGGACATATCTTCTATCAAATTGTTATATTCTCCGCCACCGCAAATGCTGTCTTGTGTAGCCCCAAGTTTGTTGGTTATTACCTCAAAAACAAAGCCACTATAATAATCCAGTCCGCGGACGAGGTTGTTGTCAATGACGAGGTCGCTGTCTTTTTTTGTAAAGTTTTCCAAAAATTCGCGATTTTCTTTTGTCAAAAAATCTTCTATTTTTGGGGCATTTTGTAAGATTTTTTTGTCGCCTTCGTCTTTGCTGTCAAGAACACGCAAAATGTTTTTCTCCAATCTCCGTTGGCTGTCTGGCGATAATCCTTCTTTATATTTTAACAGATATTCCCTCAATGCATCTGTGTAATTTTTTCTCTCCTCTTTTCCGCCAAGATGGTTGATTTTTACGGCAACGTCTCCAATTCCAATTTTTTTCAAAAAGTTTTTGATAAATACGAGATATGCATAAATCTCTTCTGCTCGCTCTTTTAGCCCAAAAATTTCATAACTTAACTGGTTGAATTGACGATAACGACCTTTTTGTGGGCGGTCGTAGCGAAAAACTTGTCCGTATGCAAAAAATTTGTGTGGAAAAGGCCCTTGAAATAAGCCGTTTTCAATAACATATCTACAAATGCCGGCGGTAATTTCCGGACGCAAAGCCAACATATCTCCGCCCTTGTCCTCAAACTTGTATAACTCTTTATTTACAACATCGGTTTCTTCGCCCAAATTTCTTTCAAAAAGTGAACTATATTCTACTATCGGCGTTGTAATGTGCTGAAAATTGAACTCTTCCGCTGTTTTGCAAGCAGTTTTTACTATAAAATCAAACTTTCTTGCCTCATCTCCGCATAAATCTTTCATTCCGCGAACGAGCCTATATTCGGTTTTGCCCATAAAATATGCTATATTTCAACCTTACTTGTCTTATTTTCTTTGTTTTTTTTAATTGCAATTTTTGGTGCTTTTTTATCATTTTTCTCATTTTTCTCGTTTTTTACCTCTTGCTTGAAAATATCGTGTGGCATTTTTTTGTTAAAAACCACAGAAATTACTTTTTCTATCCTGTCGCAAGGGTGAATTACAAGTTTTTTCAAAACATCATTAGGCACTTCTTCCAAATCTTTTTCGTTGTCTTTTGGGATTATAACTTCTTTCACTCTGCTTCTAACGGCTGATGTTAGTTTTTCACGAAGACCTCCTATTGGCAAAACAGCACCACGAAGCGATATTTCACCGGTCATTGCAAGGTATTTTGAAACAGGTGTGTTCGTAAGCAACGAAACTAATGCGGAAACCATCGTTATTCCAGCGGAAGGCCCGTCTTTTGGGGTAGCCCCGTCCGGAACGTGAATATGTATGTCGTTTTTTTTGAAAAACTCTGGGTCTATTCCAAAACTTTCAGCGTATGATTTAACCAAACTAAACGCCGTTTGTATACTTTCCTTCATTACATTTCCAAGTTCGCCTGTGAATTTGATTTCTCCTTTTCCATTTGGGAGTTTTACAGCCTCAATCATTAGAATATCTCCGCCAACTTCCGTGTAAGCAAGCCCATTTACAACACCAACGAAGTCTTTGCGTTCAATTATCGTATGCTCGTATTTTTTCACTCCAAGATAATCTTTTAAGTTTTTCGCGGAAATATCTACCATTTTCTTTGTTTTTAAGTTCTCAACCACTGCCTTACGACATAATTTTGCAATTTTCCTCTCCAATTCGCGAACTCCTGCCTCACGAGTATAGTATTTTATTGTATCCAATATGGCATTGTCGTGAATTTTGATTTCGTCTTCCGTTAGCCCATTTTCTTTGATTTGACGAGGAATTATGTATTCTTTTGCAATTTTGAACTTTTCATTTTCAAGATAACTTGGAACTTTAATTATTTCAAGCCTGTCCTTTAATGCATTGTTGATTTTCAAACTATTCGCCGTTGCCACAAACATTACTTGCGACAAATCATATTCAACTTCAAGGTAGTGATCTACAAATTTATTATTTTGTTGGTAATCAAGTACTTCAAGCAAAGCACTCGATGGATCACCTCTACTGTCGCTTGATAATTTATCAATTTCGTCAAGTAAAATCAAAGGGTTCATTGTTTTTGCCTGCTTCATTGCGTTTATAATCTTCCCCGGCATAGAGCCAAGATATGTTTTGCGATGTCCGCGAATTTCGGCCTCGTCTCCAACACCGCCGAGAGCAATTTTCACAAACTCTCTTCCTGTTGCTTTTGCCATTGCCTCTGCCAAACTTGTTTTTCCAACGCCGGGTGCTCCGTACAGACACAAAATAGTTCTTTTTGGCTGTTCTCCTGTTTTGATTTGAACTGCTATACTTTCAAGTATTCTTTCTTTTGCTTTTTCCATTCCGTAGTGTGTTTCATTTAAATACTTTTCCGCTCCTTTTATATCGGTTTTTAGTTCTGTCTTTTCCGTCCAAGGCAATTCAAAAATTGTATCAAGATATCCGCGAATTACGCCCGCCTCGCTTGACATTGAACCGAGATATCTTAAACGTTTGATTTCTTCCTCCACTTTTTCAGCAACTTTTTTTGGCAAATGTTTTTCCTCTATTTTTTTTTCATATTTATCGCCTAAATCCATAGGATCGTCGCCTTTGCCGAGTTCTTTTTTAATAATCTTCATTTGCTCTTGTAGGTAGAATTCTCTATTGTTTTTTTCTATATTCCTGTCGGCACGCTTCTTGATTTCTTTTTGAATTTGTTGTTGTCCGTTTTCGTGTTCTAAAATTTGCAATACTTTTGCCATTCTTTCTTCAAGTGATATTGTTTGAAGAATATCTGATTTTATTAAATCTTGTGTTTCAAGACGAGATATAAGAACGTTCGTAAAAGCTTCTGGATCTTGGATTGCTATTATATTCTGATAAACCTCTGTGGACATTTTTCCGCCAATCTCTGTATACCTGCGGAGTGTATTTGACAGCTCCGACATCATAAAAGAAACTTGTGCATTATTTTGCGGTTCTGTTTGAATAACTGGTGAAATGTCTGCTTTTATAAACTCTTTTTCAATTCTAATGTTATCATTTTGTGCCCTGCAAATTCCATTTAGGACAACCTTCATTGTTCCATCTGGCAATTTCATAGCTTGTGCAAGCTTGCAAATTACGCCAATTCTTGGAAGTTTTACGATGTCAATTTCATCATTTGGCTCAAAACTTATTTGTGGTAATACAAAAACGTCGCTATTTGTTGCAATTGCATTTTCTATTGCAAGAATAGATTTTCTGCGTCCAACAAAAATTGGCACAATCGTATTTGGAAAAATTACAATATCACGAACTGGAATAACTGGTAAAGTAAGATTGGGAAGGTTTTTCTTTTTGAAAATCATTAAGCCTCAAAAGATTAGATAAGTTAAATTTTCAAATTTCAATGTTTTCTTTTTTTGGAATTATTTTTATTTATGATAAAATTTGATGTTTTTTTATGGAATTGAATGAAAATGATTGGGGCAGTACCAAGCAACCTGGATGTCAGTATACAAATGAGCAGTTATTCTGGAAATTTAAAAAAATTTGTGAAGAATTTGGAATAAGCAATGATGAAAAGAATAGACAGAAATTCAATAGGGAGAATTGGAGATATATGTTGGTTGCATTAGGCTATAATCATAGCAACAATGAAATTATTTCACCTGCAGATGGTCTAGAATATTTAGAGAATGAATTATTAAACAAAAATGATAATAATAGAGAACGAAGATTGATGTGTCAAAGAACAGTTACGGCAATTCATAGCGTGTTTGGTAGACAAGATCGTCAAAACTCAAGGAAAGCATTTTATGAGTTGGACAGGTATATGCATCACGATAAAGCGAGAACAATAAAAAGTGAACGGGGTTATGATGCAAACAATAAACAGAGATATTATAAATACGGAAAGGATGAAGACGGGAATGACTTACCAGGCATAAAGAGACATGAGACCGTTAAAATACGATTTCTTGCTAAAAAAATTGAGTCAGACAATAAACATAATGATTTAGAGCATGAAGACTATAAGAATAAAAAAATAAAAAATAATGACAACGGTCCAGATAATGGAGACGGGAAAGGCGGTTTGTTGCCCCTTTTTAATAGCAATAGTTTAGAAAAAGATAAAATTGCAACCATAGAGTAAGTTTTCTAATTTATTTCTTATAATAGCGAGTGAGTAAGGTTTGTGGCGTCAATGTCATAAACCTTCAATCATTTTTACAAAAAACTCAAGTGTTTTTTGTTTTAGATTTTTTAACTTGCAAAAATTTTGAATTGCAAAAATCGCATCGAAACCCTCTATTGTTGTATTTTGTTGATATTCCTTTGCCTGTTTAATGTTGGTTGCAAGTAGTTCGCCAAAAGTTTTATTTCTTGATTTACCAAACAGACAAGTAAGCATAATATCGCCAATTCCTGCTGGTTCCAAGAGAATTTTTTCATCAAAATTTAGTTGTTTGAACAAGTTTTTAATATCATCAATAAAGTCAACAATACCCTTTATTGTTGCGTTTGCAGATTTATTTTTTTCATAACAAAAACCCGTATAAATTGCCATAACATTTTTGATTGCCCCGAGAAATTCAACAGCTTGTGGATTGTTGCAGTATTTTACTTTAAAAAAATCATCAAAAATTGGTGCAATTCTATTGAAATTATTAACATTATCGCAGGCAATATTTACAATTGTTTCTTGCTTTTTACACATTTCATCGGCAAAACTTCCTCCGGAAAGAACAAAAGTATTCGCATTATTAAGTTCATTTTTTACGTAATCGCACAAGAAAAAAGGTTCTTCTTGTAAAACTCCTTTGCAACAAATTACTACATCAATTTTTTTTCTTGCACCGATGCAATTTTTTAGGTTGTTAATAACATCTTTTGCAGATGAGAAAGTGCAACATAAAAATATTATTTCTTTATCATTTACTGCTTCTTCAAAATTGTTTGTCAGTTTTGTTTTTTCATCAAAAGAGCAGGGCATTTTTGGGTGCCTTTTGTTTTGAATTACATAATTAAGGCATTCTGCATCGTGGAAATAAATTGAAATATCGTTATCTTTTACATCTTGCATTGTGCTGTAAATCCCGCAAGCAAAAGCACCGGAACCGATTATTGCAATTTTATTTGTTTTTACCGCATTATTAGACATCAAAGACGTAATAAAACACTTCCCCAAGTTAAGCCAGCACCGAGAGCCTCAAGAACAACTAAATCTCCTTTTTTGGCTTTATTTTCTTGAATTGCAACATCCAAAGCGAGAGGAATTGATGCTGATGAAGTATTTGCGTGCTTATCTATTGTGAGCATAAATTTTTCCGCTGGAATATTCAATTTTTCAGCTACCAAAGACAAAATTCTATAATTTGCTTGATGTGGGACTATTAAATCAACATCGTTTATTGAGTATCCATTTTTGTTTAAAATATTTTTTATTGAAGAAGCCATTTTTTCAACTGCGTGCTTAAACACTCCCTGTCCATTCATTTTTACAATGCCGTTTGTTGTATCTATTGTTTCTCCGTAAGCATTTTTAATTGATAATTGTTTTTTTTCGCAAGAAACTCCGCCGTTTGTGTATAAAATATCGTTAAAATTGCCATTTGCAAAAAGTTCTGTGTCAATTATTCCGTTATTTTCTTCGTTTGTAGCTTGCAAGATAACCGCACCAGCACCATCGCCAAATAGCACACAAGTAGAACGATCGCCCCAGTCTATCAAAGATGACATTTTATCCGCACCTATTACGACAATGTTTTTTAGCTTTCCATTTTTGATTATATCATTTGCCAACGAAATAGCATAAACAAAACCGCTACAAACGGCTTGAATATCAAATGCCATTATTGGCTTATTTATGCCAAGTTTTTTTTGAATTAAACAAGCAGTGCTTGGAAAAGTTAAATCTGGTGTTGTAGTTGCACAAATTATTGCATCAATGTCATTTGGTTGTAAAATTGCATTTTGTAGAGCTTTTTTCACAGCTTCGTTTGCCATATCGCTCGTGGTTTGATTTTTTTCTGCAATATGCCTCTGTTTTATGCCTGTTCTTTGAGTAATCCATTCATCAGTTGTATCAACGAGTTTTTCAATGTCGGTGTTTAAAAGAGTATTTTTAGGTAAATAACTACCAACTCCGATGATTTTTGATTTTATAGATAGCATCCAATTTTTTGGAAAAAAGTTCTAATTTAATAAATATCTTGTCAAGTTTTTTATTTTTTTATTTTGCTTTGACGAATTTATTTTTTTTTGTTAAAATCTAAAGCATTTGCTCAATGATATTTCTTGAAGACACGAAAGAAATAGATAATCAAAATGTACCGGATGAATTTATAGAAATAGCAAGCTTAATGCGATTGCACGATAGAAATGTTAGAAAAATGATGTTTAAAATACTCAATTCAGTATTTGATGAAGACGAAGATGTTGACAATAGAACCAGAGAGGTGATTGAATATGCCATTTGCTTAAATAAGAGACGTGATTGTTCTTTTTTTGTAAAACTCCTTGGAGAAGCATTAGACGTGAAAGATAAAGAATTATTGTTTTTATGTGCTATAATCGATTTTCTTGATGCTTATAACACAACCAGAATTGCTATGCCAGAATTTGAAAATAACGATTATACACACGGGGCAGAGGCCTGTCATAAAAAGTTTGGAAAAGTCTTTACTTCCGTAGCAATGAATTCTTCGTTATCTATTGTTTTTGAAGCAATATCTTGTAGTAAAATTGTAAATATCAGTGCAGAAAAAAGGTGCGAGCTTTCCGGTTTAGTTGGTAGATACACCGGTAATAGTGGCTTATGCAACGGAGAGATGATGAAGCTGTTGTTGAAGAAAAAAAAAAAATGTTATAAAGACGAGTTAACGAGAATGCAAAAAATGGAGAATAGAGTATTATTTTTATTAGGTCTTGATTGTCTCTTGGTTTTGTCTGGCAAAATTGAAAATAAGCAGTTTTTAAAGGGTTGTTTAGATAACTTCTGTGGTTTTACAGAAACTTTGAAATGTATAAATGCGGCCGATGATTTAGAAAATTGTTTGGAAAAAGCTAAATTATTTGTAGAACAAGCGAAAAATAATATAAAAAAAACTAATTATGATACTAAAAGAATTATAAAATATATTGAATACAACTTTTATTTTTTAAAAAGTTGTATAAAGGAAGCGAATAATCAACCTATTATTATCGAAAGCGACGTAGAAGAAGTACGAATTTAATAAAACAATATTCTTGCAATTTGTATTATTTCAATAATTAAAAATTGCTATGCTTGGGATAATTTTACATATACTTTATGCTTTTAAACGGGATGCGTTATTTATAGGAACTACTCTTGCGACTTTGTGCTGTGCTGGAATATCTGTTTTTCTCGGCTCAAATGCCGTTGTTGAGGCGAATGAAGCAAAAATTATCTATACAGCAGGTTCATCAAGGATTATCGTAATATTAGGGTTTATTATTTTTATATCATTTTACATAAGAAGAATGTTTGAAAATCACGAGATTGAAGTTATTTTATCGCATTCAGTTTCAAGAATAAAGGCAGTTTTATCAATGTTTGTTGGTTTTTCAATAGTTTTATTTTTTTTAATTTTGCCAATTTTCTTTGTTTTGTCGCTATT
This sequence comes from Rickettsiales bacterium UBA4311, assembly GCA_002394665.1. GTDB lineage: Bacteria > Pseudomonadota > Alphaproteobacteria > Rickettsiales > Deianiraeaceae > UBA4311. The sequence goes on from DGUL01000011.1 coordinate 95,335, forward strand.
AAATTGCAATTTTGTCAATATTGCAATCTGGACTTTAAGCATTTATTGCGAAGGTTTAATTGTTCTTGTTTTTGCCCTTTGTTGTTCGTTAATTATAAAAAGTTTTGTTCATAGTTTAATGGGGTGCTTTATAATCTATCTTGTTGGCAGAATAATAGGAAGTTTTGTTGTTTATTTAAAACTTGCCGTTACGACAAATTTACAAATATTTATGGAAAGTTTTTTAAAGCTATTATCAATTTTTATTCCACGACTTGATTTATTTGGTAAAAGTTCTTGGCTAATATATGGCGATTATACGTCAAAAGGAATGCTGTTTTTCGCAAGCCAAACGCTTATTTCTTGCCTTGTATTTCTTCTGTTAGCAATGATTGACTTCAAAAATAAAAAGTTTTAGTTTTATGGTTCTTCAAAAGATAAAAAAAAGCTGTTTTTATCAAGCAATTTCGGGGGAAAAGCACTATTTATATTTTTTGTTATTTGTTGCTTTATTGTTACAATATTTTTTTTGGTTTTTTTGTAGTAGCAGAATAAAGCCAAGTTTCACGATAACACCATTGCCACCGAGTAAAACAGAAATGTCATTTTTATCATTTGGCGATAAGGAATTGTTGTATAGAATTTATGCTTTTCAGTTGCAGAATGCAGGTGATACTTTTGGCGAGACAATTCCTTTAAAAGATTACGATTTTTCAAAGCTTGAAAAGTGGTTTTATGCTTTGAGCGAATTAGATGGTAAAAGCGAATATGTCCCCTCAATAGCAGGATTTTATTATTCTTCAAGTCAAAATGTTGAGGATAATAAATACATAATTAAATACTTGGTTGATTTTGCTGACAAAAATCCGTCAAAATTTTGGAGGTGGTATATTACTGCAACTTATTTGGCTCGTCATAAAATGAAAGATGAAAAACTTGCTTTTGATATTTCAAGAAAGCTTTTACAAATCGAGAATGCGGAAATTCCAGCGGTTCAGCGAGTTTTGTCGTTATCGTTTTTAACACAAAAAGATTTTAAAACTTGCAAAAGTGTAAAAATTGTTCGTCAGCTGGTTAAAAGTGGAGAGTTGGAACAAATATTGACAGACAAGTTTTTTTCAACAAAAGGAGGTTATTATAATTTCTTATTTGGGCTTATAAAATACAGGCTTGACGAAATTGTGAAAGATAAAAAACTTTTATTGAAGTGCTCGCTTGAAGAGAGAAAATAAATAGAGTAAAAAAACTTTAATTGTTTTTTACTTCTTCTTTTATCTGTATTCCCAAGTCATCCAGTTGCTGTTTGCTTACTTCACTCGGTGCATTCATCAACAAATCTTGGGCTCTGCCGTTCAAAGGAAATGCAATAACATCTCTTATGTTGTCTGTTTTTAGCAACAACATCAGCAATCTTTCAACGCCAATAGCCATTCCTCCGTGTGGCGGGGCTCCGTAGTTGAATGCTTTTCTCATTCCACCAAATTTATTATCTACATCTTCTTTTGAATATCCTGCAATCTCAAATGCCTCATACATCATATCAATACTTGAATTCCTTATGGCTCCACTCGCAAGTTCATAGCCATTACAAACCAAATCATACTGGTTTGCCTCAATGGACAATAATTCATCTTTATTCGCTTTTTTCAATGTTTCAACATCACATTTTGGCTTTGAAAATGGATTATGCGAGAAATCAATTTTCTTTTCATCTTCGTTCCACTCGTAAAATGGAAAATCAACAATCCAGCAAAGTTCGTATTTGTTTTTGTCTATTAAATTCAGCCTTGAACCGAGTTCTTTTCTTGCCAAACCTGCGAATTTATTAGCATTGCTTTCTCTGTCGCAAGAGAAAAATATAGCATTTATCTCTCCGCTTGCCCCGTTGTTATTGAAAAAACCTTTAATTTTCTCCAATCTGTCCGCAGACAAAAACTTCGCAACAGGGCCTTTTGCTTCTCCGTTTTCAAAAATGATATATCCAAGCCCTTTTGCCCCTTGTTTTATAGCAAAATCCACCATTCCGTCATAAAAACTACGTGGTTGATTGCCGATATTATTTACAGGAATTCCACGAACAACACAACCTTTTTCAATCGCACCAGCAAATGCCTTAAAATCACTGCCTACAAAAGGCTCCGTAGCATCAACATTTTCAATAGGAATTCTCAAATCTGGCTTATCGCTTCCATATTTCAACATTGCATCAACAAATTTTATTCTTCTTATCTCGCTTGAAATAACATCATTTTCTCCTTTGAATTTATTAAAAATATCCTTCACTACTGGCTCCATCGTTTGGAAAACATCATCCTGTTCTACAAACGACATCTCCATATCCAACTGGTAAAATTCGCCCGGTGAGCGGTCGGCTCGTGGATCTTCGTCTCTAAAACAAGGAGCAATTTGAAAATACTTATCAAATCCAGAAATCATTAAAAGTTGTTTGAATTGTTGCGGTGCCTGCGGAAGAGCATAAAACTGCCCTTTATGCAATCTGCTTGGAACCAAAAAGTCTCTTGCACCCTCCGGTGAAGATGCCGTTAAAATCGGTGTTTGATATTCATAAAATCCAGCCTCTGCCATTCTTTGACGAATATATGCAAAAACTTTTGCCCTAAAAATGATGGAATTGTGTAATTTTTCTTTTCTCAAATCCAAAAAACGATATTTTAATCGCACCTCCTCATTTGTCCCATCCTCCTCATTGACAGCAAAAGGCAAAACTTCTGCATTTGACAAAATCTCAAAACTACTTATTAAAACCTCAATATCTCCATTTTTAATTTTTGCATTTTTCGTCTCGTCGCTTCTTTCAACGATTTTCCCGTCAATTTTAATTACGCTTTCATTATGAACTTTTGCCAATTCATCAAGATTTTTTACTTCACATCTGCCGTTGTCCGCTACTATTTGAATTTTTCCGTAATTATCCCTCAAATCAATAAACAAAACCCCTCCGTGATCGCGTTTCGTATCAACCCAACCGCTCAATTTAACCTGTTCTCCTATATTGGATGCTGATAAATCACCACAAGTGTTTGTTCTGTAAGAATTGCTAATCATAACCAGTTTTTATGCAAATTTGCTTTGTTTATTTTTCAAATTTTTTTTCTTCTTTATCATTGCACCTATTTTTTTTCCTATACTTCCGCCACTATGAAACTCATAAAAATTTTCCTTTGAAAATTTTTTTTGTTTTACCACACAAGCGGTGATAGCATCACAGACTGCCAACATCATAATGCAAGAACTTGTAGGAATAGGCATATTTTCTATTGCTTCTTTTTTCATATCAAGGGCAATACTTAAATCACAATTTTTTGCTAAAAACGATCTTTCGTTACAAGTGAGTGATACACTTAGAATGCCGTGATGTTTACAAAAAGCAACGACTTTTTTTATTTCTTCCGTATCACCAGAGCAAGACAAAACGAGTAATAAATCCTCTTTCTCAAAAGATCCTAAGTCGCCGTGCACCGCCTCGGTAGGATGAATAAAAAAACTTGGTATTCCAACGGAAGCAAAAGTTGCTGAAATTTTTTTCCCTATCAAACCACTTTTTCCAAGTCCAGATACGAGTATTCTTCCTTTGCAACCAACGATTTTTTTTACTACTTTCTCAAAATTTTGTGAAAGTATGCTTTTTTCTACATTCTTCAACTCTTCAAGTTCGCTTTTAAGAACATCAATAGCTATATTTTGATAATTCATATCAGCGAGACATTTTTCATATGATTTTAAAAATCAATTTTCTTTTTTAAACCCTTTAACTCTTGCTTTTAAAAACACGGTTTATTTTACTTGAACGACCTGTTGTTTATGGTTAAAATAGTTTTGGCATACTCCGGTGGGCTTGACACATCCGTTATTATCCCTTGGTTGAAAGAGAATTACAACGCAGAAGTTATAACATATACTGCAAATGTTGGGCAGGACGAGGACTTGAGCGGTGTTGAAGACAAAGCATTAAAAACCGGTGCCATTGACGCGATAGTTGAAGATATAACACAAGAATTTGTTGATGACTATGTTTTTCCTTTGCTAAAAAGCGGGGCGAAATACGAGGGAACATATTTGAACGGCACAATTTCACGTCCCTTGATTGCGAAAAAGTTGGTTGAAGTGGCAAAGAAATACAATGCAGACGCAATTTGCCACGGAGCAACAGGCAAGGGAAACGACCAAGTTAGATTTGAAACATCAATTTTTGCATTGGCACCAAACATTAAAATTATTGCACCTTGGAGGGAGTGGAACTTTAAATCTCGCGAAGAGTTGATGGAATATGCAAAAGCCCACGGAATTGCTGTTGAGGCTACAAAAAAAAGCCCTTATTCTATTGACAGAAATATACTTTACGTATCGCACGAAGGCGGGGTTTTGGAAGATTGTAAAAACGAATTTCCAAAAGATTTTTTAAAAATGACACAACATCCGGAAGATGCGGTTGATGAGGCAGAAAATGTTAAAATCACATTTGAAAAAGGACTTCCAGTGGCAGTCAATGACAAGAAAATGAATAGCGTTGAAATTATGCAAACACTCAATAAACTGGGACATAAACACGGAATTGGCTTAATTGATATCGTTGAAGACAGGATTGTTGGAATGAAAAGTCGCGGAACTTATGAGTTTCCGGCAGGAGAAATAATCTACCAAGCACATCAAAGATTGGAGAGCATAACGCTAACAAAAGATGTTTGGCAATATAAACAGAAAATGGCTTTGGATTATGCAAACCTTGTATATTCTGCCGGCTGGTGTTCGCAGTTGAAAGATTGTATGGACGCATTCATTGATAAAACACAAGAGCAAGTTAGCGGTGAAGTTGTAGTAAAACTCTACAAAGGCAACGTTTTTTCTGTATCAATTTCGTCTCCAAATTCGCTTTATAACTCAAATCTCGCTGGTTTTACAATGGATGATGAATACAACCAAAAAGACGCAGAAGGGTTCATTAAAATTTTCAGTTTACCTGTGAAAGTTTTTGGTGGCGTGAAAAAGCAGTAATTGTAGTATTTTATTGTTATGAATTACAAACAAATAACTGATTTTATCGGCAATACGCCACTTGTTGAAGTTCAAAAAGAATTACACAGGACAAACAATGTGTTATTGGCAAAATTAGAATATTTTAACCCAACACATTCGTTGAAAGACAGGATTGCGTCTTATATGATTGAAGACGCGGAGAAAAAAGGACTTCTAACGAAAGATAAAGTTATTGTTGAGCCAACAAGTGGAAATACAGGTATTGCTCTTGCTTGGGCATGCAGACTAAAAGGTTATAAATTGATTTTAACAATGCCCGAAAACGCAAGCGAAGAACGAAAGAAAATGGCAATTTACTTTGGTGCAGAATTGTTTTTAACTCCAAAAGAAAAAGGATTTAAAGGTGCTATTGAAAAGGCATACGAATTGGCAAAAGAGCGAAATGGTTTTTGCTTTAATCAGTATAACTATCCTGCGAATTTTGAAGCACATTACAATACAACTGGAAAGGAAATTTTAGAACAAACAAACGGCGAAGTGGATGTTTTTATTGCTGGTGTTGGAACTGGTGGGTGTTTATGCGGAGTGTCTGCATACCTAAAAGAGCATAGCAAGAAGGATGTTTATACGATAGGCATTGAACCGGAAGAAAATGATATTTTAACAGGCGGAAGTAAGTATGCACCTCATTCGTTGCAAGGTATTGGGCCAAATTTTGTTCCGGAAAATTTTCATAAAGATGTTGTAGATGAAGTTTTTAAAGTTTCTAAACAAAATGCTTATAATACTACAAAAATGCTTGCATTAAATGCTGGAATTTGTGGCGGAATTTCCGCTGGTGCAACTGCATTTTGTGCTTTTGAGAAAGCGAAGCAATCAGAGAACAAAATTATTGTTTTTATCGTTGCGGATTTCTGCGAAAGGTATGTTTCAAGTGATTTGTTTGAATGATGTTTTATGACAAAAGTAAAATTTACAGATGATGACATTAAAAAATCGATTAAAGAGAATAACGTTCAGTTTATTCAACTACAGTTTGTAGATATCAATGGACTTGTAAAAAACCTAACCATTCCGTCGGAGCACATAGATAAAATACTTGAAAACGATATGATGCTTGATGGCTCGTCTATCAAGGGGTTTAGAAAAATTGAGACCAGTGACATGTGCTTTTGGCCTGATAAAAACACCTTTCAAATATTACCTTGGCAACAATATAATGGTAAAAGAACTGCAAGATTAATTTGCGATATACATAATCCAGATGGGACACCTTTTGCTGGATGTCCGCGGTGCAATCTAAAAAGAGTAATAAAAGAAGCAGAAAAACTTGGTTTGTCAATGAATATGGGGCCAGAAATGGAGTTTTTCCTATTCAATAAAAATGAGAACGGAGAAATTACAACAAAAACATATGATAAAGCAGGATATTATGAAATATACCCCGAAGATAAAGGAGAAATAGTTAGAGCAGATATAGTTGAGACTTTACAGCAAATGGACTTTGATATCGAAGCGTCGCATCACGAAAATGCAGATGGGCAACACGAAATTGATTTTAAATACGCAGATATTTTGACATCGGCAGATAATGTTTCTACATTTAAAATAGTAGCAAAAGCAGTCGCAAGTAAATATAATCTTCATGCGACATTCATGCCAAAACCAGTTTTTGGAATGAATGGATCGGGAATGCATTGTAATATTTCGTTGTCAAAAGATGGTAAAAATGCTTTTTTCGATCAGAACACAAAGACACAACTTTCGAAACTCGCAGAGCATTCAATTGGTGGTATAATGAAAAACATAAGAAGTATGACGGCTATATTAAATCCAACTATTAACAGCTACAAAAGACTTGTTATCGGCTATGAGGCACCTGTTTATATTGCTTGGGCTTTATCGAATAGAAGTGCTTTATTAAGAGTTCCTTGTAAAAGAGGTGCATCAACAAGGGTTGAATTAAGAAGTCCAGACCCAAGCTGTAATCCATATCTGGCGTTTGCTGCAATTTTATATGCTTGTATCGATGGAGTTAAAAATGAAATTACTCCACCAAGACCAGTTGAAACAAACATTTATAACTTAACGGAAGAAGAAAGAAAAGAAATGAAGATTGATAATTTGCCAAGGGATATTGAAGAAGCTTTACATTATTTAAGTAAAAACGAAACAATTAAAGATGCACTTGGAGAACATATTTTTAACGAGTTTATAGAAGCAAAAGATAGAGAATGGAAGGATTTTAGAGGACACATATCGGATTGGGAAATTAACAAGTATTTGGGAATGTATTGATGATATAATTTTTAGTTATAGTATGAACGAAATGAAGAAACGACAGACCTGGTCTCCTCGCTTTGATAAACCACTGGATGAAAAGATGAAAATGTTTAATCAATCTATTTTGTTTGATTATCGGCTGGCGAAATGGGATATTATCGCAAGTATAGCACACGCTAAAATGCTTGAAAAAGTTGGGCTTTTTACGGCAGATGAGTTAAAATTGGCACTTGGCGGACTGGAAAAAATACTAAAACAAGTTGAAAACGGAGAGTTTGAGTTCAAAGTTGATGATGAGGATATACATTATTCTGTTCAAAATGCACTGGTAAAAGAAATTGGAGATATTGGCAAGAAAATCCATACAGCACGAAGCAGAAACGATCAGGTTGCTACGGATTTAAGACTTTATACACGCGAGCAAATTGATATAACAATGGAATTATTGCGAAAATTGATAAAGATTTTACAAGAACAGAGCGATAAGTATAAAGATTGCCTAATATGCGGTTATACACACTTGCAAAAGGCCATTCCAACGACGTTTGGGTATTATTTTGACGCTTATAAAGAAATGTTTGAAGAAGATTTACAAAGGCTTATTGACGCGAGAAAAAGAGCAAATCAAAGCCCTCTTGGAGCGTGTAGTTTAATGGGTTCAACATTGCCACAAGATAGAGAATTTACAGCAAAAGAACTTGGTTTTGAAAGTGTAATTAAAAATACAATGAACGCTGTTTCAAATCGTGATTTTGTCGTTGAAGCAATAAATTGTTTATCAATAATCGCGGTGCATTTTTCAAGATTGGCAGAAGACTTGATAATATATTCTACCGAAGAATTTGGTTTTTTAGAACTTGACGATGCTTTTTGCACTGGTTCGAGTTTGATGCCAAATAAAAAAAATCCTGATTTGCTGGAACTCGTGAGAGGAAAAACAGGACGAGTTTTTGGTTGCCAAATGGCTATTTTAACAACAATAAAAGGCATTCCAATGACATATAATAAAGATTTGCAGGAGGACAAAAAAAACATCTTTGAAGTATTTGATATTATTGAAGAAATTATTGACATAATGTGCGAATTTTTGCCAACGATAAAAACAAAAGATGAGAATATGACAAAGGCAGTAAAAAATAGTTATTCCTACGCCACGCATTTGGTAGATTATCTTGTAAAAAAGGGTGTATTTTTCCGCGATGCACACGGGATTATCTCTTCGTTAGTGAAATACTGCGAACAAAATGGAAAGTATTTTCAAGATTTGTCGCTGGATGAATTTAAGAAATTTAGTAATGAGTTTGAGAAAAATGTCTTAGAATTATTTAGGGTTTAAAATCCTTTTTGTCAATTTTAAAACAAATTTTAAAACAAACGAAGAATTGAAATAAAAATTCAATCATCTATCATTGGGTGGTTTTATGTTATTAAAAGATATTCAAAAACCCAATGATTTTGAAAACTTTCTTTCTACAATGGAATATTGGCGAAAATTTCATACAAGAAACGCAATGACGAGTATTGAAGAAGTAAGAAGTCCGAAAACATTAGGCGATAAGTTCTCTTGGTGCGTAATGCATTGCAAATATAACAACAAGCTATTTAGAAAAGATACAGCAAAAGATGAAGTGATTAAAATTTTCGGCAATGATAAATATGTTATCCCAAATTATCAAGTTTGTAATTCTGTAAATGAAATAGATTGGGATGCTCTTATTGGAAAATCGTTTGTAATAAAACCAAATAACGAGGCTGAGAGTAGAGGAGTTATAATTCAAAAGAGAAAGTTAAAAACCAATGATTTAGAAGATTTGAAGAGAAAAGTACAAGAAAACGATAGTTTAAAAAAACGTAGGATTGTTATTGAGAAATGTTTATTGTCGCCAAAATCAAAAAATGACTGGATGAAAGACTATAAATTCTGGTGTTTTAACGGAAAGCCAGTTTTTTGTGAAATACAACAATCCGTATTTTTAAATGGTGCCTACAAACACTATTCTTGTATTTTTGATATGAATTTTAAGAAAACGAAACTTGAAAAGGATTATACTTTGAATTTTGAAACTTTGCCGAAAAAACCAAAAAATTTTAACGAAATGGTTGAGGTTGCTACGAAAATTTGTCAAGGTATGCCAGTTTTACGAGTAGATTTATACAATGTTGACGGCAAAATTTATTTTGGAGAATGTCAAAAAATCTATGGTTATCATTGTAGATTTAAGGATAAAGCACAAAATAAAGAGTTATGTGATATGCTGGATATCTCAAATATGTCAAGCGATGTATCGAATTATGTAAATAGGCAATATTTTGTAAAAAATAGCTTCGAAGCACAAGAGGCAAAAGAAATACTTGGATGCGATGATGATGAATTTGAATTTTGTTTTGCAAAATCAAATATACCACTCTTTTATAAGAGTGGGCATCTTGATAGTGATTTTATTTATAAAATAAATGGTTTGTGGTATAAACAAGAAAACTTTGTTGATGAAAGCGGTAAAAAGACATTTAAAATTTTGATTTATAATAGAAGAACAAAATTCTTTGAAGAGCTCAGGACAAACGAAGCCAAGAGGTTATTGAACAACATTTCATCTTCTTTGATTGAAAACAAGTACGATGAAGAAGGAGACGTAGTGTATTATAATAAGTACGACGATAGCCGATGTATAAAGTATGTCAATGGTAATTGGATAAAAAACGAATACGAAACTATAAAAGTTAAGAAGGCTACAAGTCAAGCACAAATATATAATGATAGCAAAAAGCAGTTTGTAAATATTTGATTTTTTTTCTTAATCTTAATTGCTTTAAAGGCCTTATTATTCGTTTTTCTTGCTTTTTATAAAAAAAGGCTTGCAGTGTGGCGATGTCTTTTAGTAGCGGTGGTTCCGGGAATAAGCCAAAATTCGGAACAATAAAGCTTGGTGATTTAAAAGTAAAACCAGTTGGAAGTGGTGGATTTCTTAAAACAAATTTTCAAGTAAATAACAACGATAAACCAAAGCCTCAAAATGACGATGGGGAATTTAATGGTAATTTCAATGGTGGCTTTAGAAAGCCTTCAATTCAGATGGAGCAAAAAAAGCAATTTAGCAACTTTAACGTTTCAAGCTTTTTAGAAAAAAATAAAGCCAATGAAAATAACACAAAAGAACGCGAAAATAATCCATCGTCACGAAAAAATGAGACTTTTTCAAATTATACTCAAAAGCAAGAGAATTCGTTCAGTGCAACAAGTAAAAATTCACAACAATTTAGAAAGATAAATTTTGATTTTGCAAACGGAAACGATAACCAGAAACCACAAGAAGGAACATCATTTGAAAAAAGAGGAAATTTTAAACAATCGGGAAATAATTTTAGTGGTAATAACGGAACTTTTAGAAAAAAAAATGATAATTTTAACGATAGGAAGGGAGATGGTTTTAGCAACAAAGGTGGACAATATAATCGTTTTGAAAAAAATAAAGGTGGTTTTAATGATTACGGCAAGAATAGAGGAAATGGATTTAATAAAGACGGCAATAAAAGCTTTTCAAATGGGCAAGGTTTTCGATTCAAAAGTAATCAAGTTAATATAAAAAGAAATTCCGACTCGAAGAAAGATAGTAATAACTTTAATTCTTTTAAAAGAAAGTCTCACGGAAGTAGCGGTGTAGATAAGTACAGTATCAATGGAATGTTAAAAACGATGACAAATGACATTGAGCTTGACACGGAAATGGATGAGGTGCTTGGCAATGTTATATCTGTAAAACTTTCAGGAATAAATACTGCGAACGCGTTGCAAAAAGAGAGAAAAACAAGGGTTGCTTCAAAAGAAAAACGCCAGCCAATCAATTTTTCAGTGCCAATCGTCAGGGAAATAGTTATTTATAATGATGCGATAGTTATTGACGAACTTGCAAAACAGATGGCAATTTCTGCAAAAGAATTGGTAAAACTGATGCGAAGCGAAGGCGTAGAGCTTGAGGATTGGAGCGGTGAAACCGAAATTGACGGCGATACTGCAGAATTGATAGCGAATTCCTGCGGGCATAAAATTAAAAGATGCTATGACGATGAAAACGAGAAGGAGTTCATAAACAATATTAAAGGTAATAGAACAGATTTAAAACAAAGAAATCCAATTGTTGCAATAATGGGACATGTTGACCACGGAAAAACAACATTGCTTGATACAATAAGAAAGACTTCCGTTGCAGAAGGTGAAGCTGGTGGAATCACACAACATATTGGTGCTTATATTGCAAAAGTAGGGGATAGAAGCATTACTTTTTTAGATACCCCAGGGCACGCTGCTTTTACAAAAATGAGAGCTCGTGGAGCACAAATTACAGACATAGTCATAATAGTCGTCTCTGCGGATGATGGAATTATGCCACAGACAATTGAAGCAATAAATCACGCAAAATCAGCAGGTGTTCCTATAATTGTTGCGATAAATAAAATAGATAAGCCGGAAGCAAATATTGAAAGAACGGAAAATATGTTATTGCAATATGAAGTTGTACCTGAAAAACTTGGAGGTGATGCAATAGTTGTTCCTATATCTGCAAAGAATAATGTAAATATTGATAAATTGCTGAATGCTATACTTTTACAAGCTGATGTTTTAGATTTAAAAGCGCATTGGCAGGGAAATGCAGAAGGAACTGTTGTTGAATCAAAACTTGATAAAAAAAGAGGAGCTTTTGTGACGATAATTGTTGAAAACGGAACATTGGAACAGGGTGATTTTGTCGTTGCTGGTTCAAATTACGGAAAAATAAAATCAATGTTTGACGAAAATGGAAATATTTTGAAAAAAGCTTTTCCATCAATGCCTGTGGAAATTCTTGGTTTAAATTCAACACCTGAGGCAGGTGAAAAGATTTATGCCGTAAAGAGCGAGAAAGAAGCCAAAGGAATTATTGAGTACAGACAAGAGAAAGAAAAAGAAAGAACCACAAACGCAACTTCCAAATCTTCTGTCAGCGATGTTCTTTCAAGGATAAAATCGGGAGGTGAGGTGAAAAATGAAGATGTTTCTGTTATAGTAAAAGCCGACACAAAAGGAAGCCTTGAAGCGATAGTTGGGAGTATTGGAGAAATGAAACACGATAATGTTGCTGTAAAAGTTATTCATTCTGGGGTTGGTTTCGTTGTTGAAAATGATATTTTGCTTGCTCAATCTTGTGGTGCCTATATTTTAACTTTTAACGTTCAAAAATGCGATAAAAAGGTGCTTGAATTGGCGGAAAAATCTGGTGTTGAAATAAGAGACTATAAAATAATTTATGAAATGTTTGATGATATAGAGAAGTTGATAAGTGGAAAACTCGAACCCGTTATCAAGAATATCGTCAATGGGCTTGCAGAAGTTAAAGCTATATTTGAAATTTCAAAGGTTGGAAAAATCTTCGGTTGTGCTGTTAGAAGTGGAAAAATTAACATTGGCTCAAAAGTTGGAATTTTAAGGAATGGTGAAAGAATTTACGATACAAATTGCACGAGTTTAAGATGTGGTAAGGAGAATGTAAAAGAAGTTCAAAACGGAAAAGAATGCGGTATCGGCCTTGAAGATATCAAAGATGTACATGTTGGAGATGTTCTAGAATTTTTTACTACGAAGGAGGAAAAAAGATAGAATAGTTTTTTATTTGTGTTGTTTATATGCTTGGTGGTTTTTTTGGTGGTGTTTTTTCTTTTATAAAAACTTTATTTTCTTCGTGGAAGCTTATACTAAAAATTATTATTGCAATATGCTGTCTAATTTTTATTTGGTATATTTTTTCAAAATTAAACCTTTTATCTCCTTTCGTCTCGCTAATGAAGGCAGTTTTTAAAGGAATAGGTGGTGTATTTGATTTTATCAAAGGTTTGTCGCCGTTGTAATTTATGGAGCTATCTTGCGATGTTTGTGTAATTGGCGGTGGTGTAATAGGTGGATTTGTAGCATCAAAGTTTATAAAAATTGGCAAGTCCGTCGCAATGATTGAGAGTAGTAATAATTTTGGCGGTCAGACACTTTTGTATAATGAGAAAAAAATTTATAATTTGCCACTATTTGAAGGAATTTCTGCCTTTGAATTGCGAGACAAAATTGAGAAAGATTTTGTTGAAAAGGAAAATTTTTCGTTTTTTAAGAATTCTGACGTTCAAAAGATAACAAAAATTGACGATGATAAATATAAAATTGCTATAAAAACCAATGATAAATCTGATAATGGAACCATTTTATTTAGTAAGTATGTCATTTTCGCAACAGGGAAAGGCATGAGTATGCCGAACAAGTTAAATATTCAAGGAGCAAACGAATGCGAGGGAAAAACTTTATTTTATGACGTGAAAAATAAGGACATATTTAGAAATAAAACAATAGCAATTACTGGTGGTGGCGATAGCGTCCTTGACTGGAGCGTTGAACTGTCTGGAATTGCAAAAAAGATTTTTGTTGTTAGTCGTAGACAGATTGTAAAAGTTGAAAATCAGCAATTTACGATTTTTTTACAAGCTTGCGAAAATGGCAAAATAGAGCAAAAGTTTCCATTTTCAATAAGTGAAATTTATAGCAAGAACGGAGAGATTGATAGCGTTTTAATCAGTAATAATGAGAACGTAAACGAGAAAGAAAAAATTGATTGCGATTGTGTTTTGGCGTTTCTTGGTTTGAAAGTTGTAAAAAACAATCTTTTTGAGAAATGCGAAGGTTTTAGTTTGGAAGAAAGAAATAACTTTATAGTTGTTAATCAGTTTAATTCTCAAACTAATGAAAAAAACATTTTCGCAGTGGGTGATTGTTGTTTCTACGAAGGAAAACTTCTAAATATACCTTTTGGTTTTTTTGAATGCTTGAAGTGTTTTTATGCAATTTGTAAATGTGAGGATGCGAAATTTAATATTTACGAAAAAAGGTAATTTTCACTATGAGCGAAGAAGAAAATCTTATTGAATTGAGTTTTAATGATATTTTTGAGAACGATATTCAGATCCGTCAAGCAGGAAAATATGAGGTTGTTTTAAAAAAAGGCGTTTCCTTAAATGATTTGTTTTTATATTCGTCTGGTTTGTCTGCTAAAAAAATAAATGGCGAAATTTTAGTAAATGGTTTTTCCGTATCGAATGATAATTTTGCAAGGAGATATTTACAACAAAATGCATTATTTTTATCAGGTGATACTTTTTTATTTCCGCAGGCGAGCGTTTATCAACAATTAAAGGCAATTTCGTTGATGTATGGCGGTTATAATTTAGCTGATGCAGGAATTTCCTCTTTTTCAATAAATGAATTAAGAGATAGGAAAATTTCAACCTTAAATAAGGAAGAAAGAAAAATAATAATTTTATCTTTTGTCGTTGTTTGCCCGTCGTTAATCTGGTTTATTCATAAAGATTTATTAAATAGTTTGCCAAAAAAATTTAATGATGTTTTTGAAAATGCTTTGAACATCAGGATTAAACACGGAGGGGCGTGTTTGATTGTAGCATAATATTTTCTATTAACTTTATTGTTTTTTTTTTGTTTTTTTTGTTTAAAATTAATTTGAAGTTAATCATGAAAGTGGATAAAAATATCGAAGTAATCGAAAGAGAACCAGATATCTTTAACGATCCCGAAAGTATGGCGTTAACTACTGAAGAGATTAAAAAGTACATCACTTTACAAAAGCAATATAAAGGAAAAGAGCCATTTTTTTCTGATGTTATTGTATGTAAAACGAATGATGAGTTCTTAAAGCATATGCATTATATAAATCAAAACGGAATCGGTGATAAAAGCAGGATGGCATTGATTGTGCAACATTACGGCAAAGAACACACTTCTTTTTATATTCTATTTCCAAATCATAATAGTAAAGGTTTGGATGTGTTTATGCATAGCCAAGACTATTGGGAGATGGACGAAGTACAGCATATTCCTATGAATTTTTATAATATAAGTCTTCAACACGACCGTGTTTCTTGCGGTGTTGTTGCATTAGAGTGTGTAAAATATTTAACACCAGATTGGTATACGAAATATAATAATTGTATACACAAAAGAAAAAGAATGTTGTATTTTCCTCGAGAATATCTTCCTGAAGAAGTTTTAAAGTATTGGCAATCTGTCGATGGGTTAAAGGAATATTTTCCTAAGACTTATGATAAATTGGTTAAGAAAAGAAAAATTAAGTTTGTAAAACAAGAATTAAAAGAGAGAAACCATGCCTTGCAACATAAGCTTATTATTGTACACGAATATGCAAAATACTTACATAATAAAATGTCAAATATTAAAATGTTTAATAAAAATGATTTTATTAAAGATAATATAAAACGTCGTGATAAGAAGAGTGTCATCAACGAAGTTAAAGGTAAAATGAAGTTTAGTAAAGATTTTTATAAAGAAAGCAAAATACAACAACCACCAAAATCTGACACATTTGAAATGCCAAATTTTGGAAGCGGTGTTGCTATCAATAAAGCCAGAAATAATAATAGCAGAAATGAGGAGTATTTAAAATATAGCGTCAACCATCGCAAAATGGTTCAGAATGAAGAAGGTCTTGGTAGCAAAATCAAAAGTATTTTTTCTTGTTGTTGCGGAGGCAATCTATCTGATGAGAAAAGCAGTGAGTTCGATTTTAGTAAGTAAGTTTAGATAAGAATTGAAAATAAAATTTACAATGTTTTTTGTAAAACGATGAGTACATATCAACACATTCGCAATGAATTTTTAGGTTTTTTCAAAGACAAAGGATGCGTTGAAATAAAATCCTCTTCGCTTGTGCCGGCAGGGGACAATACACTTCTCTTTACCAACGCAGGAATGAACCAATTTAAGGACAGATTTGCTGGCTTACCAAATAGTGGTTTTGACGAGATAACAAGGGCTTGCAGTTGCCAAAAATGTGTTAGAGCAGGGGGCAAACACAACGACCTTGACAATGTTGGCTACACCAACCGCCATCACACATTTTTTGAAATGCTTGGTAACTTCTCGTTTGGCGACTATTTCAAGGAAGAAGCCATTGCTTGGGCTTGGGAGTTCGTCATCAAAAACCTTCAACTTCCAAAAGACAAGTTATACGTCACCGTATATCACACGGACGAAGAGGCATTGCAGTTGTGGAAAAAGCACATTGACGAGAGCCGAATTGTCAAGATTGCAAGCGACGACAACTTTTGGACGATGGGCGACACAGGACCTTGCGGACCTTGCAGTGAGATATTCTACGACTTCGGCGAAGGCACAAAAATCAGGGGTGGAAATATGGAAGGTGGAGTTGGCGAAAACGACCGCTATATGGAAATCTGGAACTTGGTTTTCACTCAATTTGAGCGGTTCACAAATGGCGATTTGAAGCCACTGAAAGCAAAAAACATTGACACCGGCTCCGGCTTGGAGCGACTAATTGCCGTTGCAGAAGGCAAAACCGACACCTACGAAACCTCGCTGATGCAAGCAATTATCAACGACATCAAAGAATATGACAAACGCACTGGCGAGAGTTTAAAAGATGATGTGCCACTGCGAGTGATTGCCGACCACATAAGAGCAATGACTTTCTTGATAAACGACGGGGTTTTGCCTTCAAATCTTGGCAGAGGATATGTGATGCGGAGGATTATTCGTCGTGCCATTCGTTATGCTCATCAAATCAACAAAAATGGGGGCTGTTGGCTTTACAAACTGACCGAAAGTGTTGCAAAAACAATGGGACAGGCATATCCAGAAATTGTGAAAAACCAGCAACAAATTCAAGCAGTTATTGAGCGAGAAGAAAGTTTGTTCCTCAAAACCCTTGACAAAGGAATGGAGATTTTGAATGAGGTGATTGGGAAGATTAATGGGATAAAATAAATGAAATATGACTGAAAACAAAAAAGGTTATGAATATGAAGATTTTGTATTCAAATGCTTTAATGCTATTTATGCGTGGATGAATAATTGTCCTGATTTAAAAAATAGCTTCAAAATAAAAAAAGGTGTTAAATTGCCTACATACAATGGAACTACCACAAATCAAATAGATATTTATATTGAATATACACAACCAGGTGGTTTAGTTGTCAAAACTGCTGTTGAATGTAAGAAACGAGAGATTATTGAAATTGGTCAAATTAGAGATTTTAATGATAAACTGAGAAAAATAAAAAATATTAATGGAATATTTGCATATTCTGGAATAGTGCAACAAGGAGTTATAGATTATGCAACAGAAGAAAATATTTGTTTATGGAATATTGAACAATTGATAAAAAAAATACAAATTAACTTGGTCGTTCTCCCAGAACAACGATATGATATTAAAATAACACCAGAATTAGACAAAAATTTTTGTAAAGATGAAGAATTGAAAAAAATGGAAAACAACAAATTTGGTTGCAAAGGAATTATGATAGATGATATCGAATACTTAATTATTGGAAAGCAATATAATTTTTTGTTTGAATTTTTCACAAAATTGTCCTTTTTAAAAAACACTATCGACAATATACATACTTCATATACAAAACAATGTAATAATATGTATGTAATACTGGACGATTTTAGTAAAATTAAAACTAAAAAGATAACATTTTTGTTAAAAAAGATAATGAATGATAATAGAAAACCTATAACAACAACACTCAACATAGATATTTCAAAAGATGATAGTTTCGCACATATAAAAGATGTATTAACCGGAAAAGAAAAAATAGTATTTGAAAGCGGGCAAATAAAGGAAAAAGTTTAATTTTTTTAATTTATGAGTAGCAACAATGTAATCAAAATCAACAACCAAATCGTGTTTGAAAGCTCTTCCGCATTAGAATTATAAGAAACATTAAGCTGGCAGTTAATTATGTACATTTGCAAACACTTCAAAATTCAGGAGCTGGTAAGCAAGCTTGTTTATGATAAATACAAAGATTTTGCTTGGAGGTTTTTTAGCGATGATTTCAAAAAAGATTTGGATACAATTCGCGAATATCACAAGAGCGGGCTGACAATTAACGATTGGGTTTTTGGAAAAACAAACTTTTCCCAATGCGGTTTTAGAAGCAATCTTGATCCAATGGTTAAAGGCAAAACAACATTGTATTGTTCCGCTCATTACATGGGTAAGGCAGTTGATTTGCATAGCAAAGACAATGTTAAACTTTGGAATGATTGTAAATGGTTAATTGAAAACGGCAAACTTAAAACCATTAAAAGGCTTGAAAGCCAAGAGAGTACAAAAAATGGCTGGGTTCACGTTGATTGTTTTGAGACGCCTGACGGCAAGCTTGAAGTATTTAAAGGTTAATTGTTTTATTGAAAATTAAAATAACATTTTAATCTCTAAAAGAGCGTGAATGAATAATAAACAAATCAAAATCAACAACCAAATCGTGTTTGAAAATGGCAAATTGAATGGCGGGTTGTTGTCGTTTATGCTGTATGACACCTACGGCTTTCCGTTTGACTTGACACAGCAGATTTTGCGGGAGCACAACATTGAGATTGACGAGGCGGATTTTGAGAAGTATTTGCAGGAGCAGAAGGACAGGTCAAAGGGCGACAGGGCAAAAAATGATGCCACTTCTGCCAAGAATAATGAGGTTTGGAGCAGTGTTGCCGAGCAGTTGAAGTCAAAATATAGCGATTTTGCAACTGAAAAGTTGTATTATCAAGGTGCGACTGAATGCAATGCAAAGGTTTTGGCTATTGTGAAAAGCGGAGAGCAAGTTGACGGCTTGCAAGAAGGAGAGCAGGGCTTTTTGGTGCTTGACAAAACCTGTTTTTATCCTTGCGGAGGCGGAGAGGTCGGCGATAAAGGAGTTATCGGCTCGTCCATCGTTTGCGATACACAAAAATTCAAGGGCGATGTGATAGGGCATTCTGTCAAGGCAAGAGAAGAATTGCGAGTTGGCGACGAGGTGCGGTGCTTGTCTTTTCGCAAAAGAATTGGGAATAATCACACGGCAACGCACTTGTTGCAGTCTGCATTGCGGTTGGTGCTTGGAGACGGAGTGCAGCAAAAAGGCTCACAGGTTGACGAAAACGGCTTGCGATTTGACTTTTCAAACACTCGGGCAATGACCGCGGATGAAATCAAAAAAGTTGAAGAGATTGTAAACGGCTGGATTGCAGATTATTTGCCGGTGAGTGCGGTTGAAATGTCAAAAAGCGAGGCGGAAAAGTTGAATGCATTGCACTTTTTTGAGGATAAATACGGCGAAAAAGTGCGAGTTGTGCGAGTTTTTGACCGCTCTGGCAGTGCAATTTCAACGGAGTTTTGCGGTGGTATTCATTGCAGAAACACCGGAGAAATTGAGGCATTTACGATTGAGAGTGAGAAGGGCATTGGCTCGGGAGTGCGGAGGATTACGGCTTTGACAGGTGGAAATGCTTGTCAGGTGCTGGCAAATTTCCGTGATATGAAAAGTTCTTTTGAAATGATAAAAGAAGAAATGGTGAAGTATAAATCTACTCCTGCCGTGCAAGAACGAATGGAAAAAGTTTTCAAAATGCGAGATACGGCACAATTTATAAATGGAATTATCTACCTGCAAGGCAAGGATATCAACCAAGAAACGGCAAAAATTGTTGCGAGGAGTGTGCTTATAAAAGAAAATATGCCAGTTTTTATAGCCGTTGATAATAACGATGAACAATTTTGTTATATTGTTTGCTTAAAAGACGGCAAAATTGGAGACAAACCACTGAATTGTAAGGACTTTATGCAAAAAATTATTGACGCAACCGGTGGCAAGGGCGGAGGAGTTCAAAACTTCGCACAAGTTGTGCATAATGTTAAAAATTTTGATTATCAAAGTATTTTAAGAGGTTTATAGCTTTATTTATTTTTTTTATTTATTTTTGCTTCATCTTCCGTTTTGTTTTTCCCACTGTATAAAACAGACACTAAGCGAGAACCATTAACTATAAAATCACCAATAATAAATATTATGGGAAATTTTTTTAATTGTTCTTTTTGTGTTATTGTGTTTATGTGTATTTTATAAATGTTTGCACGGCTTTTTGGTGCATTAAAAAGTGTTTTAAAAAATGATGCTTTTGAAAAATAAAAAAGAAAAAATAAAAAAATTCTTGCATTTTACTAAAATGTAAAAACTCAAAATTGTTTTTTTTCTTATGAAGATTTGTAGTTTTTTCAAAGGTAAGTTTTGTAAAGTTGGCGATAAAAATAAGGATGGCGAAAGTTGTGGGTGTAAAAAATGTTGTATTTTATGTAATTTGGTCGCTATGGTTGTTGTTTCTACAATAGTTTCTTTGATAGTTAATAAAACAAATAATGCAAAAAGTGTGAAAAAAGTTATAGAAGATGATCCAAAGTTTATTATTGAAGCGTTACAAAAAATGGAAATGAATGAAAGAAAAAAGCAAAGAGAGGCTGCAACAAAGAAGGCTCCTGAAATTGTGAAGCAATTGTCTGCTGACGAGAAACGTCCATTTATTGGAAACAAAAATGGTTCAAAAGTTATCGTTGAATTTTTTGATTATGCTTGCGGACATTGCAAAAGACAAGCCGTTGATATGCAAAAATTGGTGAGTGAAAACAAAGATGTTAAGGTTATATTGGCCGATCTTCCAATTTTGTCTGAAAATTCATTGAGTGCGGCTTCTTTAGGAATTTACATAAACATTAAAAATCCTAATAAGTTTGCTCAATATTATGAATTGACACACAAAGGGAATATAGATCAGGCTTCTTTGAAGAAAGTTTTAGCCTCAATTGGTCTGCCTGCTAACTATTATGAAAAAGCAAAGCAGGATAGCGAGGTTAAGAAGATACTTGAAGCAAATTACACCAGTGCAAGAGAACTCCAACTACAAGGAACCCCTGCTCTTATTGTTAATGGCACATTTATTGGTGGTGCCGTTCAGGCAAGTGATTTGAAAGCAATGGTGAAATAATTAAAAAATGCCCTCTTCTTTTCAAAATATAAGGGTAAGTACTCTTGAAGTTGAAGAAGGGGATGTTTTTTTTTGTTCTCGCGATGCAGAAAGGTATTTGAATAGTGATATTTTCAAGAAGGTTTCTTTATTCTTTTGCGAGAGCGGTTTTTTTGATAGAAATGAAAATTGTTCCGATCTTTTATCGTCTTTTAAAGACAAAATAGTTGAGTTGTCGGGTGGCGATTTTCATCGAAAGTTGGTAAGTTTGTTAAAAGAAAGATATCCAATAAAAAGCAAGCTTATAGCAATAACTGGGACGAAGGGTAAAACATCAAGCTGTTGGTTTATATCTCAGTTATTGCAAAAAAGTGGTTTTTCTTGTGGTTATATTGGAACTCTTGGGGTTTATTTTTTTAACAAATCAGGTGAGATAAATCACCTAAAAAAACCAGAACTTACAACACCTAATATAGGCGATTTGTACATCAATTTAAATAATTTGTCAAATCTTGGTTCTGACATCATTGTTTTTGAAGCTTCTTCGCACGCTTTACAACAAGGACGTCTTGATGGTCTGGAGGTTGATTGTGCTTGTTTTACAAATTTAAGTCAAGACCATTTGGATTATCACGGAACAATGAATAACTATTTTTTAGCGAAAAGCTTGCTTTTTTCACAATATTTAAAATCCAGTGGAATTGCTATCTTAAATAGAAATGATGAAAAACTTTTTCAACAATTGTTTGATATATGCAATGCAAATGGCAATAAAATATTGTCTTTTGGTGAAAATTCCAAGTGTGATCTAAGTATAAAATCAATCTCGCAAAACGGGGTAATTCAAAAAGTTTTGTTTCACTTTTTGGGTCAAAATTTTGAATTTGAAACCTATATTATTGGCGAATTTCAAATATACAATATTATTTTGGCAATTTTATCTTGTCATCAAGTTTGCGATATTTCAGTAAGCGAACTATGTGATAGAGTTCAGGAAATAACCGCCCCACTCGGACGTATGGAGATTGTCAAAAATCCGGAAATAAGAACGAATGCGACTTTTATAGTTGATTTTGCACATTCTCCGAAATCACTTGAAGAAAGTCTTCTGTGTGCCAAGAGTATTTATAAAAACGTTATTGTTGTTTTCGGTTGTGGTGGCGATAGGGATAAAAAAAAACGCCCTATTATGTTCGAAATAGCTCGTTGTATTGCCGACAAAGTTATAATTACAACCGATAATCCGAGAACGGAAAAACCTGAAGATATAATTGATGATATAATTGCGACGACAAAACATAATGGCGACAATAACATATTAAATGATGATTTTGTAAAGGCAGAGATATCAAATATTGATAAAAAATATTCTGTCAAAAATTCAAGTGAGCCAATTGTTATCGTTGATAGAAGAGAAGCGATAAGATTTGCAGTAGAAAACTTTAAAGATGAAAAAGATACTTGCGTTATTATTGCAGGTAAAGGACATGAAGATTATCAAATAATTGGCACAAAAAAAACATATTTTAGCGATCAGGAAGAGATTTTAAAAAATCTGTAAGCTAGAGCGAAAATCATACTTCACACATTTGCCAATTTGGAACAGGTACACCATTAACTTTTTTGCCATTTGTACTAACTCCATTTACTAAATTATTTAGTTCATCTGATAGTGTTTTTTTATTTTGACAAGCAGCTTGCTGGCAATAAGGGTCTTTGTCATCTAACTCCGTGATTTGATGAAGGTTCTTAATGACATTACTAACTGTTCCAGTGATCCATTCAGATCTTCTTGGAACGACACGATAGTAATATCCATTAGCACCATTTTTATAATTTTGTAGAACATTTTTGACATTTGTGTTTTCTGCTGTATCTGCTGATGTGTCTGTTGAAGGATTATAGTTCTTCCTGAATAGTTCGATTGTGTATTCAGGAGGTATTATATTCGCTTGCCAATATTTCATCATCATTCCTGCGATATAAGAATTTTTTTCTATGGAATAGCTACTATTTGCATTTATGACGCGAGTGGCGTTTATTTCATTTAAATAATCTATCATGAAATGATATATTTTTGACGAGAAATCATCACCGTTCACTGTTTGTGCTAAAAATTTATCTGATGTATAAACATCGTTTAAAAGTTGGTTTTGCGGGAAATTAACCTTGATTACGTGATAACCAAAAATTCGCCCATCATAACAAAATAAAGAAGCAAAATAAATGTCTTCATCAAGGGGTGTCTCTGTAAACATAACGTGCTTCATTGTATTGTGTCTTATGTAGCCGAAATATTTGCCATTGCAATCGTGCTCCCCTATTGTGTGTTCATCTTTATAAACAGTATTCATCCAGTCTGGATCTCCATTTTTTTGCCATTCAAATCTGTAAACACGAGAACTTGAATGTAGACCACCATAAACTATCATTGGGTAAGGGTCTACATTATTATCTTCCTCGCCGACCGGTATTCTTGAAGGAACTCTGAATTTTATATTCGTATCATCAAAAGATTTATTATAAATTGTCTTTGCGAAATAAGGAGAGAATAATGCTAAATGACGTGCGTCTTTTTCGGTATTTCCAGTTTTTTTAATTATAACCAACAATTCAGCATTTTTATATCTTTGTTTTGTTTCGCTCTGTGTATTGGCCAGAATTCCTTTATAAAAGGGTTGAGATAAATTACCTTTCCAAGCCCATTGACCTGTAAAATTTTGATTATCTTCATTTAAAAAATTTATCCAGTTCGCTACATTTAAAAATTCATTTCTCGTATTATCGCCTTGTGCCAACATGTAAGAAAATGCAGATGGCGAAACGGCATTTTTGACTTGTATTATTAGATAACCTTCGCTTGAAGTATATGGTATTATTCGATGCCCTTCTTCGTCTGTAATATATTTTGATTCCGAAGAAGATTTTAAATCTATACTTCCATCTTGGATTATATTAACAGAAACATAGGAATTGTTAGTTGCATAATAATCAATATTAAAGGTATTGCTATGTTTTTTTTCACCATTGAATACTAAGTATAAGCTTTCATCGTATTTCGTATAATCGCTCATTTTAACTACACCATTTTCTATATTTTCTTTCAATTTTGCAAAACCACCATCTTCATCTAAAACAGCCACTCTTATAAATGGAGTGTATATGTTAGTTTTCCCATTTAAATTATCGGATGTACAAACGAGGCCATCGTTGCAACCGGTTTTTTGTACATCGTAATTCCAAGTTCCAAGCAATAAATTACAAGTTCTGGTTGCAGAGTTGCCGGAAGAGTTTTCAAGAAAATTCATACTATTCAAATATTTTCCAGCACAAGCACCGGTTACCTTAACACTTTGTTGCCCTGGTGTTGGACTCCAATTCTCTCCCAATGAACTTAATGTCCATTTTATGCCGTCATATTCCTCATCATCGCAACCCTTCAAGCAAGGATTAAAAACTGGTCCCCACATACCATTCCTCATACAAGTTCTTGTTGGCAAAGTGTTGTTGACAAATCTATTTGCTCTGCAACCTTTTGCGGAAACTTCTTGATATTCTTTTGCTTCTTCCCAAATTGCATTTCCTGAATAATCTGTGTCAAAATTGTAGCCTTCAATTATTGGAGGACAATAAACGGAGAAAACTTGCCTGCCAGTTTCTTTCAGTTTTGCTATCCCAGTTGTTTTATACTCTTCGCCGTTGGCGTCGCCTATTTGATAAGAGTAATTTTTAATTAAATATTCCGTATCGTACATATGCGTATTAGCAACGTTGTAAGCGTTGTCGCGAGCTTTATCGTCTTCGTCTGTGATTTGTTTTGTTTCACTATCTTGTCCATCGTCTGGAAAAACTCTTGCATTAAATTTATGTTTTAGTTCATAAAGTTCGACAGTCTTCGTGTCTACAAGTGAAGGGTCTTGCCAAAAGCCGTTACTGCATTCTAACGCCAAATTATTGCCGGACAATTGGTTATATTTATCTATAATATAATCACTACTGCCTCGCTGTGCACATTCTGCAATAACATGGCTTTTTCCCGTATCAAGTAGTATCGAAAGAACCGAGCTGTTTTTAAAACTCATTGCGGTATATGTGTTTTTGTCAAACATCATAGAATAATAAAATGACGACTTAGAAATGCCATTATAAATAGACATGGGTTTGCACATCATTGCTTTTCTATCGAACTGAATTTGTTCTACCGTTCCACCTGTAGTGTTTGTTGTAAAACCCCAGATTCCATTTACACAATTTGCAATAGGACAATATCCATCCCTAACAAAAATTTTACCTTTTAAATTTCCGACGCCGTCAATTGATTTATCCGATACAATATAGCACTTATAGGGTCCATGTTTTTTGTTTATTATTGCCTCCATATCGCTTTCTGGAGTACCAATATATTCGCATATCATATCCACATCTTCTTTCCTATTTATTGTTGGAAAAAATATACCAAAATTTTTTTTTAAAACATATATAGGTGGACATCTAATGGCACACATTGCATCACGTTTGGCCATCGCTATTTCATTGGCATTTTTGTTTTTTGATGAAAAAATTATTTTTTTACCATCATTGTTCATTTTTGGGTATTTTCCAAAATTACCATCGTACTGATAGATTGGAACCTTTCCCACGCTAAGCTCAACATCTCCAGGGCCACCCGCACCGGTTCCCTTTCTATGTATAAAAGCACCGCCGGCTCCTACTTGATCATTTTTTAAATGAATTTTACCATTTACATAATCTGCATTGCTGTTCTGTTTATCACTTGGAGCTTTATTTCTAAAACCAACTTCATCCCAATCATAATCGTGCGTAACGTCCATTGTATTATCAGTATCTGTGCTCGTTTCAGATCCTGTACCATATTTTGCATTTGGTAATAATTCTTTACTAATTTCTCCTTCGTATAGATAATCTTTTACATACTCAAATTCTCCACCGTTGTTAGTCGATAGAGCATCTTTTATATGTCTTAGTCCAAGACACGATAATGTTGGAATATTACTTGCTATGCAATACAACCCAGTTCTCGAACAATCTCTTCCGCATCTAGACCTAGGGCCTTCCCCAAAAAGAGGAAAAGCATCTTTGTTTCTTGCTGTTACAAAAATTCCACTTCTTACCTTGTTGTTATCTATATATGGGCATTCAGATTTTAGTATTCCGTCATTCGTTATTCTGCAATCTATAGGTGAAATACCCGGCATAGCTTCTGCAACAACTTGATAATAAGAGAGTGCTGTTCCTTCGCCGGTATTTTTGTTGTTTATTGCATCTATCTGGGTTTGTAAATCACTTATAGATGTCGATAAACGTTTCATTTTTTGAATTGACGTGTTTATATAATCGCCTAAATAAACGACCATATCGGTTATCGGGCTTGTTTTTGAAGATGTGATATTATTATTACTATCTTTTGTTATATTGTTCTCGCCACATAATTTTAATAAATCCTGAGAAATAGAATTTGCATTTGTTAAATAAGTGCAATTTTTATGCTCATTTTCATATAATTGATTTGTTGTCCCAGCAGACATTTCGCAATTGCAATTTGAAGTGCCTTCACTGCAACTGCAACTTGGCGTTTTATCAAAAACAGAACTTAAAGCTTTACTTAAAGGATAAAAGTTTGCAAGATGTTCTTTTTTATAAGTTTTTCCGTCAAATACATCAACTGTTTCTGTTTTCAATTCTTCTTCGGTTCTTGTTGTCGTCGTTACATCGTCTTTACCTTTTGTGAAATTTCCAGTACCTTTGTTTGTATAAAATGTTTTTCCAATAGTATCATACAATCCAATTACATTATCACTTACCCTATAAACAGGAACAAAATTCCTCAATAATGTTCCGCCAACAGAAATGCTGTATGAATACAATTTTTTTTTGGCTTTAAAAGAAATGCCATCTTGGTAAGAAGAGACATCATTTTTTGCAAATAAAAAAAGTGTTTTTGAAGGATACTTATCGTTAACAGAGTTACCAAGACTATTTTCCGTTCCATTGACGGTATATTTCATAGAACCCGTATCTATTATGATAGATACTTTATTTGTGGTAGCGGTAGTACCATCTTTTAGTCCGGTTCCTCTTACATTATAAGACCATTTTCCATTGTAAACTCCGAATTGTAAAGTTCCATCATCATCGTAAGCCCCATCTAACTGATAGTCGCCACTTATGGTTGAATATTGCACGGTTTGTGTGATTATAATTGATTTTCCTTTATCATCATAATTATTGAGTGATAAACCGGTGTCAATGTATTGCGTGCCGGACGATTCAATATATTCTACTTGTCGATATATTTCTGGAACCTCCGGATTATTGTTCTTTGTTTCAGTAATTGTTTTTGTTTCAATTTTACTAATCGTTGTAGTTGTTTTATAGTCATTTGTCGTTTGGCTTATCTCCTTGCCGTGTTCTACACTGTCATTATAGAGTGCTATGATATGATCAATTTCTTTATTGTAAGTGATGAAATCATAAATCATTTTTGAAGTCTGAAAACTAATTTCTTTTTCATCCTTGTTCTTACTTTTTTCGTTAAGATCTGTACATTCTGTATTATTGGCACAATTTTCGTAATCTGTTTTAGCAGTATCGTATTCAGTTTTTGCTTGATTGTATTGTTCTGTTATGTTATTTTGATTTATTTCGGCTAAAACTGACGTTGTAAATGTTTTAACATCTGTTTGAACTTCTTCATATATCGTTTCAATATTATTCAAAATTTGTTTTACACTATTTGGAGTGTTACTTGACAATGTTATGTTGGATTTTTTCAATCCGTTTTTTATTTTGATACCACGATCAACTAAATTACAACTATCATTTTCAACAGATTTGCTAAGAGCGGATTTCGTATCTCTAAGTAAACAACGTAAATATGGAATATAGGAATTTATTAGTTCATATACTCTTTGTAAATATTCGTTTCTCAAAATATTAGTCGGTTCCTCTGCGATTTTATTATTTAAATCTTCCAAATCTGCTTCAAAACCAGAACTACCAACAGCATTTGTTAAAGTATCTTTAGAAAAATGACTGTCTGTTGAATTGAGATCTGCTTCTTCTAAATTTCTTTCATTGTTCATTTTTGCAAGATGCGTCTGAATAAAGCTACCATAATCTGTGTTATCTTTCGAAAAATCACATCCCAAAACAGAATTATAAGGAAACTTTTCGTCATCAAACATCGCTTTATAGTCGTCGTATACTTTTTTTTTATCATTCATTTTCGCCTCTTTGTCAGTTAAATCACTACAGTTTGTCTTCTTACAATCATCATAGGCTTTTTTAGCATTGTTATATTCTGTTGTTGCATTCGTATATGCTGTGCTATAGGTAGCTTTTACTTTGTCTATACATATCTCAATAGCCTTATGCAATATTAGCTGTGTGTAATAAAGTTCGTTTGCTCTACGCATTAAGGACGCGAAATATCTTTTTAATGTGGTATAATAGTAGTAATATTTCATCGCCGACGGTAAGGCATTATTATTTAATTCGTTGAACTCATTTTTTGTAGTTTCCAAACGTTTCTCTTTCGCTTCTTTTCTTGCGGTACCCTTAACAGCTGAGATACCATGCGTGTCAAAAGCAATATAAGTTGAGCCTTTTTTGTTATCTGCATAGATTCTATCGTCTGTTTTCCATATAAATTTTCTACTATCTTTATCCCAAAAAAGATAGCCACCCCTTTTCCCTATAAATTCTTTACCATTTTTATACCAAAAACGATGTGAGCCTCCTATCGCAATCCATGAACTGTTTATGGAAGCGCTTTCTACAACGCCACCATTTTCTCCTGTTCCAACGAAACAGTCATGAGGACTGTCATGCGTTGGGATCTCGGCTCTAACCTTTTTTGTTCTTGCACCAATTGAAACCTGAAAATAGCCATCAAAAATCTTGATTTTGCCTATGTCTATCACGACATTAACATCGCCTCCTTCTGAACCAGTTGCATCATATTTAGGTAGTCTTCTGTATGCGAGAGATGTAAAAGTTGGCATTGGTATAGGAAACAATATACCGTATGTTCCTAGTTGCCAAGATAAGAGAGTTACATGAAATTGAGAAATGCAAGCCGTATGGCTTTCACTTGTAAAACCTGCACCACCTGCACCTTTCCCGTGAAAATAGACATATTGGCACCTATATGGTATATAAACGTCGTAAGGCAATTCTCTTTCTTTTAAATCCCAAGTACCACCGTTTAAAGCCGTTGCTTCGATACAAAGACTTCCTTGCGTTTCACTGATTAAGCGATGTTCAACGGAAAATCTTTTCTTACAAATATCTTTATTATAAAGACAATCATTTGCATAATGTTGTAATAAACTTTGCTCAGTTGGCAAATTGTCGCCATCTATAATAAACATACCTTTTAAACGAGACATCATATTTTCAAAACGATCTTCTTTTGAAGAACTAAAGTAGTTTATATCCATTGTTGCCATATATCTTGGGTCATCTTGATAGTCGTTGCTACTATTTGGTTTTTCTTCTTTTCCTTTAAGACCAAGTGGCCTTGTTGGAGAAGTAAAAGCACTGCCATACTCTCTGTTATAACGAATAGTATAATCATAAACGGGATTTCCGAATTTGCCAAAAAGTTTTGTATTTGATAGATCGCTCAACCTATCCGCGAAATCAAAACCTTCTATAACGCATACTTGTGTATATTGACGAAAATCTGTGTTAATTTTATAACTATCCAATTGATAGTTTGTTCCTGTAATTTTGATTTTTGGCCCTCTGTTTTCACGTTTGCAAGCTTCTATACTTGGAGAATTTGGTAAACAGCTAACATAAGCATTGCAATCTTCCACTAATAAGTAAGCAGACAGACAATGCAATCTATCTTTGGCATTTGTATATTGTGAACATTTAGAGTAATCATCTGGCGGATCAAGTAAAAGATCCGTTCCAGGTGAACCACTTATACCTTTTAATGTAACGCAAGAATTTGGATAACCTACTGAAAATTTCTTCATATATAAAATGGTTGAAGCACTTTCGCTGACATCTCCTGAATCCAATAAATTCCCAGATAAAGTATATGCATCTTCACTTAAAGAAGATACAGATAATCGTGAAGTTATTGCCGGAAGCTTTAAATCGTTTTCAAATTCATTTTCACTTACAGCTTTCAGATTATAAGGAATCACCGAAATTTTTAATTTAGTTGCAAACTTATCATCATTATCATTTGCAGTCATATCCTGCTCGAGAACAATTGGCGATACTATAAATTGGCTATCATTGCTCTGGTAAGTGTATTTTAAAGGTGGCCTCTCGACTTTCCCGATATTCTCAAATAACAACTTGTAATTACTTTTTATATCCATTTTTTTTTTCTCGTTAACAAAATGTTGACTTGGGTCGTAATCATACGTAAAAACATTCTTGACTTGATTTATAAATTCTTGGTCAGTTGCGACAAATTTAGCAATAGATCCATCGGAAAAAAGCATCTTCGGATCACTTGAATTCATAGAAGCTGGCAATGTTTTTATCGGAGAAACCCTATATGCTACCAACGCAGTTGAATTGGTTGAAAGATTATACTCTAATCTTAACATTACATAAGCAATATCCTGCGATGGTTTTTCTACGCACCCACCTTTTTCTTCGTCCACCATCAAATAAGTCGAGCCTATCGTGAAAACAACTGGATAAAAATAACTGAATATTATTCTTCTTGCGGTAGGAAAATTATACTTAGAAACATTGTCTTTGTATTCTTCTCTTATGCCAATTGGCTTGTTATAATAAAAATCCGGATCTGCTTTGATGTAGTCATATTTATACCCTATTCTACGTTCATTTTTGCCCGCCACAATTGTTAATTTTGGAAAAAAGAAAGTTCCACGTTTTTCATATCCAAATTCGGCTCTATGTGGATAAGGGCAACGTGATTGTGTATCATTATCTGCTTTATTATAAAATTGTCTAACATAAACACTTGTGCTAAATAAATTATGTTGAGGAAATTCTGCCAATTTACTAGCGTTTGCTTCTTTATCAGCTACATTATCCTGTCTTGCTATTCTTAAAAAATGTCTTGGTCCTCCGGACAATTTTGTTTTAGCACACCCGCATAAATTACCCCTATAATAAGCACAAGTATAGTTCCCTCTCCCGTAAATTTGGCTCAAATATTTTCGTTTTTCTCTATCCATTGCAAGATCATAGACTTCACTTTTATCTTCTACTTCCATTAAACATTTATAAACTTTTGGACAATAAAATGAAATTCCACGATAATTCTGCCAGCACATATAACATTCTTTTGTTTTTTGTTTTGCAGTTTTCCAAGTATATGAATCTTTTGGAGGCAGAAAGTTGTTTTTTTTGCAATCATCATCGCAAGGACAATTTACTGGTGAGCTACATGTGCTTGATTTATATTTTTCCGCCAATGGTTTGCAATAATTGTTGTAAAAATCATCTTTGTTTTTATATTTCAAACCTGCACCGTCATCGTTTTTTTGTGTTGCTTCATAAATGAAAGCGTATCCAAGTGCATTTATGTTTGTCGTTGTATCTGGGCAATCGCTTGTGTCTCCGCTATATCCACCTTGATATCCCGTATCCAAAACACCCAAATCTCTTACCTCCGTTCTCCAAAAACCCTTTGATTCACCATTCTTTAATTCAACACATTGTGGTTCGCCAATTGCATTTTGAAAACAGGCTTCAATCATATAAGAGTTCTCTTTTAAACCAAGAGATCTGACCCAGCAAGCTCCTGCGTAATCGCTGGTTCTGGCACAACTGTATTTGCTCCAATCGGCATTAGACATATTTATGTTCGTAGTCTTTACCTCAGCGGCAGTTAAAATCGCCGAACAAGCATTGGAAAAGCTGGTAATTTTTTTAAAAAAAGATGGCAAAAATTTTGCATAACATCGGGAAAGTTCCATTCCTGTCTTGTTATCCACGTATTTTGTATTCAAAACACTTCGCCCGCCTTCAGTTGTTTTATCACCAAAGAGCTCAAAATCTATTGCTACTTGGTTTCTTCTTATCGGTAAAGAATCTGCTTCTATAGCACTAATAAGTGAAGACAAAATTAGCACTGTGGCATATTTTTTTAAATTCACCAAATGGCTCAACTTTTTAAAATTCACTTTATAATTTGCAAATTATAACGTAGCTAATTCTTTTACGTGCTTGTTTAATGCAAAATGTTGTCGCTATTGACACAGAATTTGAACGTCGGCATACTTATAGGCCGATTTTATCAATAGTTCAGCTATGTAAACCAAATGAAGAGCCAAAAATTTACGATGTGTTCAAACAACCGAACGAAAAGCTTGTTGAATTGATTGAAATATTATCAAACGACAATATCGTAAAAATAATACACGCTTGTAGACAAGATGTTGAAGCCATATATTATAGATTTGGTGGTTTGGCAATAAAAAATGTTTTTGATACACAATTAGCCAATCATATTCTAACAGGAGAAAATGAAATTAGTTATGGAGCATTAGTCAAACGTTATTGTGACGCAAATATTGTTAAGGAAAAGATATTGCAAAAATCTAATTGGTTAAAAAGACCTCTTACTGAAGAACAAGTTTATTACGCAAAACAAGATGTAAAGTATTTAATTGACGTTTACAATAAAATGGTATCAAAATTAACTATCGATCCGATTAAATATGTAATTTTTCAAAATGAAAGCAAAAAATTGGTCAATGAAAACAAATATAGCTACTCGCCCAATAAGTATTGGCTAAAAATAAAAAAAAACATATCCAAGAACGATAAAAACTATTTTTTAATTAAAGATTTGTTTATTTTACGCGAAAAATTAGCTTTTAAGCTCAATTTGCCAAGAGAAAAAGTTATTGCCAATAATGATTTAAAAAATTTTGCAGAAAAAAAAGACATCAATTCATTAATGACAAATAAAAGAGTAGATAAAAATCTGTTTATGAAACTAATCACAAAATATATTGCAAATAATTTTTTCTAAATAAGAATGCTCCGGCTATGGTTAAGTCTGCTTGCATAGGTTTTTGTAGAAGTTTGGATAATAAAAAGCTTTACGATTTAGTTCGTAACTATTTGTTTGGAGATGGGAGTTTGGACGAGCAAATACTTTTTGAAGAATGCAAAAAAATGAGAATAGAAAACTGGAAAATGCAGAAAAAATATGATACCGACATAATACTTAGTAATGACTTCACGATGTTTGATAGAATGCTTGATACTATATGCTTTGTCGGAAATATACCAAGAAAATATTACTGGGAAGGAGGAAAAGTTCCATTAGAAATTTATTTTTCTATGGCACTTGGTAAGCAAAAAGATAAGTTTGACGTTGAACCACTTGTTATGAAAAACTGGTTAAATACGAATTATCTTTACTATGTCCCAGAATTTAATGACCCGATTGAATTTGCATATTCTGATAATAAACCAATAAATGAAGCAATAGAGGCAATGAGTATTGGTATAAATTCTCGTATCGCGATATTATCTCCAATGAGTTATCTTTTACTCGGAAGAACAATTGATAATGATATAAACGCTATAGATCTTTTAGAAGATATCCTTCCAGTTTATAATGATTTTTTCAAGAATGTTAAAAGAATAGGCATTAAGAGCGTTCAAATTGAAGATCCTATGATATTCAAAGTTGAGGACGAAAATGTCAAAGATAAATATAAATATTGTTATAAACAAATTAGGGAATATGCTGGCGAACTTGAACTCAATTTAGTTAGTTATGGTTCAGATCTTACGAATATTGTGAGTTTTTTATCTACTTTGGATGTAAATTCAATTCATTTGGATATCGTCTGTAATAGAGAAAATATAGAAAATATAAAAGCAAAGATAAGGAAAGATATGAAAATATCATTAGGCATTATTGACGGCGGTGATATATGGAAAAACGATTTAAACAAGTCGTTGGATATAGTATCAAGTTTTTGCGATACTTTTGGCGATGAAAATATAATCATTGCAAATTCTTGTCCAATGTTTTTGATACCAAGTTCGACAAAAAATGAAGTTTTGCCGGATACAATTGCTGATAAAGTATCTTTTGGAATTGATAAATTAGAAGAAATAAGATTGCTAAAAACAGCTATAAATAAAGGTAGGTCTTATATTGTGGAAGAACTGAAAGTGAATGAAGAATTTTTCAAAAAAAATAAATTATATCAAAAAGTTCGGGTAGATGGTAATCTTGAAAAAGATTACAAAAAAACAGATAGATCTAATAGAAATTTTTATGATGTTTTTAAAGATTTTTCCAATGAAAACAAGCAAATATTCACAACTCTTGTTGGAAATATTGACAATAATTGTAATAAAACAGACATTCAAAACAATTCTTCTTTGTCGTGCTATTCTTCATCTTGTTTGAAAAATTGCTACGATATATCGCCTGTGAGCGATGTTCTTGAAAATACCTACACTTTGAAAAAAAACTTTATCCCAAGAAGCGGTCTTTTGTATTATACCCCGAGTATCATTTTCGGTGAAGCTTCTATTAAGAAAAACAGGGATATTGCCGGCGATTTTTTAAAAGAGTTTGGTCAAACTTCAAAATTAAAAAAATTATCCTTTTGCACTCCAAACCATTACATAAATTTTTCATTCGTCAGTCCTTTTTATGATTACGATAGAATTGCCAAAACACTTGAAAATACCTTTTTGGTTTTATTAGATAGTTTTAAAAGTAAGATAGACATCATTCAAATAAATGATTTATCTTTATTTATGAATTTTTCTTCAAATCAGAAACATTTTTCTATATCAAATAATAATGCTTTTCTTGATAAGATTAAAAATTTTAAAAGTAAGGTTTTCTATACGCAATATTCGCCTGATACGGATATTGTTCATTTGTGTGAAAATGTAAATGCTGATCTTTTAATTTTAAAATCATGTGATTGGCAAAACGATCTTTTACGTGAATTTATATTTTACCGATCCAAGATACCTATTTGTTTTGATCTTTTTAATCCTAAAACGATAAGGTTGCCTAATAAATCTAAAATGTTTTCAAAGATACAGAAAATTATTCATACACTTGGTAGCGACAATCTGTCATTCTGCATCGGCGACGAAATTCCTGATTGGCTTGGCGAGAAAAAAATATCGTCAATGATATCTGTATTTAATACTTCTATTGAGGATGTTTTTAAAAAAGTTTCTCATCAAAAAAAACACAATAATAAAATAACAAAAACAAAAAAGCAAAAAACGGAAGCAAAAGGTGTTAAAAAGAAGTCTTAGTTTTACATTGTATATATGAATGATTTTTTTAAAATTAGGCAAGAAGGATTATCGAAAGTTGATTTTTTAGAAGCTGATGATAAAATTGATTTGTCTTGTCTACCTGATAATTTTGTTATAAAATCTGTTTCAAGTCTGGAAAAGGCTAATGGTGGCGATTTATCTTTTTTCGTTGTTTCTTTGGTAAGCGGAGAGAAGTATAAGAATGCATTGAAAAATACTAAGGCTTCCTATGTTATTTTGAAAAGACAATATGCCAATATTTTAAATCCCGATTGCAAAGCTATAATATCAACGGAACCATACATTACTTTTACTCGTCTTTGTAAAAAACTTTTCATTGAAAAACACTCACTTGAAAAAAACAATATTAAGGAAACAGCAAAAATTTCACAATATGCTTCAATTGGAAAAAATGGTGTTAAAATTGGAAAAAATGTTGTAATAGAAGACTTCGTTGTTGTTGGAAATGGCGTAGAAATTGGTGATAATACGATAATTAAGTCTGGTGTTAAAATTGGAAATAATTGTAAAATAGGCAACAATTGTTTATTGATGGAAAATTGTGTAATACAATATACAAAGATTGGCAATAATTGTTGTATTCATCCAAATTCTTCAATAGGACAAGATGGTTTTGGCTATTCTTTTGATGCAAGAAATGGGCAAAATGAAAAAATAAACCATTTCGGCTACGTAAGCATTGGGAACCATGTTGAAATAGGTTCTTCTACTTGCATAGACAGAAGTGTTTTTGAAGAAACAATAATAGAAGATAATGTAAAAATAGATAACTTAGTACAAATTGCCCATAATGTCAAAATAGGTTGTGGAACTATGATGGCCGGACAAAGCGGAATAGCAGGCGGAGCTGTTATAGGGAAATATTGTGTATTTGGTGGAAAATCTGGTGCAATAGGACACATAGAAATAGGCGATAAGTGTATTGTTTATGGTGATGCGAAAGTCACAAAAAGTTTTCCACCAAAATCGCGAATAATAGGAACGCCTGGTGAATTGTATCATATTTGGGCAAGAAATTACGCAATACTGCAATCCATTATCTCTAAGAGAAAAATGCTCTTAACCAGAATGCAAAAAAGTAAGTCTTCTATCGTCAACCTTATCTCAAAAATTGTTAACTTTTTCAAAAAAAAATAAAGCTACAAGTATGCTGAAATCGCTAATAATGACAATAATTATATGCTTCTTTGTTATACGTAATAGCATTTTATCACTTGCTTCTGATGTTGGCAAAGAAAAAAGTTTTTTTCAAATTTGTGGTTTCGGCGAAATTGACAAAATTCTTGATGATAGCAATACAAAATTCATTCCTCTTGAATTTGAAAATATTGAAGACGAAAGTCTTAAAAAAGCTTTGTATATTTACATATTTTTCAGAGATAAACAACCAATGCCTTTCCAATTAATAGATATAATAGGCATCAATAACATAAAAAATATTCCTTCTTTTAAACTGAATGCGATATCATACGCTATAAACAAAGATATTTCTGATGATGAATTTAGAGATATGATAAAACAATATTCTTCAAGTAAAGAATTTAAGCTAAATGTTTTAAAACAGGAAAATATTTATGATAAAAACAAAAAAATAACAGAAAAACTTCTGCAGGATGTTTTTTATAACCTAAATTTAAGCAAAGAAGACTTCAAGCTTCTGTTTGATAAATACAAAGACTCTGTAAAAGAGGAATATATTGAACAACAGGTTAGGCATAAAATGTGGGACGGAGAAATTGAGCAGATTAAAAATATAAAAAATAAATCAAAAAAAGAAAAAACAAAAGAACGAATAGATAATTTAGTAGAAAATAATATTGAAATAAATAATTTATGCAGTTTAAAGAAAAAGAAAAGCAATTATTACAACTTAGAAAAATGCATTAAAAAATGTGCTAGCTTAATTGGCCAAGATGAATATACTGACCTTATTTGTATTGGTTTTTTACAAAAGGACAAAAATAAACATCATTTAATAAAAAAAATATTAAAAATTAGAGAAAATCCTATTTTTAAGCCTGAAAAATGGCTGAAATACAGACTATTGACTACAAGAGAACTGATTGCGGAAGAAGACTATGAGAATGCATATGACGTGATAGCGAATAGCGGTCGTTTGCGAGGCAAAAATGATTTTTATAGTCAGCAGTTTTTAGCAGGTTTTGTTGCTTATTTACGTGAAGATTTTTACAATGCAATTTTACATTTTTCCAAATGTGCTAAAAAAGCAAAAACTGGTGAATACTTAGCGAAAGCTAACTATTGGCTTGGGCTTTCTTACAGAAAGAAAGACGAAATTGAAGAAAGCATTGAAGCTTTCAAAAAAGCTAAACAACATCCGTTTTCAATGTATGGACAACTTGCAATGGAAGAATTGGACGAGAAACCTGAAATAAATGTTGGAAACTATTTATCTAACTTCAAAAAAAATAAGACTTCACTTTGCAATGATGTCCCTTTTATTTTTCATTACATAGAACAATATGATAAAATCAAAAACATAAAAGATGAAGATAAAAAAAAGAAGTTTTTCTCTGAAAATTTTGTTTCATATATTTTGAACCAAAAGAATAAAAACAAGACTTTTAATGCCCTTGCAATAATCAATGACGATTTTGGTACAAACATAGCAAAGCAAACGGCTTTTTATGCTTTAAAATACGACGTTATTTATGATGAGGAAACCTTTATGAAGTCAACAGCATCGGATGACGGGCTTATTAACGCTTTAATAAAAAAAGAAACAAATTTTAATAAAAATTTTATAGGTACCAGTGGCGAAAGAGGCCTTATGCAAATTATGCCTTCAACTGGGAAAAGAGTAGCGAAACAAATGGGATTAAAATTTGATAAGCAAAAATTGCAAAAGGATGAGGAATATAACGTAAAGATAGGATCGGAATATTTGTCAAAGTTGCTTGAAAAGTTTGATAACAATAAAGTATTAGCTCTGGCATCATACAACGCAGGTATAGGGAATGTTATAAAATGGATTGAAAAAAATGGTGACCCGAGAGAAATGCAAACAAATGAAGAAGTCGCTATGTGGATAGAAAAAATACCTTTTGCTTTCACGCGATCTTATGTTCCCAATATATTGGGCAATGAAATGGTCTACGAGGTATTCGAAAAACAACACAACGTAGAGCCTCAAACCGATATCTAATGAGAAAAAATCTTGCAATAAAACCTAAATGTAAAAAATGTAAATCCAAGATTATTTTTAGATTATTCAACAGTAACTGATTTTGCT
>DGUL01000005.1 GCA_002394665.1 Rickettsiales bacterium UBA4311
ATAAGAGTGAGATTTCGTTGAAAAATCAACAACAGCAAAAACAAAGATAAAAATAAAATAATTTTGCTGTCCATCAGTTGCAACTATCATTGTCATTTGTTTTTTTTCTTTTTTTTTGCTAAAATCTAAAACCTTTTTGTGTCAAAAGAAAGTGCGTTACAAGAAGCAAATACGGCTTACAGCGTTAAAGAAATCGCCAAAAATGCTTCCCTTGGTAAAACATACATGTGCATATATCTCAAAGACCAACAAAGCGGTCAAATTAAAGCTTTTTACATCAAAAATGACGATTTCAATTTACTTTCCGATGAAGAAGTCAGACAAACAACATTTTATAAAATGCTTGTTTCAAGATTATTAAATGGCAATACACAAATAAATACAAAAATATCCACTCTTGGTTTTAAACAAAAAGCTGGAACGTTGGAGAACAAAAACGAACAAAATTTGGTAGACTACATATCGAATAAAGTCCAAACTGCAAATGATGTCTTTTTTTGGCTCAACAATAGCACTGACAAAAACTTGGAGTTGACTGGATAAAGAGGCCAAAAGAAATGGCACAAAAAATGTTTGAAGTCATAAGCAACGAAAGAATTTTAAAACATATTCGCGACGGACGGGTCTCTTTCAAATTTGACGTCAACAGTTCAATTTATCACACCCCAAAGGGAACATTGGAATATTTGCACGAACTATTCAACCTCATACCAAATTCAAATAAACTGAACGCCAACGACAAAGCATATCTCATAAATTCATTACAACAAGCGACAATAAATTTCAAACAATATGCATATCCAAGGTTGAGATATTGGGCTCAAAAGAATGGAAGATTTGACGAAGAGCATAAATTTCTGCAAAATTTTAATATTCCCGAATTTGATGAAATGCAAAAAAAAGCCAACGAACAAGACAGAAAGAAACTACAAAATACAACCTACTTTCCAGAAATCGCTGGTAGCCTGCTGAGCGTCTCTGGTACGACACTTGGAATACTCGGAATCACAGAAACGTTGTCAATAAATAAAAAAATAAGTATCGCAATTATCGCAATATGCACAATTGCTTTAATAGTAGCAATAACTCACGGAATTTATAAAAGAAGTATAAACAACAAAATTAAATCCTCTCTTAAAGAACAACAAGAGATAAATGCTAACAACGGCCAAATAAAATAAACAAAAAAAAAATACACGACACAATCAAACCAAAGCCGACCTGCTCCTATTAAAAATAATTCTGTTATACTGCTCTGGAAAATCTTGTGTCCAATTTTCTTTGCCAACTATATCAAGCAACGACATTTTCATACAAACTGGAATATCAAGTTTTTTTGCTTGTTTTACAATATTCATAACCCATTCTTTTTCAGGTTTAATTTTGCCTTTTCTATTGCCCGTTTCTGCACCAATAAAAATACATTCAACACCAGATAAATCCATTTCTCCGCAATCGCCGTGCAAAGGCTCAAAAGTAATTGTATAATGCCGACATTTGATATTTTTTTTCATTGTCTCAATTCGTTTGACATCATTTTTGTTCGTCACGCTTACACCAATCCAAACATTATCAAGGTCAGTTTCAAAATGTATCAATTCTGGTCTTTTTGTCAAAAGCATATAAGAATGTTGTGGGTTATCTGCTAAAACTTTAAAAATCTTTTCTCTCCATTCAGGTTTCCATCCAGAAAAATCACTCATTGAAGTTATTAAATAAACCTCGCCTTTTTTCTTTTTATAAAGTTGTTGCAACCTCTCCTCCTGAAAAGTTGGAATATTAAAATCCGGAATTATATGAAACCGCTGATTTATTTTTCTCGCATAACAATAAGGACAACCGATGTTGCAACCATTGACAGGATTAAAAGTTTTAATAAGTTTTACTTTATCAACAATTTCTACCATATATGATAAAGACAGGAGTTCAACAACAATTTTAATTACAAAATTCAACTAATTTTGCTCCTATATCGTTGCAAGCTTACTTTTTGTTTTTTTATTGTTTCTTTTGTTTCTCGCATTTCTATTAAGTGCTTCACTTTTTGCTTTTCTGCTTTATATCTAACCCTTTTTAAAAACTTTTATAAGTTCAGTTTTTTTATAGTTTTAATTTCAATGACCTTCAAATTTTGTCAAATCTTTCCAAGAAATTGGTTTAGCAATCTCAATTACTTTATCTCCATCAATTAACAATTCTCCTGCAATATCGTGAAGATTGTAATTGCTTGCCATACTTTTGCCATAAGCACCGGCGTTTAAAAACGCAATTCCGTCGCCAGCTTTTACGTCTTGACTTATTTCAACATTGTGGCAAAAAACATCACTACTTTCACAAATCGGCCCTACAATATCATAAATATTTTTAACCTTTTCTTTTCGGTTTTCATCGTCATGTCTTCCGCTTTCTTTTTCTTCTGTTTGTTCTTCGATACCGGTTTTTATCAAAATAGGTTTATGAAAAGCATCATACATCGCTGGACGTAAAAGGTTGTTCATTCCTCCGTCAACAATAATAAAATTCTTCGTTGCCGTGTGTTTCACTCTTACAATTTTGGTTAAAAAAACACCAGCATCAGCAATAATTGACCGCCCAGGTTCTATTATAATTTTTCCATCAAAATCACCAAAATACTTAGCAATCAAAGCAACGTAATCGTATTTTGAAACCCTCTTTTCTTCCTTGCTGTCATTGTAATTTATCCCCAAACCACCGCCGAGATCCAAAACCTCAAACTCCGAATGCTTTTTATAAATCTCTTCTACGATTGCGAAAGCCTTTTCAAAATCGTTCAAATTCATAATTTGCGAGCCAATGTGAATTGACAAACCTTTTAAAGATAAAAAAAAGCTCTTTTTCGTTATAGAAATCGCATTTTCAAGCTCGTTGATATCTATACCGAATTTATTTTTATTGCTACCAGTGGAAATTTTTTGATTTGTATGAGCTTCTATATTTGGATTTATCCTTATTGCTATATTTGTTTGCTTTTTTACCTCGCTCGCAATCTTTGCAAGCATCTCAATT
Source organism: Rickettsiales bacterium UBA4311 (assembly GCA_002394665.1). Classification (GTDB taxonomy): domain Bacteria; phylum Pseudomonadota; class Alphaproteobacteria; order Rickettsiales; family Deianiraeaceae; genus UBA4311. Next base: position 3,028 of record DGUL01000005.1, read on the forward strand.
TCTTCAATACTCTCAACATTTATTTGCCCAATTCCGTTTTTAACTGAAAACAATAAATCATCTTCTGTTTTACCAACACCAGAAAAAATAACATCCTCATAATCAAAACCAGCAAATTTTGCCTTTTCAATTTCCCCAACAGAAACCGCATCAATGCCGAAATTTTGTTGCCTCAATAATCGTAAAATTGACAAATTATTGTTTGCCTTCATCGCGAAATGAATTTTATAATTCTTCAACGAGTTTTCTGCAAAAGCCTTGTGGTATTCATTACAATTATGTAAAATCGTTTCTTTTGAGTATACATAAATTGGAGTTTGGCAATCTTTTAAAATCTCATCCAAATAAACTTTTTCAAAAAACATATAAAAAAACTCAACTCAGCCAATAACCAAGAAAACAATTAAGGCTCAAAAAAACAAAAGAAAATAAAAAAAGACAGAAAATAAACACTCTATCCACAATAAGAACAAGAGAATTTTAGCCAAAGTCAAGAAAAAATATAATGTATTTTATACAAAAATACTAAAAAACTTTGATATAATCCATCCGCAGATTCCCCTACGGATACCTTGTTACGACTTAACCCCA
>DGUL01000012.1 GCA_002394665.1 Rickettsiales bacterium UBA4311
ACGGAATTTCATATTTTATATGAAAAAGAAAAGTTTATAGAAAGTGATAAAAAAAACACCTTGTATAAACTCTCAATAGTCAAAAGCATCCAATCGCTGTTGAAAAGCGGGTTGAATGCTCTTGAAATTAAAACTTTACAGCAAATGTAGTCATACCTATATCGCTTGCAGAACTTGATCAACAGCATCTTTTAAGCCGTGCAATGGTCTCGTTTTGCTATTTCCATCGACAATGTAACGTCTTTGCCGTCCTTGATCTGTATAAAAACGAAATCTCGTTGAACCGCCGATTGTAGCATTTATATCTTTTGCTGTAACGCAATCGCCAGTCCGTACAAACATCATATTTGCCAAATTAGGCTTTGATTTTAAAGCATTACAAACCTCCTCGGCAAATTCTTCATCCGACTTGCCATCCATTTCTACATCCATATACTCGCTCATAAAAAAACATCAAAGTTTATCAAAAATATTTTATATGACAATTTTTTTTGAAAAACATACAGCACTTTTATTTTCTTCCTTTATTGGATATAATTCCCCTCAGTATTATCTAAGCTTAAGTAATTAGAAAATTTGCGTGCTTCAACGGGGTTCGTATTTACGTGAAAAGTTCTAAAATCTCTACGGAAAACATTTTGTTGATTTAGTTGCTGTTCTGATCGGTTTGCATTGACTATGTGGTTTTGTTTTCTTGAGGCAAGTGACGCATGTATAGCTGTATTATTTTCTCGTCCTGTTTGTTGTGTTTGTTGATGTGTATGGTTCTGTTGCGTTAGCCCGAGTGCTTTATGTATGGCTGTATTTAGTGCTCGTTGTTGAGGTTCGGCTCTGAAAAGTTCATCAATATTTCCCAAACGCAAGATCCCACCATTATAAAGTGCATAAAAACCTCCATTTTCTTGAGAGTCGTATAACAAAACATTCACTTCATTTACACGGATTGATTCTTTTGTTGGCAAAACAGAAACTTCACCCTCTACCAAAGTGTCATGGCGAATTGTTTTTAAAATATACAAATTATTATTTGGTAGTTCTTGTATGCCGGCATTGTCAAGTCTGCACAACATTAATGTTTGACCGCCGCTCTGACCTAAAAAAAATTTTTCTCCTTCTTGATTATTCATATACAATATATGTGAGTATACCTTTTTTAGAAAAAAAATCAAGCTTGACTTTAATTAAAATAAAAAAATATTCTCCCGCTCGCGGGTGTAGCTCAGTGGTAGAGTACTACCTTGCCAAGGTAGCTGTCGTGGGTTCAAATCCCATCACCCGCTCGTTATAAGCAGGCATTGTCAGAGACAAGTTGTAATTTGCTTTTCTTTTTTATTTTACTATAGTTTGTTTAGTAAAACCATGCCAAAGGACAATGTGTCAGCAAATTTAGTCGTTCCGGTTGCTCCAATAGGCGGAAATATTGAAGACGGCTTACCTGGAACGCCGAAGAAAATAGGTGGTTCCGCTGTTTTTTTAGTCAGTGCAGTCGCAAGTACGTTGCTTATAGCGTATGTTTCCGTATCGATTGGTTTAGCGGTTTTAGGAGGCGGACTTCTCGTATCAGCTGTATTGGGCGTGTGGGGTATGGTAGAAAATTACGGAGAGAATAAAAAAAAACATGAGCTACAAATGGAGAACTTAGCTAAACAGAATGACTATTTAAATGCAAGAACCAATCAAGTTAATATGCAAACAGGACAAACACCAACGACACCAATGAATAATACACCAAATACACCGACACCAAACATACAAAACGGACAAAATAATTTTCCAAATAACGGTGGCATTAATTCATCGCAACCGCGAACAACTCTCAATCAAAACAATATTTCATGCGAAGCTAACGTAGTAAGAACTAATGCTTAACATATTGTTTTATATTTGCTTTTTAATGAAATATTAAAATATTTCATTGGTGTTTATCAATACAACAAAAACTACATTACCAGTATTGAAAATTGCTATTGCTTGGAACGATGAAGAAGGTTTTACTGCGATAAATAAGATTATAAAACTTTGTAAATGGATGAGATTAAATTTTACTTTTGAGCCAATAGAAATTGCAGGACAGAATTATCAAAAAAATATGATTTATGGCATCGATGAGGATAATTTGACAAGGTTAAAAAGTGCGGACATTTTTTTACATACAAAATTTGATTATACTTTTTTTGATAAACAAAAGCATACCAATGCGGAAGATTATATTGACATAGCAATGGAGAATTATAAGAGAACTTATTTTTTTGACGAAAATCAACAAGAAAAAGAGACGATTTTTTTTGTAAAAAACAGGGATTATATTGCAAATTTACAAGATTTTTACAGCCATAACAACAGAGAAAAGAAAGATTTGGAAAACAACCTTGAAGATAGTGAGGAGAATTGCGATTTTTATATATCAATAGGAAATAAATATGCTGTTTTTGGTTTAAACAAGCTTGAAGAAAAACAAATATTGAGATGTTTTATTGAGTTGTTGAATTTCGTTGGATTAACTGACAAAGTTGAACTTTTAGAACCTTTTAACAACCAAAACAATGCCATTGATGAGGCAATAAAGTTTTTACAAAAAAACAGAACTGAAAATATTAGTTATGTTGAAAAAGAAAAGATTAAATTCTTGCCAGCTGTGCAACTTGTTGAATTGGAAACAAAAAAGATTGATAAGATAACTGACAAGCAGACAAGATTTGAAGGTAAATTTTTGGTTAGCAAACTTGTTTCGGCGATAAAAGACAGAGAAATCAAACTTGCTGAAGATTTGCTTTTATATCAAATTTTTGCAAATGGAGTTGAGGTTTATCCAAATATAAACTTCTGGGATATGGTTGTTATAAATCCGGTCATTGTGTGCAAAACGAAGGATGAAAATGATGTTAAAACGATTGACTTGAAGAGCTTTTTTGGTGAATAAAACAAAATTCTGGTGCTACTGACGGGACTCGAACCCGTGACCTCTTCATTACCAATGAAGTGCACTACCAGCTGTGCTACAATAGCAAACCAGACAAGTAAAAAGTGCACTTTATAAAATTCAATAAAATATGTAAATTATGCAAATAGTGCAAATTTAGCAAACACTTGACTAAAAGCTAATACCTGCAGAAATGTTATAAAGCAATCCGTGTTTTATTGGGGCTCTTTGCAAAACCCAAAGTTTTCTTAAAGTTGTTTTAACGTAAATGTGGTCTGTAATGTTATAGCTTATAGCGATACCAGCATTTAAGCCAAAAGCAACTTTATTTTCTTCTTTGGCAAAAGAAGATAAGACGTTCAAGTTTCCGTCTCTGTATTCTTTTTCTGTTGCAAAATTGACTACGTTCATACCACCAGTGAGATATGTGCATAATTTATTTTTCATAAAGGAAAGTGGCAATTTCACATAAACATCCATATCAACTATTGTATTTATTGATTTAACAGCGGATATATTTGACCCGTCGTTTGGAATACCGCGTTCGCCTCTTGTGTGCATAACCGAAATTTCAAATGACCAATTCTTGTTTATCGTAAAACCACCACCGGCTATAAATCCATTAGACAGCCTCAAAGGAATGTTGTATCCACTGGCGAATTTGTTTTTATCATAAGAATTATATGTTAAACCATAACCAAAAAATAGATAAGGAGAAATGACCCACGTATCTGCTGTAAATATGTTATATCCATAATCCGTTTCAAATGTTTCGGCTTTTGCTTTGTTTGGGGCAACAAAAACAGCAATCGCAAGCAAAGATATAATCAATATTTTTTTCATAAAAACAACTTTCAATTGTATGATTTTTATCACTTTTTACAAATTTTTTTTATTTTGATATTTTTTGACAAATTTCAATCCAATTTTAAATGTATTGTTTTTGTGGCTTTTTTTATGTTTTACTTGCTTTTTTTAATATTGCGCCCTGTTTGTCCTTAGAAGGATGAAAAACGATACAGATGCTTTAAAAATTGGAATAATTAAACGGCGACTTGTAGCTGTAAAAACTGGGTATCTTTTTCTTCTTTCTGTATTAGTTTTGAAGCTTGGAAAATTACAAATTTTTGAAGGTTTGTTTTACCGACGACGAGCAAATAATAATTACATAAGAAACGATTTTTTACTGCCGAAACGAGGAACAATTTTTGATAGAAATGGCACAGGTATCGCGACATCACTATTTGGTTATGAGTTGGTTTATTACTCGTTGAAAGACAAAAATACGAAGGCTGTGGATGAGATTTACAATATATTAGGTAGAGATAAAACGAGAATCGCAAGAGTTCGTAATAGCATTGCAAGAAAAATAGCAAAATATAATCGTCAAAAGTTTGTTTTGGCAAAAAATCTTTCCAATGATGAACGAGTAAAAATAATGTTTAATATGGTTTATATTCGCGGAATGGAAATTGAAGATTATTATTTGCGTCGTTATCCTTTTGGTAATGCAACATCGCAACTTGTTGGCTCGGTTATTGGCATTAAAAACACAGATAATAAAATTGCTCTTCAATCTTCTCATTATCGCGTTGGAGTAAGCGGTATTGAAAAAACGCACGAGATTAAACTTGGCGGAAAAGTTGGATTACGTCAAAATTTTATCAATGCTACTGGAGTAAAGGTTGATAGTCGTATTACAAGCAACAAAATTGACGGAAAAGATATAAATACAACCATAGATCAGAGATTGCAGAATTTTTTGGCAGAAATGATGAGAGATAAAAACGGAGCTTGCACGTTGCTTGATGTTAAAACCGGCGAAATTTTGGCAATGCATTCAACACCAAATATAGATCCAAATCATCTTTCCGTTGGTGTTTCAGATGAAGATTGGGATGAGATAAATAAACAAATTGAAGATAATTCGGGGCTTTTTTTGAATAAAAATATTTCTGCAACATATCCACCTGGTTCTACATTCAAGGTAATTTCATCGCTCACGGCTTTAAAGAATGGTTTTGATCCTTATAGAAAATTTCATTGCACCGGTGAGTATAGAATCGGCAATCGTGTGTTTCATTGCTGGATTGCACAAACAGACCGAAAACAACACGGATGGATTGATATGAATACGGCAATAGCTCAATCTTGTAATTGTTATTTTTATCATCTAAGTCAGCAAATAGACTGCGATGATTTGCACGATATGGCAAAATTGTTTGGTCTTGGGGAAAAACACTTGAAGGATTTTGATGACGAAGTTTCTGGCTTTGTTCCAAATAAAAAATGGAAGAAGAAAAAGCATAATCAAATTTGGCTACCCGGCGATAATGCAAATATGGCATTAGGGCAGGGATATTTAAATTTAACCCCACTGCAATTAGCGATTATGACTGCAAGGTTGGCAACAAATAAATCAGTTGAGCCTGAATATTTGCTTGGTCAATCGCACGTTTTTCAAGAACTTGGAATAAATGAGGAACATATAAATATAGTTCGCAAAGGACTTTTTTCTGTTATCAATGAACCTTACGGAATTGCTTACGGAATGGCAAGTAAGAAGTTTCAAATTTGTGGAAAAACTGGTTCGGCTCAGGTCGTATCGCAAAGGATAATGAACAAAGATATGCGTGAAGGGTTAGTTGCGAAAGAAAAACATAGTCACGCATTATTCATTGGGTTTGCACCTTATGATAATCCAAAATTTGCCATTTCCGTTGTTATAGAACACGGAATTGGCGGAGCAAGATCGGCGGCTCCTATTGGTACGAGATTGTTAGCAGAGGCATTAAAGTTGTATAAAGATGAGTAATTTTTATTGTTAATTTTCAATTTTATGGTTAAAAACTTTGCAAATCAAGAGCTTGTGAAGCAGTTAAAATTGTATGCCGTTAGCGATCGCAGGTGGTTAAAACAAAATGGTTACGATATTTATACAGCAATAGAGGAAGCAATAAAAGGTGGAATTACCATTCTTCAATTACGAGAAAAAGATTTAAATTACGAAGATTTTTTAAAGGAAGCAATTGAGGTTAAGAAGATAACGACAAAATATGGAGTTCCGTTGATAATAAACGACAATGTTGAAGTTGCGATTGAAAGCGATGCCGATGGTTTGCACTTAGGGCAAGAGGACTTAATTGGTAAAAATGTGCAAGAAATTAGAAAAAGATTTGGTGAACATAAAATTATTGGTTTATCTGCAAACACTCTTGAAGAAGCGTTAAAAGCGGAACAACTTGGTGCCGATCATCTTGGTATTGATACGCCGTTTTCAACAAAAACCAAGCTTGATGCAAAAAATGCGAGTTTTGAGAATATGAAAAAAATAACTGAAAGTGTAAAAATTCCTTGCACAGCAATAGGAGGCATTAAAAAGGAAAACATTCCACTCTTGGCACAAACTGGAATAGTGGGTGTTGCGGTAGTTTCTGCTATTTTTGGGGAGAAAGATATTTTACAAGCGACAAAAGAATTGGCCGATGTTGTAAATAAAAATTTTTGATTTTACTCTGTCTCGTTGAGATTTTTATGAAAAAAGTTTTAACAATCGCTGGAAGTGATTGCTCTGGTGGTGCTGGCGTGCAGGCTGACTTAAAAACAATGACGGCTCATAAAGTTTATGGAATGTCTGCATTCACAATGTTGACAGCACAAAATACTACGGGAATACAAGAGGCTTTTGATGTTCCTGACGAATTAGTTGAAAAGCAGATTGACAGCTGTTTTACTGATATTTTTCCTGATGCGGTAAAAACTGGTGCTTTATTTAAAGCAGAAAAAATTGTTAAGATTGTTGATAAATTAACATTTTATAAAGCAAAAAACATTGTTGTTGATCCAGTAATGGTCTGTACGGCAAACAATGGAATAACTGATTGTCTTTTGGAAGACGACGCAATTGAAGTTTTAGTTGAAAAACTTTTTTCAGTCGCGGACATAATTACGCCAAATATTCCAGAAGCGGAAGTTTTATACAAAAAACTCAAAAATGTTGAGATAAAAATTGATAGTCGTGAAAAAATGGAGCAATTTGCTATTTTTTTGGCTGATTTTGTAAAGAGCAAAAATGTTTTATTGAAAGGCGGACATTTTAACGATTGCAGCGATTGTTTATTTAATAACGGCAAAATAATTTGGCTTGAAGGTAAGAAAGTTGATACAAAAAATACTCACGGAACAGGGTGCACTTTGTCTTCCGCGATAGCTTGTAATTTGGCACTTGGCTTTAATATGGTTGAGAGTGTAAAAAAAGCAAAAGATTATGTTTATAATGCTATTTTGAAAAATGATCAAATTGGCAGAGGCTTCGGACCTGTAAATCATTGTTGGAATTTGTAATTTACATCGTAATTTACAACTATTGGTTTAGATGTTTGACTTTTATAGTTTTGTGTTTTAAAATTGAAAGGATGTTTTCTCTAATATCTTCTTTGAAGAACATATTTAACGTATTTTTTCCAAGTCGGAGATTCGTTATTACAACGGAGAATAGGACTATAACATTTAGAATTCGCGGGTGGGTTCAGTTATTGACGTTGGTCATATTTGTTAGTCTTATAACTTTTTTTACATTGAGGTATCAAAGGTATAAAAATTATCATAATTATGCTGTTTTATTAGAGGAAAACGACAAACTAAGAGAAGAACAGAAGGAATTGAAGGCTGTTTTTAAGGAATACGACAAAAAGATTGATAAATTGAATGAATATTTAAGTTTGGTAAATGGAGCAGATGCGAAGGTTGCCGACAAGAGTGCAGAAAAAAAGAAAAAAGCAAAGAAAGAAGAGGAGATAAAAATTCAGAAACAGAAGCGGGAATTTGTTCCGGTTCAAGGGGAAGATCCTGATTTAAATAAAGCAGAAATGATTGAAAAGTTGGATAATAAGGCAAGAGTTGCTTACAAAAAACTTGATGGGAGAAAAGCATTTTTGGCACAAGCGATAAATAAATTCGATGTCTCAAATATTTCATATAGTAAATTTGGAAAAAAAGTTAAGATTTATAGGTCTCCGGACGATGATGCAAATGAGTTTATCGCGAGTGTTATAGATAGCAATTATGTTGGTGGTGACGACAATGTTGTAAAAGAAGTTCAGGTTTTTCAGTCAAAGCCGTTGATTGACGTAAGTGAGAAGAATATAAATGAAAAGAATTTTTATAAAGAATTAAAACGAATGAAGGTCGTTGAAAATGTTGTAAAATCTTTACCAATTGGCAAGCCGACACAAGATGGTTATAGAATTACAAGCACATACGGGTTAAGAGAGAGTCCGTTTCATAGAGGTCATAATAATGTAGTTTTACACGCTGGTATTGATATGGTGTTAAAAAATGACGATGTCTTGGCATCTGCGGATGGTGTTGTTGTTTTTGCCGGTGTGAAGCACGGCTATGGAAAATGTATTGATATAGAGCATATGAGAAAAGGTGGAATTGGTAGCATTATTACACATTATGCCCACCTTGATAAGATAAATGTTGCAAGAGGGCAGGTCGTCAAAGCTGGTGAAAAAATTGGTGTTCAAGGTAATACCGGAATGTCAACGGGAAAGCATTTGCATTATGAGGTGAGAGTTAATAATAAAACAATAAATCCATATAAATTTTTAAATAGTGATGTTGTGTTATAATTATGAGCGAAGGTGTTTCGGTGTTAGATAATGGTGTTGTTTTTGAGGGTAATTTGGTAAGCTCTGGAACTTTTGATGTGAGTTGTAGAGTAAAAGGTATAATTGTTGCCGATGTGCTTTTAATAAAAGAAGGAGGATATATTGAAGGAGATGTTTTTGCTGACTCTGTGGTTTTGTCAAAAGGTGGTAAGATCTTAGGCAATTTGAATGCAAAAACTTTAAAAATTCTCAAAGGTGCAGAAGTTGAGGGGAAGGTTGCTTATTCTTTCTTATCTATGGAAGATGGAGCGAAATTAGTCGGCAGTTGCGAAATCAAAAATGAAGACGATTTACAAAACTTGATTGAAGAGCAAAGAGAAAAATTAAACTCTTTCAAAAAAGACAATTAAAGATTTATGCGAGTTGGCGTTGCTTTATCCGGTGGCGTTGATAGCTCTGTATGTTTATATTTATTAAAATCACAAGGTTTTGATGTTTTTGGGATTACCATAAAGCTAACAGATGATTATAGCGAAGATGAGGGCAGTGCAATTTGGAAGTCTCGTAGGTTATGCAAACGTTTAGGTATAAAACACTTCGTTCTTGATTGGCAAGAGGATTTTAAGCGAGAAATTATTAACACTTTCAAAACTGACATAAAGGCCGGCATTACACCAGTTCCTTGTGTTTATTGCAATCGTATTATAAAACTCAGCAAACTTGTTGAGTTTTGTAAAACAAAAAATGCCAAACTCGCAACAGGACATTATGCAAATCTCGTTGATGGAAAGGTTTTTTTAGCTAATGATAAGCTGAAAGACCAAACTCATTTCTTATGCGATATCAAGAAAGAATATTTAAATGATATAATTTTTCCGCTTGGTGGATTGTTAAAGAGCGAGGTTTTTAGAATTGCAAAAGAAAATAACTTAATTGATTTGCAGGAATATAAAGAAAGCCAAGAGGTTTGTTTTTTTAATGGCAAAAGCTATCGTGATTATATTGCTGGTTTGAATATTCAAGAAGCAAAGGGTAAAATTTTACACATCAAAACAAATCAAATATTAGGCCAACATTCCGGTTTGTTAACATATACAATAGGGCAACGGCAAGGGATAGGGGTATCTTGGAGAGAACCTTTATATGTCGTTGACCGTGATTTTGAGAACAATATTTTATATGTCGGCGAGGAAGATTGTTTATATTCTTCGCAAGTGTTTTTGAAAAATTTGAATATTTTGGCAGACGATTTTTTAAATCTAAATCAATTTGAATGTAAAGCTTGTTTTAGAGATAAAACTTCAATGGTTGATGTAGATGTGTCTGTTTTAGGTGAGGGCAAGACGAGAGTTTTGTGCAAACAAAAAGCAAGAGCAATTACAAGGGGGCAATGGTGTGCTTTTTATCTTGATAATTTACTAATTGGTGGTGGTGAGATAATATAATTTTTTTCTTGCTTATTATTTTTGTGCTCCGTATTTGTGGAATGTAGTTTATTTTATGGCAGATAAGGAAAAGTTTAATAGGTCTAAGCCACACGTCAACATTGGTACAATTGGACACGTTGACCACGGCAAAACGACTTTAACAGCAGCTATTACTAATGTTTTAGCAAAACAAGGCGGTGCGGAGGCAAAAGCTTATGATCAAATTGATAATGCACCAGAAGAAAAAGCTCGTGGTATAACAATTAACACAGCTCACGTTGAATACGAAACTGCAAATCGTCACTATGCACACGTTGACTGTCCATGCCATGCTGACTACATCAAGAACATGATCACTGGTGCAGCTCAGATGGATGGTTCTATCTTAGTTGTTGCTGCAACTGATGGACCTATGCCACAGACAAGAGAACATATCTTATTATCTCGTCAGGTTGGTGTACCATACATCATCG
>DGUL01000007.1:0-154543 GCA_002394665.1 Rickettsiales bacterium UBA4311
TGGTAAGGTTAAGGGGTTGAGTAACCAAATTCAAGATATAAGAAAAAAAATTAAAATAAATAAACGCGATAATAATGTTGAAGAGAAAAAGCAACCACAAGTAAATTTTCAGGCTATATTGCAAACAACGGCTTCAGGGCGTGCTCCAAATGGTGGGCTTCCTGAAGGTGATGATAAAGAACCGGAAAAAAAGATAAGGATAAACAAAACTCCTTTTAACAATGACAAAAAATCCTCATCGCAACCAATTAAATTTGGATCACTCATGAATAAAACAAACAACAAGCAAGAAGATGAACAAGTTTTTTTTGAAAAAAGACTTGAATGGTGGCAGAAAATACTTTTGTTCTTAGCAGACGTAGTTACAATCGGTCTTTTGCATGAAAATATCAAAAATTATTTTGAAAATAAAAACTTAAAAAAAGATCAAGAAGAGTATATTAAAAAATATAATTTGTTAAAAAATATCAATAATAAAGATTACGTATCTTTTAACAAAGATCAGTTAGTAAATTCAGCATTTTCTTCTCAAAGCACAAACAACACAGACATAGGGAATTATTATAAAGGAAATGGAAATACAATTAATACAAATGTGACCATTTCAGACCTCAGTAATGCTAACTATACTATAACCCATTCGCACGGAATATAATTTTTATAAAGAGAGAATAACGTCCACCATCGGCACCTTTCCTGTTCTTGAGTTTATTTCTTTCAATAAAACATCTTTGATTTTATCAATCAGAGCTTCTTTGCTGATGTTTCTTCGTTCAAAAAACTTTGGTCTTAAGGCAGAAATTAAGCGATTGGTTATCCATTTTAAATCTTCCAGGTGGCTTGCTTTCTTCAAATCAAATAAACCAATTGTTCTAATGACTGGACGAGAAACAAGTTTGCCGTCTTTTGACATAGGAACACAACAGTATACAAATCCGTCATTTGCCATTGCTTTTCGCTCTTCAAAAACAGAATTTTTTTCACTCAATAAGCGATTTCCGTCTAAACAAACAGCAGAACTTTCAAATTTTCCAAGTTTTGCGATAGAATTGCCATCTATTTCAATAATACAACCATTTTCTGGTGTAATAACGTTTTTAATTCCACAACTTTTTGCCAACTTTTTATGCTCGTGCAACATTAACCAATTTCCATGCATTGGAATGAAACAAGCAGGTTTTGTTAATTTGTACATCTCTTTTAATTCACTTCTGTAAGCGTGTCCTGATGTATGTGTTAAATTTTCCTTATCAGTTATAATTTCCACGCCTTTCATAATTAAATTATTCACTATATCATCAACATCAAGCTCGTTGCCTGGAATAACTTTTGATGAGAAAATTACACAATCTTTTTGTTGCAAATGTAAAAAACTATGTTTTCCGTGTGCAAGTTTATACAAACTTGCATTTTGTTCACCTTGACAACCGGTTGACAAAACAAGCAATTTTTCCCTTGGCATTTTACGAGCGTCTTTTGCGTCAACAAAATCAATATCGTGCAAATATCCGCTTTCTCTTGCTATTGCTATTATTTTACTCATTGAACGGCCGGATAAAACCATACGTCTGCCGGTCTCACGAGCAACATTATAAATTGTATTTAAACGAGATATATTTGACGCAAAAGTTGCAATTACAACCATATGCTTTTTTGTTTTTACGATATTTGTTAAACTTTCTAAAAGAACGGCCTCGGATTTTGGCTCGTTGTTTTTCATACAATTTGTGCTGTCGCTTATCAAAACACTAAGCGGTTCCTGCTCGACTATTTCTTTTATTCTTCTTTTATCACTAACTTCACCTAAAACAGGGGTTTCATCAAATCGCCAATCGCCAGTATGAAAAACGCTCCCTTTATCAGTTTTAATATAAACACCTTGTGCCTCAATCGTAGAGTGCGTTAAACCTATCAATTCAATTTCAAAGTCTGCAATTTTAAACCTTTTATTGCCCTTTTTAATCTCGTGAATATCTAAATTCGGCGACGGAACCACGTCCAACGCGTCAACTTTTAGAAAATTCTTCGCGAAAGTCGTACAATAAATCGGACACTTTATTTTTTTATAAACTTCACAGACACCGCCAATATGATCTTCGTGCGAGTGTGTAATAATAAGAGCATCAAGCTTTATTTTGTTGGCTTCAATAAAATCCAAGTTCGGTAACAAAATCTCAACGCCTGGAGTTTTTAACTTATCCGCAAAGCCAATTCCGTAATCAATTCCAATCCAATGACCTTTATAGTGATATAAATAAAAGTTAGTCCCTATCGCGTCACACCCGCCAATCGGTATAAAAAGAAACTTATCTCTTATTGCTTTTAGATCTATTTTTATCGGCAATTTTACATTAGTAATATCCATCACAATTTCAAACCCGCGGACTTATTTCTTACTTTTTTTTATTTTCAACTCGCAAAGTCATCATGATAACAATTGACTTTTATTGATAAAGTTTTTTAAAGAAAAAAAATCTTTTGTGTTTTTATTCAAATTAAAATCACTGATTTTAATGTTATCCGTCATATTGTTTTCAACTTCTTGTAGTCATATCGCAAGACTTTGTTCCACTCCAACCTACTCCGTTCAAAATGGCGATAAAATAAGCCTTTCAAATTTCAATAAAAACTCCGTTGTATATATCCAAGAAACAAACGATGATGAATATAAATTGAGTAAAAAAGTTATGGAAGATGCAAAAAAAAAGCTAATTGACAACGGCATAAATATAACAAGAGACGAACGAATTGCTACACACATTTTGAGCCTGAATATAAAAAATATAGCGGTTGACATTGACTTTGATACGGCGAACACAATAAAAAATTCAATCATAACCGCGGGCGTTGCACCATCTTATATTTTTGACAACGGAAACTCTCCTCATATAAATAGCGATTTTAATCAAAAAGGTTCAAATTCTCAAAATTATAAAAATAGAAGGAGAATATTGCCATCGGTTGTTTTTACTTCCGCCGGAGCGGCTGTTGGATTTGTTGGAGGATTTTTGCTCTCCGGCTCGCTCTCACCTATGCTTATAGGTTTTGGTGGTGCTGTTTTACTTGGTGGAACGACATATTTCCTTTATGAGACTTTTAGAAATGTAGGAATTATAGTTTCTTATGAAATTTCAATAAAGGAGAAAATAAACCACCAAATAAAGCACAGCATAAAGGCACTGTCCAAAAAATCACAAAATATTGCCGATGAGGTATTTTACGACTATCACGACAATTGGAGCGAAAACATTTCCAAAAGCTCGATAGTCGCAATAGGTTCGCGAGCATTAAAAGAATATATGATTTTACAAATGGTGCCAATTATATCGTCTTCAATTTCAAGGCATTTCCCAAGTGATAAATAGATATTTCCAGAATAGTAAAGTTATAAAAGAAAAACGAACTTTTTTAGCTTCCTTTTTTACGATTTTTATAAAAATAGCTTAATTTTCTCTTATTTGTTGCTACATTTTCTTCGTTTGTCGTGTATCTTTCAATTGGAACTGGCGTAATATACGCACCCAAATTGATATTTAAAAAGCTCAACGTATCCCTTAATAATTCACCACCGTTGAATAACGTGCTTTTACTATTAAATGTCTTTTCAATATCCTCTCCTATTGAGGCGTTTATCAATTTTAAAATCAAACCATCACGATTAAATTTATTATCTGCACCAATAACAACGGCAAAAATATGCTTTTTTCCATACTTTCCCCAAACAGCAAGGTTGTACCCAGAGGCATCAATATAACCCGTTTTACTACCTTCAATACCACGAATGTTTTGCTGAATATCAGAAGTTTTTTTCTTAAAATTTCCGTGCTCGTCAATATAGTTGGTAATACCAAAATACTCTGAAAACTTAGGAAAATCATAAACCAAACGAATTGCAAGCATCGCGATATCTTTTGCAGTTGATTTATGATTTTCATCAAAAAGCCCGTGTGGATTGACAAAATTCGTATTTTTCATTCCAAGCTCCTTAGCAACACTATTCATTCGCAAAACGAAATTTTTAACGTCCCCGCTAATTTCGTTTGCAAGTACTTCGGTAGGGTAATTTAAAGAACTAACAACCATTTTCATTATCAAATCATGTATTGTCGCCGAATTTTCGTTATTTTTGCCAAATTTAACAACATCGCTTAAACCAATTGTTCCATCTTTTAAGGCACTAAAAACAATATAAGACGTCATCATTTTTGTCAAAGAAGCTGGATATATCGTTTTATTTTCATTATACGAATACAAAACTTCACCATTTACAGCATTAACAACAATCGCGGAAGTATAAGGAACTCTTTCTTGTGAGCTTACTGACTTAAAACCAAAAACAAAAAATAACAAAAAAACCGCTCTAACGCAAAGACAAAAAAAGCGAGAACAGAAAAAATTAGAAGTATCAAAATTATTTCTTTTTATTTGTCTTTTTTGCATTTTTTAAGGCTCCACCCTTTCGTTTTGCTCCTTTTGTTTTATTTTCAACATCTTCTTTTTCTACCTTCTTTTCCTTTAATTTTGATGCCTTTTTATTGGCTTTCTGTTTTTCACTTTCTTCATCCTCCTTATTCTTTTCTTTTTTACCCATTTTTGTTGCTTTCTTTTCTTCTTTTTCTTCTTCGTCAATTATGATTTTTTCCAGCGACAAATTATGATTTGTATAAATACACATATCACCAGCTATTCGCATAGACTCGCGAACTATTTCCTCGGCTGACATTTTCGTATTATCATAAAGGGCGCGAGCAGAAGAAATTGCAAAAACACTACCACTGCCGACGGAAGCAATATTCTTATTTTCAGGTTCCAAAACATTGCCATCACCGGACAACGACAATATTTGTTTGCCATCTGTAACTATTATAGAAGATTCCAAATTTCTAATATATTTGTCCGTTCTCCACTCCTTCGCAAGCTCGTAACAAGATCTTTCAAGTTCGTCATACTGCTCAACCTTTTTCTCTAATCTGTCAAGCAAAGTCATACAATCAGCGACAGAGCCAGCAAAACCTACTAAAATCTTGCCATTTTTGAATTTACGAAGTTTGCAAGCATTGCCCTTTTCAACCATATTTCCAAGGGTGACTTGTCCGTCCGAAGCTATAACAACCTCACTACCCCTTTTTACACAAAGAATTGTAGTGCTTCGCATTTTTACATTATCTTCCATAAACAACTAAAAACAATCAATGAAAATACAAAATGTAAAACTATTTCTTTTCAATCTTCTCTTCAATTCTTGCTTGCTTACCGAATTTTGTCCTCAAATAGTAAAGTTTTGCTCTACGAACGACACCTTTTTTCTTAACTTTTACATAAGCCACAAGCGGAGAATAAAGCATTACATTTCTTTCAACAGCGACACCGGCGGATATTTTACGAACTATAAAATTCGTTCCTACACCTTTTTTTCTTATAGCTATACAAGTTCCAGCGAATTCCTGCACACGATTAACAGCTCCGTCGGTAATTTTCAAGCCAACTGCAATAGTATCACCAACATTAAATTTTTCAATATTATCATTTTTAATTACAAACCTCTTGCCGAATTCTACAACTTCTTTCAACATATAATTGACAAAATCAGTATCAGAGAAATAACAAACAAATAAAAGTCAAATGAAAACTAAAAGATTGATAAAATGCAATAAATAGCTTGAAAATTATAATAGCAATGGTTTTCTTTTGTGCCGTTGCAATGGTGGACAATTTTAAGAGCAGTGGAAATAAAAAAAGTTTTAGACAAAAATCATCATTTGATAAAGACAAGGAGTTAAAAAAACGAGATAGAATAGGAAAGAGAATTGCAATGATTGGCATCGCAAGCAGGAGGGAAGCCGATAAACTCGTGAGCGACGGAAAAGTGAAAATTAACGGCGTTATATGCAATGATTTTAGTTATCTTGTAAGCTATGAAGATATAATTGAAGTGAACGGGAAAGAAATAGCAAATAAGCCAATAAGAACAAAAATTTTTATTTTTAATAAACCAGCGGGATATGTTACTACGACCAACGATCCGCAAGGCAGAAAAAACATTTTTGAACTTATACCAAGCAAATTCGGGCATTTAATAACCATAGGGAGATTGGATTTTAATACAAACGGGCTTTTACTTCTCACGAACAACGGAGAACTTGCTCGTATTATGGAAATGCCAGCAACTGGATTGAAAAGAATTTATTTTGCAAAAGTCGCCGGTGATTGCAACCAAGAAACAATTAAAAAACTGGAAAACCTTAGAAATGGAATAAAAATAGAAGGCGAGGAATATGGAAAAATGATTGTGGAAGTCGTAGAAAATTCGCAAGTAAGAGCAACTTTAAAAATAGTAATTTTTGAGGGTAAAAATAACGAAATTCGGCGAATAATGTGGCACTTAGGTCTTAAAGTTGTAAAACTAACAAGAATACAATACGGAGACTTTAAGCTTATGGGGCTTCCGGAGGGATGCGTTCAAGAAAGTCATTTAAAGGTTGATATCAGAGAACTTGAAAAAAGAGCTTCTGCAAACATTAAAAGATATAACGAAAGGAAGGCGATAAATGCAGAAAAAGAGCAACAAGTTAAAGAAAACAAAGAAGAACAAAAGAAAAACGAAGAGAACAGCTATAAAAAACAAAAAAACAGCGAGATAAGAAAAGATATTGAAAGGGACAAAAACAATAAGGATGACGATAGCGAAAAAAACAATAAAAATGAGAAAAACAATGAAAATAAGAAGAACGAAAATACAGAAAAGAATGAGAGTAAGTAATTGTTTTGACTTTTTTAGTTTTAAAAATGAATATAAAAATTTATACAATTCCAGAAAATGAAGAGATTGTTTTTTATCTTGGTAAATTACTTGAAAAAATTGTTAATACTCAAAAAATTGCGATTGTTTGTAGTGAGGAAAATATAGAAGAAGTAAATAAAAGACTTTGGACTTTTTCAAAAGGCTCTTTTTTACCACACGGGATTAAAGGTCAAGAAAACGAAAACGAGCAACCAGTTCTTTTATGCAAATCCTGCGATGAATTGGAAGCAAACTTTATATGTGTTTTAAACGAAAATGATTTGGTAAAGGTGGCTGATTTTTTCAAAAAAAAAGCGGAAAATCACCAATCAAGTGAGCAAGGAACAATTGTTTTTATTTCTAATGAAAAAAAAGATTTAAATGAAACCATTCGGCAATTAAAGGAAAAAAATAATGCTGATATTGAGATTTTTAACAAAACAAAAAGCGGTTGGGAAAAGCAAAATCTTTTATATTGATTTGCTTAATGTGTTTGAAATGCTTTTTTGAAGAAAAATCAATCAACAGCTACCACACTTATTATTAAAATTGAATTAAATTAAATAATTTTAATCTTATGATGCCGTTTTGCTCCTCCTTGGTTTCCTTATTGTCTTACCATTGACTTGCGTTTGGGATAATTTAATCCCATTTCCAACATAAAAATCCGTTCTCGTTATCGTTTGGCTATTTGAACTTTTGCCACTTGACAAAAATACCTGACAATTTGGTGTCAACCTCTTCCACTCCCGCATCAATTTATTTTTGCATCTTGTTGCATTTTTTAACTGATAGGATTTATTTTTTCTTCTTATTTTACAAAGCCTCGTTATATCATAATTGCAAGAATTTATGAAATCACTATTTAAAAATGTCGTTCCTTCCGTATCATCACTTTCCTCATTTTCGTTGCCATTTTTGCCTTGCAAACTGCTGTTTTTTGTTGCACTATTATTTTGAGAATAACTTATTATTCCTTTTTTTGCAAGTCGCTTTTCTTCTTGTTTTTTTCTCTTTTCCTCTAATTCAAGCCTTTCTTGCTCTAAATAATATTCCCTATCTGCATCATCGTTATTAGGGTCATAATATCTTGGGTCAAGAGACAAAGCCACACCGCGGACAAAGACGACGAAAATGAAAAACAAAAGACAAAATTTAATACAAAAAAACCTATTTCCCTTCATCTTCAATGCTAAAAAACTTTATTTTCCTGAATAAAATATAAGCTATTACGAGCATTGATACCATAACACAAACCAATGAAATGCGATAATTAAAATATTGAGCAATAAGCCCAACAAAAAGATTTGCAAAAGTTGCAACTGCATTACAACACGTCATTGCGAGGGAAATCGCTGTTCCACGGACTTTTTTATCAGACATATCTTCAAGATTTCTTTCGAGCGAAATTTCGAGCATCACATAAAAAACATCGACCAGCATCATAAATATGCAAAACAAGTAAATATTATACAACAATGAACTAAAAAAGCCGAATGAAACAAGCGATAAAATGAAGTACGAAACAATTTTTAAAGAAAAATGATTTTTGAAAAAGAAGAAAGACAATAATGTCCCGAAAACAACACATAATTTTACAATGCTCCCCATTATTGCAACCTTTGAACCATCCAAGCCCATATCAAGCAAAACCATACTTGCGATTGAACCAAATTGCCAAGCAAAGAAAGCCAGAACCCCATATAGAGCAATTAAATAAGCAACAAGATGATTTTTTTTTATAACTCCGAACATCGTCAAGAACACTTCCTTAAACGATTTTGAAATAAATTGATTGAGGTTATAGCTCTTTGAACTTGGTATTAAAGCAAAAATCAAAAACAGCGAAACAATGTTCATAATTATGCTAACTTTTATAACAATATCATAACCTGCATTTTTGATTAAAATCCCAGCTAAAAAATTCATAAAAGCTAAATGGCAATCTATAACCAAATAATAAAGTGATATTGCACGAGAAAAAAACGATAATTTATCATTTGCTTTTAGTCCGTTATAAATAAAAGAGCTGACTTTCCCTTGAATTGTCCCTTCCGCAAAACCATAAACAACCATAGAAAGACATATTGCGTAAAAAGATTGGTATTTCATAAGGACAATATAGCAAGCAAGTTTAAGCGCTCTTCCGATAACAAATAAAACTTTTGCGCCAAAACGATCAAAAATTGCCCCAAAAAAAGTATTACTAACAAGACAAACGACCCTTTTGATAGTTATAATTACAGAAATCTGCAACGGCAACATTCCTATTGATTTTGAATAAGGTATTATCACGCAACTTATTAGCGATGTATTCAATGCGGAACATATAAAAGTGCTTGATAAAAACCTAAAAACACTAAACTCGCCATTATTTTTTCTGCTTGATATGTATTTTTTTATTGAACCAAACAACATAGAGAAAAACCAATCAACGAGCTCTCGAAGAGATTGCCTTAATTTTAAAACACAACACAAAGGAAATAAAAAGGAGCAACGATATCAAACATATTAACCCAAATTTACAATGAAAATAATTTGATAAAATACCAAACAATATATTTGAAAACACTGCAAGAATGCTACAAATTGTCATTGCTATTGAAATTGCTGTTCCTCTAATCGTTTTTTCAGATACAAATTCAAAATTCTTCTCAATGGAAACCTCTATTGAGGTGTAAAAAAACACAATTAAAAGACAAAAAAAATAAAAAATATAAGGGTTGTAAATAACAGAAGTGAACAAACCGAAACAAAGACAAATGGTTATAAAAAAAGAACATTTTTTTACAGAAAAACCTTTCTTTATTGCAATAAGCGAAAAAACAGCTCCGAGACCCATAAAAGTTTTCAAAACACCTCCACATAAAGCAAGTTCTACACTTGAAAAGCCCATATCAAGCAAAACCATACTTGAAATACTATGAAACTGCCAAGCTAAAAATGAATTTATGCCGTAAAGAATTATCAAATATCTAAAACTCTTATTAAAACTAAACAAACCTATTAGCTTGTTTAAAATTGCTGAAATAGACTTTGAGTTAAAAGCTTTATGATATGCCCTACTTGCACTTGAAACGTACCTAATAAGTATCAAAATGGAAAAACTATTAGTTAGAATACTGATATAAATCAAAAAGTCATAGCCGTGATGCTTTAACAACATTGAGGCAAAAAATGACATAATTGCTATGGAAATATTGTTGCAGAGATAATAAAGCGACATTGCTTTCGGAAAAAGCCTTATTTGCCTCTTAAAAGACATATTGTTGTAAATATACGAGCTAATTTTGCCATAAATTGAGCTATACGAAGCTCCATCAAGAAGCATAGCAATGATAAAGCCATAAAAATTTGGAAAAAATAGCAACACAAAATAGCTTGCGAGTTTTAAAAATCTTCCAAGAATAAAGACAATTTTTGCTCCAAATCTATCAAATATAAACCCAAAAAGTGTATCGCAAAACAAACGCAAAACCCTTTTAGAAGTTATAATTATTGAAATCTGCAATGGCAACATTCCATTATCTTTAAAATAAGGTATCAACACACAACAAATAAGAGAAGTATGCAAAACGCCAAAAGCGATTGTTGGTGTTATAAACTTAATCAAATTGAGATGCATTTTTGATAAAATCGCCATTTATACAGCTCGCAACAATAAGATAATGCTTTTTTTATTTTTCAACTTTTGAAAAACAACGGATAACTTTCGTTGCAGTTGTGTTTTTTATACTTGACTTTAATTTTATCAAAAAATATTTGTTCCCTGCTTTATGTCAAAAGTTAAGTATTCAAAGTTTAGATTGAGCCGTAGGATTGGGAAAAGTGTTCACGGACATCCAAAAGATGCGATAAATTTTAGAAATTATTTCTGCGGACAACACGGGCAAACTGCAATTAGAAAGAATTCAGAATACGCTGTTCAGTTAATTGCAAAACAAGCCATTAAATATCATCACAATATCATTGAAAAACAACTACGAAAATATTACGCTATGGCTTCAAATGCAAAGGGTGATACGAACGAAAACCTTGCTATTTTATTAAATCGTCGTTTGGATATAACTATTTTTAGACTTGGAATTGTTCCAACTATGTATTCTGCTTGTCAATTCGTTTCACATAGACACGTTTTGGTTAATGGTAAAGTTGTAAATGTTCGCTCCTATCTCTTAAAAGAAGGTGATGTTATAACAATAGACGAAAAGGCAAAAAACCTTGACCTCGTTAAGGCTTCAATTTCAAGAAATGATAGAAGCATACCTCCTTATCTTTCTGCTGATGATAAAAATATGGAGTATAAATATGTTCGTTATCCTTCTATCGGAGAGATACCTTATCCATTTAGAGCAGAATTTAATTTAATCATTGAATTCTATTCAAGATAATTTTGCTCGTTTGTTTTTCTTATATGGCTAACAACGACGCTGTTTTTAATCTTCTACAAAAGAAAGGCTTGATAAAAGATGGTGTCGGTGATGCTGTTTTAAAACAACATCAAAAGAATAAGCTTACTGCGAGAGAGAGATTGGGAGTTTTGCTTGACGAAGGCTCTTTTCAAGAATTCGGAATTTTTATAAGGCATCGTTCAACAAATTTCGGGCTTGCTGAAAAAGATTTACCCTGCGACGGCGTGATTACTGGTTGCGGAACTATTTTTGGTCGTCCTGTTTTTGTTTATAGTCAAGATTTTTCAGTTGCTGGTGGATCTCTTGGAGAAATGCACGCCGAAAAAATAACAGCTTTACAAAAAAAAGCTCTGGAAATGAGATGTCCGATTATAGGAATAAACGACTCCGGTGGAGCACGAATTCAAGAAGGAATTGACGCTTTAAATGGCTATGGCGAGATTTTTCAAAACAACATAGATGCGTCTGGTGTAATTCCACAAATCTCTGTAATTATGGGGCCTTGTGCCGGTGGTGCGGCCTATTCCCCTGCTCTAACGGATTTTACAATAATGTCTCGTGGAACTTCTTATATGTTTATCACTGGGCCTAATGTTGTAAAAGCAACTACCGGTGAAGACGTTTCTTTTGAAGAACTTGGTGGAGCTTCTTCGCATACAAAAATAAGTGGTGTTGCCGACTTAGCTTTTGACAACGATGTTGAGACATTGCTTGAAGTTCGTCGCCTTATTTCGTTTTTGCCACTATCCAATACCGATACAAACAAGAGGACGATAACCGAAATACCTAAGACAATCCCAAGCTGTGAAATATTAAATAATATCATTCCAGAAAACAAGCTACAACCATATAATATAAAAGATGTAATATTAAACGTTGTTGACAACGGCGACTTTTTTGAAATTCAACCTGATTATGCAAAAAATATAGTTATAGGTTTTGGTAGAATTTTTGGTAAATCCATCGGTATTGTAGCTAATCAACCAATGGAAATTGCAGGTTGTGTTGATATAAAAGCTTCACGCAAAGCCGCAAGGTTTGTGCGTTTTTGCGACGCCTTTAACATTCCAATTGTAAGCCTTGTTGATGTGCCGGGATTTTTACCAGGCAAAGACCAAGAGCACGGTGCTATTATCAGGCACGGAGCAAAATTGCTTTACGCATATGGCGAAGCGACCGTTCCAAAAATATCAATAGTTTTACGAAAATCTTACGGCGGTTCTTATATCGTTATGGGGGCAAAAAGTATGACAAATGACTTAAATTATGCTTGGCCAAATGCTGAAATTGCGGTATTAGGAGGAAAACAGGCTGGCGAAATACTTTTTAAAAAACATTGTAGAGACGAAAATGAATACAACGAGAAAATTCAAGAATACGAAGAGAAGTTTTGCAATCCATATTATGCTGCATCTCGTGGCTATATTGATGATGTGATTGAGCCGTCAAAAACTCGTGAAATTATTCATAGAGGACTTGAAATTTTGGCACATAAAAAAACTCAAAAACCTTGGAAGAAACACGATAATCTGCCGATGTAAAGTGTAAATTAATTTAATCTTTTTTTTAGGAAAAGATAAAACTGAAAAAAGTTTAAAGCTCCTTAAACTTATAAGGAATTTCTTACAACTTATCAATATAAAATAAAAACAATTAGTTAAATGCACTCATACCTTTTTTTGTAAAACAGAAGCAAGAGAAAAGGATAAACGATAAAACCTTGTAATTTTAAACAGATAAGAAAAAATTGCCTTTCCCAGTTAGTAAAATCATTATCTGCTTATAGTTGCCAAAATCAAACTTTTAAACAACGGGTGGCTGTCAAATGGACGACTTTTAAATTCTGGATGAAACTGACAAGAAACAAAAAATTTATGTTCTGGTATTTCGAACATTTCAGGTATTCTTAAACCACTGAACTCACCTTTAACTTTTGCAAAGGCTGAGAATTTTCCGCCGTTTTTTTCTATTACATCAATATAATCGCTGTTTATCTCATATCTATGGCGATGGCGTTCCTTTATTTCATCGTCTCCATAAATTTTTATTGCTAATGTCCTTGGCTCCAATAACGAGGTATATTCGCCCAGCCTCATCGTTCCACCAAGGTCGTAATCATGTGTTCTCTCCTCAATGTCTCCATTGTTGCATTGCCATTTTTTCATCAAACAAACAACGGGGTTTTTACATTTTTCATCAAACTCAGCCGAATTGGCATCTTTTATACCAACGACATTTCTGACGAACTCAATGACAGCAACTTGCATACCTAAACATATGCCTAAGAATGGAACATTATGTTCACGAGCATACTTTACAGCCTCTATTTTTCCGGCAACACCATCCAAACCGAAACCGCCCGGAACAATCATACAATCAATATTGTTTAAAATCCTTTCAGTGTCAGAACCCTCTAACTCATGCGATTTTATCCACTTAATTTCTGTATTAACTTTGTTGGCAAAACCTGCATGTTTAATAGCTTCAAACAATGACTTATAACAATCGTTCGCATCGGTATATTTTCCGACAATCCCAACTTTGACAAGCGGTAAAGTATTATCGTGTTTCCTTATTGCGTACTCATTCCATTTTGACAATCTATTTATTTCTTCATCATCGTTTTCATATTCTATTTTAAAGTGATCAAAAATAACCTTTGAAAGCCCCTGTTTGGCATAAATATAAGGCAAAGAATAAATTTCATCAACATCCGGAGCAAGTAAAACATTTTCGTCATCAACATTGCAAAACATTGCTATTTTCTTGCAATCTTTGTCCGTAATCTTCCCTTGCGTTCTGCACATTATTGCGTCTGGAATTATACCCGCTTGCATAAGCATTTTTACAGAATGCTGTGTTGGCTTTGTTTTGATTTCATTTGTTTGTTCTAAAAATGGTACATAAGACAAATGAATAAACATCACATTTCTATAACCAAAATCGGCTCGCATTTGACGAATAGCTTCAAGAAACGGAGTACTTTCAATGTCGCCAACGGTTCCACCTACTTCTATAATATTAAAATCGTATTTATCTGCATCGTAAAGCAGGAACTCTTTTATTAAATTCGTCACGTGAGGAACAACCTGCACGGTTTTGCCAAGATAAAAACCTTTTCTTTCTCGTTTTAAAAGCTTCTGATAAATTTTTCCACTTGTCGTTGTGCTATAAAAATTCGTTTCAATTCCTGCTATTCTTTCGTAATTTCCTAAGTCCAAATCCGCTTCCGTTCCGTCGTTAGTGACATAAACTTCGCCGTGCTGAATTGGGTTCATAGTACCCGGGTCAACGTTGAGATATGGATCCATTTTTTTTAAATTAACATTAAAACCATACTCTTTTAAAATACATCCAGTAGAAGCCGATACCAAACCCTTGCCAAGCGACGATAAAACCCCGCCAGTTATAAAAATAAATTTTGGCGATTTTTCATTTTTTGTAATATCCCTGCTATTCTCCTCGTTGTTTCCCATAAAACAAAACTAAAACACTTTTCAATAAATAATTTTCAAGAAATGTTTTTTTATTTTTTATTTTTTTGTAGAATGATTACGTTGATATTTTTTTATGACTACAAAAACTTATTCTTTTTCTTCTGTTAGTTGTTATCAAAATAATAACGGCAAAGAAAGTTTTTATAATGCAAAAAGAGAAAACGACAATGGCAGAATAAAATTTGAAGAAACAAAAAGCAAAAACGGAATAACGACAACAAGATACTACGACAACAAACTTAAAATTGATGGAAAAGCAGAAAAATTACTTCGCAAATAACAATGAGGAGAATAGCCAAAAAAAAAACACAGACAATAACAATATTTGTCCGCCTATTTTCTAAAAACTTTAACCCTCTACTTTTTGCACCGAAACGAGCGTTCTTTGATTCTTTGTTTTCTTAAAAACAACGATGCCGTCTTCCATTGCATAAATTGTATGATCCCTACCAATGCCAACATTATCTTTTGGATAATAGTGAGTTCCTCGTTGTCTGATAATTATAGCCCCTTTCGTAATATAACCACCGCCACAAACTTTCAAACCAAGCCTACGACCAGCAGAATCGCGACCATTTTTTGTAGAACCACCAGCTTTATGATGTGCCATAAAATAAAACTAAAAAACTAACCCTCCAAATCAATACTATCAATCAAGACCAATGTCTTATATTGTCTATGCCCTCTTGTTCGTGTGTAATCTTTTCTTCTCTTCTTCTTGAAAGAGATAACTTTATTATCCCTGAATTGTTTAACAATGGTTCCGTTAACAGTATATTTTTTTAACCTTGAAGCTTCAAG
This sequence comes from Rickettsiales bacterium UBA4311, assembly GCA_002394665.1. Lineage (GTDB taxonomy): Bacteria > Pseudomonadota > Alphaproteobacteria > Rickettsiales > Deianiraeaceae > UBA4311. The sequence goes on from DGUL01000007.1 coordinate 15,492, forward strand.
AACGACATCCTCGCTGTCTGACAACAAAACAAGATTTTTAAAAGAAACTTTGTCGCCAACATTACCCTCAATTTTTTCAAAAATACACCCCTCACTTGGGACAATCCTGTATTGCCTACTGCCAAAAGCAACTACACCAAACATAGCAATTGCACTCGTTGTGTAAAAAGAGCATAAAATAAATGTCAATCTTTTTTTAAAACCTTTATTTGACTTTTATAACAAAGGTTCAGGCTAATCAACGCCAATTGATGCAAATATCAAAAAAACATCTTACTATAATAGGTATCCTTTTTTACCTTGCAGGCATGGTAAGTTGTGCTTCATTAAATGTCTTTATGGTGGAAGCCATAAACGATTATAACCTGCCTATAATGGAAGTTATGTTTTTCCGTCAACTATTTATTTTTCTATTTCTTCTACCAATAATGGTAAAAAATCGCTTCAATTTTTTTGAAAAAACTGCTTTAAAAGAAAACTTCAAAAGAAACTTAATGCTTTCTTTTTCGACTTCACTTTTATACATTGGAATGTCAAGAATACCGCTAAATGAAGCAACTTCTATCACTTTTTTAACGCCAATATTGGCTGTCTTTTTAGCAGTAAAACTATTAGGCGAGAAAGCTCCAAGAACGATAAATTATGCCTTTGTTATTGCAATAATTGGTGTTTTGATTGTCAAAAAACCAAGTTTTAGCGAAAATGATGCCATGCTTGGTTATGGTGCACTTTTACTTTACACTTGTATTCGTTCTTATGTTGTAATAATCGATAAAAGATTGACGACAACATTTACACCTATGACAATGATGTTTTATAGTTGCATCATTCTTGGACTTTTTGCCGGTTGTTTCTTTCCGCTTTTTATCGCAGTTCCTTTAAGTGCTTTAAAGTACATCGCAATATCTGGGTTTTTATTTTTTGTTGAATATTATTGCATATTTAGAGCACTAAAACTTTGTAATGCTGTAATTCTTCAACCTTTGGATTTTTCTAAGTTGATATTTACAATGATATTTTCTTACATTTTCTTGGGTCAACAAGTGAATGCACATCAAATTATTGGCGGAAGCATTATTATACTTGGTTATCTAATAGTGTTTATAGAAACAAAAATAAAGAACACGGCAAAATAGTTTAACTCCAACAAATGTAAATAACGCACAAACGTACTAAACAATAATGCAAGTACAAGATACGTCGTTGTTTTTTTGTTTTTTGTTATTGTCTTCTTCTTTATTATGCTGTGGTTCTTCATTTTTGATATTGTTATTTACAGATTGCTCATCCATTATTGTGTTATCTTCTTTTTCTTGTTGCGACATTTTCTCCTCACCGATATTCCACCACGTACGATGTCCTTCGTCAAAGAATTGACGTGCGAAATTATTACGACACTTGTACATACTGGCGATAACATCGTCGTACATAGAAACACCTTTTTTTTCATATTGTAATAATGACATATAACTGCTTATCATATTTTCAAGTTCTGTGTTTTTGTCGTTTTTTGAATTTGCAAAAATAATCCCATTTTCAACAAATATGCCACTTCCATGATCCATGCGACTACAAAACACTAATTTGTAATTCAAAATATCGTCATCATTATCTACATTGTCCTTTTTTTTGGTTTTTCTTAACTTTACATTTTGTTTTACAATATCTCCTTGTGCAGTTTGTATCATATCAAAATCGTGATAAAGCAACGTAAAATCATCTGCTTTAATCAAATCTGATTTTTTCTTATCGTTTTTTTCAATTGCGAGTTCTTTCAACTTACGCGGTTTTAGTAATAATAGCATACGAACACAATCAACAAGATTACCCATTGTATCCCCTTTTAAAGTCGTGCTGTGGTTACGCTTTTGTTTATTGGCATTTATCATACCATCGATATGTTTAACAAAATCAGGATGTTCGTTTTTATCTAATTTTTTTATAAAATCTTCATAATCAACTAAGTAGCAATTTGGAATACTTTTGACAATCTTTTTTAACTCAATTTCATCTTCTTTTTTAGTTATCATACGGCTATCATAAACCAGTATACAAGCTTCATTTTTTTCTTTCATCTTTTTGCACTCGCCTTTCAACGTCTCTACATAGTCAATAAATGCATATTGCTCCGTCACCTTGTCTTTCTCATAGTTTGAATATATATATTCTCTCTCCCTATTACTCTCATATGCAGGTTTTTCACCTGATTTCCAATAATGTACACTTATCTTTCGTTCTCTTGGCAAACCACCGCCAAACCACATCATTACGTGTGTGATACCGCCTGGCACTAATAAATCGAGTTCTGTTGATTTTTCTTCTTCATTTTCCATACAAGGTTCGCTACTAAATACCAAATTATCAAAAATTTGCAATTAAAATCACCAATAATGATATTTATAATGATATTTTCTTACATTTTCTTGGGTCAACAAGTGAATGCACATCAAATTATTGGCGGTCTGATTATTGTTTCTGGGTATAGCCCGATTTTAATTGGAAAGTTCCATAAAAACAACTAGAAGAAAAAAATTTAATTTTGACTTTAATTGATAATAAATCTGAACTATCTGTAATGGTCTTTGTATCGTTTTATATAAAAACAGCAAAAAACTTTATTCACACCTTATTTTAAGGCAACCATTTGCGTTCTTTGAATTCATTTTCTAACTTATCTATTGTAGTTAAACACGTTCTGTGTTGTGCGCTATCTATTATTCTGATTTGCTTATCATAAAAATTAACATACTTCTCATTATAGTTACGCAAGAACTTGGATAAATCTTCTTTCTCTATATGTCCATGTTCTAAAGCATAATCAACGCGACCAATATCTACAATAAGACGCTTTGGTTTTACCCAAGGACTGTTATTTTTAGGATAAGCACAAAACTCATTGTGCTTTGCGATAAAAGCAGTGTCGGACTTGTCACTGCTTATGGCGAGTCTCATAGACGATAACGTATGGAAGCCTTCGTTGCGTTCGGTTTCTTCTTCAAGCACCCCATAATTCTCTTCTGTAAAACTGCTGTCAAAATCATCATAAGAATCGGAATTCGTTTTTTGGTACAATTTTTTTTTAGCCTCTTCGAAATTCAATCCTGATATCTCTTTTGCTTTTTTAATTCTTGAAATAAGTTTAGGAATAACTACATCTCGCACATCAATTTTTCTCTCTTTCGCTTTGTTTTGATTCCAAATATATACATTTTTTTTGCCGTCAACTGTAGCTTTTATATAATCATTATGTTCGAAACCTTGTTTTATAAAGAATGGTTGAACTATTTTAGGAACATCATTATGAGATGGCAATGTAGCCATATCTTTATATGATGCCATTTTAATATCAAAATTCCTATCACCTATATCAAATTCATAGCCAAAAGGCTTCCAAAAATCAGAAGTATCAATTGGCCTCCAACTTCTGTCTCTTCCTTTTTTAGCTATTTGAGCTGAAAGACACTTAAATTTTCTACCATCGCTGCCATCATTTTCTCCATAACCACCAAACAATATTTTTCCATCCTCATTTAAAAACTTATCATCTATTTTTGGCACCATACACGTGAAAAACAAGTCATATTCATTTTTCAAATCATCAATCTTTGGAAAATTCTTTTTTCCTCTATTCATAACACGCTGGCACAGATAGTATGAATTTTAAAAATTTTATCAAATTGATTTTTATCTATTGTTATATTGAAGCAAAGGGCAATGACTTTTATTGTAAATATTAAAAACGCCTATGACGTGATCGTTATCGGCGGTGGAAACGCTGGAATTGAGGCGTCAACGGCGTCAGCACGCGTGGGGGCAAAAACTTTATTGATAACATTTAATTATCGCAATTTAGGGACTTTGTCTTGTAATCCGTCTATTGGTGGAATTGGGAAAGGAGCTGTTGTCCGTGAGATTGATGCACTGGACGGAATAATGGCAAGAGCAACGGATTTAGCGAGCATAAATAGAAAAAACTTGAACGCCAGCAAAGGCCCTGCCGTATGGGGTCCAAGACATCAAATTGACAGGGATTTATACCGCTCGGCGATGCAAGATTTACTACGAGATTACGAAAATCTTGATATTGTTGAAAATCAAGTTGTAAAACTGATTATTGACGAACAAAATAGCACGAAAAAAGTTTGTGGAGTTGAACTTGCAAGTGGAGAAGTTATTAAAAGCAAAGCAGTAGTGATAACGACAGGAACTTTTTTGAATGGAAAGACAATCTGCGGAGAAGAACGAGTAAGTGCAGGACGAATTCACGAACCGCCATCAATAGATTTGGCAAATTATTTACATACATTGGGGCTTGAAATGACGAGGCTAAAAACCGGAACACCTTGTCGTCTTGACAAAAATACAATAAATTATGATGGTTTAGAAATTCAGCCGAGCGACATAGATAGTCTGCCAATGTCGTATCTTGATGATGAAATTAAAATTTCGCAACTGGATTGCTATATTACCTACACAAATGAGGCAAGCCATAAGGTTATCCGCGATGGATGGGAGAGAATACCGGCGGTAAATGGAGATATAAAATACAATGGCCCTCGTTATTGCCCGAGTATTGAGACAAAGTTGCAACGTTTTGACCATCCGCGACATCAAGTTTTTTTGGAACCGGAAGGGCTAACAAGCGAACTTGTTTATCCAAACGGAATTTCAACTTCAATGCCAAAAGATATGCAGGATGATTTTATTCATACTATAAAAGGGCTGGAAAATGCAAAAATAATGCAATATGGATATGCCATTGAATATGATTTGGTTGACCCGCGAGAAGTAAAACAAACTCTGGAAACAAAAAAGATTGAAGGGCTATTTTTAGCAGGGCAAATCATTGGAACAACAGGCTACGAAGAAGCCGGAGGACTTGGTTGTGTTGCTGGTATAAATGCTGGACTTTTTGCTGGATTTGAAAGAAATAAAGAGTTCATTTTATCTCGCGAACAAGCATATATTGGTGTGATGATTGATGATATTACAACACTCGGCGTAGGAGGAGAACCTTATAGATTATTTACATCAAGGAGTGAATATCGCCTTGCTTGCAGGGCAGATAATGCCGACTTCCGCCTTACGGAATTAGGGTATCAAACAGGATGTGTGAAAAGCAAAAGATGGCAATGTTTTTCAAAATTAAAAGACGAGAGTGAAAAGGTTAAAAATGTGTTGCTGGAAAAAAAACATAGTCCAAGCGAATGGCTGAAATTAGGCATTGAAGTCAATAACGATGGCATTGTGCGAAATGCTTGCGAACTTTTAAGTTATCCAAAAATGAATACCGAGAAGGTTTTTGAATTGTGCGGATTTGAGAAAAACGACATTTCCAGACGAGCAAAAGAGCATATTTTATTTGACGCAATGTATGAAAAATATATTGCCCGTCAGCAGAGCAACATTGAGGAAATGAGGCAAAATCAAAATGTAAAAATCCCAACGAATTTTGATTACAGAAGCATAAAAGCACTTTCAAACGAAGAAATTGAAAAACTTGAAAAAACAAAACCAGAAACCATCCATCAAGCAAGTAGAATTTCAGGTATTACTCCAACGAGTGTTATTGCGATTTTGGAGAAAATAAGGTAATTACCCCTAACTTTATACAAAAACTCCTTAACAGTTATATTTTATACACCTAAAATAATATGTAAGTTAAGAGTTAATATGAAGAGAAAGCAGAAATTTGAGAGTTTATACGACTTACAAGATTATTTCAGAACAGAAAGATAATGTATAAAGTATTTCATAAAACAAAGATGGAAAGGAAATATTACATGTCCTCATAAAAATTGTAAAAAATTTTATAATGTGGATAACAAAATTTATAAATTAAAATCTGGAACTGATTTCAAATGTGCTTGCTGTGGTAGGATTTTCAGCTATAAAACAGGGACAATTTTTGAAAACTCAAAAATCTCAATGAGAAAGTGGTTTATGGCCATTTACTTACAAACAGCAAATAAAAAAGGAATATCCAATCCTCAATTAGCAAGGCAAATAAAAGTGAAGCAACAAACTGCTTGGTTTATGTTAGTGAGATTAAGAATTGCAAATAAATAAAATCATTTCAATCTAATCGTATGAACAAAGACAAAGAAAACACTGTAATACTATCACAAAATGATATTTTATCAATAACTTCTTCATCAAACCATACTGATGAGTTGCCTACAATATATGATTTTTTGGATAAAGATCTATTTACACAATTCATACAAAACAAAACCAAACATACAACTCAACAAATTGATGCGTATGCTGTGTTGAAACATAACAATGGAATTATTACTTTAACAATACATCATCCATTTGGAAATATAGACAGTAACTATAATGACAAATTAGATATACAAATCAGCGATGTCGTAGGGTGTAATATTTTATTTACAAATTTAGTGGAGAAAAACCTTTCTGGATGGGCTATAATGCCAGGAACTTATCAACGAACTTGGTATTATTCAGAATATACAATAAAAGATGCTTTAATTTCAAAATCATACAACATTGAAGATAGTTTTAATGTAATTAAATTATACATCCAAGATTTAGATAAATTTATTGGAACAACAGACGATATTCTTAGTAAAGAACAAAATTTTGATATAAAATCCATTAACATTGGTAAAATTTATGCAAACAAAAATATTTATTTATTATTTTGTTTTGACAGAAAGAAAGGCGGTAGTGATGTTGGAGCTCTAAGATATATAGAACAAGACATTATTACTCCTTATGTAATGTTTTTTTCTGAAAATTATGTTTCAGTTGAAAAATGTAAAGAAATCATAAACGATTTTATTACTTTATATTCACTTTTAACTGGCAAAGACGAAAAGTTTAATAGAATTATTTTACAAAAAGATTACTGTGTTAATGAATTGTTTTCTACTGATTTTATAGAATGTAAATCTGAAAACAATAAACTTTTTAATAGAAAATATTGCATGTTTTCACTTGGAAGGAATATAACAACGCAATTAGCCAAAAATTGTAGTTGTGGTGGAAATGAACCTTATGTATTAGAAAATGAAATTTTTAAAAACTTTTTTAACCATAAAAACAAAGAAATATACAAATTATTTTTCGCAACAAGAAAAATGGATAAATACCAAAAATTTACAACACTTTATACTTGTTTAGAAGTTGTAATTAGAGCAAGTAAAATTATAAAAAACGAAATGAAAAGAAAAACAAAGGAGGAAAGAAAAAAATGGTCAACAGGTGCACAAATTGATTATTTCATGGAAAACTATCAAGATATAAAAGATTTTTTGAACTTCATTGATAAAAGAATTTTAATAGGAAAATATATCCAAAAAATTAAACAAAACAGACACAACATTACGCACGGAGATTTATACAAAATTCAACAAGATGAGATTTTTATCTGTTCTCTTATTTTAGAATTAATTGTCTATTTTTTACTACTTCAAGATCTTGGAATTGACAAAGAAAGATTAATGCATTATTTGTTTGCATATGTAGATTACAATATAATTAGAAATTTAATGAACGAAAATAGTACTAAAATAAAGTAGATATTATCAAAATATAACAATAAAATTTCAGTCCTTGACAACGGAGAATTTGATATTAAAAAACAAATTGAAATAGCAGAAAAGTATAGAAAATTGAAGAAATTAAAGCAAATATCAAAAACGAACTTGATAAAATAAGTAATGTTAAAATTGATTTTGGTATATGAAAAAAGACAAGAAAGTGAATAGTAAGAATAAAATTGATAAAAATACAAAAATGGAGTTATCAAAAAATGTATTTGATGATTTTTTGAATTTTGCAGGTAAAACACCAAAATCAAATGATAAAAAGAAGAAAAAGAAATGATATTTACTTATTTTAATAGTGTGTTTGTATAAAGTTGTGGGTAATTACCGAAAATAGAAAATAACCTTGAAAATTAAGTAAATAGTTTTATGTTTCGCCGTCGGTTTTTATTTCCATTGGCTTTTTCAAAAAGTTCCTTTTTATTTCTCTCTTTCTTTTGGTCTTTGCCATAAAAACACAAGCAGAGACAATTAAAAACACTCAAAAAGAAAACAAACAAGAAGATAGTGCTGTAATGAGCTTTGTAAAAACATATATTTTTCCTGATAAAAATCCTGTGTTTCAGAACAAAAGAAACGAACTTTATGTTTCCTATTACATAACTTATAACAGAGGCGAAGGATCGGAATATGGTGTTGGGAATAAATACTTTGAGCGAGCAGTTCACTCGGCACAATTTCATTATGCACAACCCGATAAACTTTTAAGAGTTCACGGAAGGCTTTCTGTTGGTTTTTTCACTTGGCACGGGGTAAAAGGAGAATATAGGCATTTATACAAAGCATATGGAATTGAAGCAATTCAAGAACTTATATTCGGAACACCAGTGCTTTACTTATCCGCAGGAATTGGCCCTTCTTTTGCAATGGGCGAAAAAGGCAACAAACCTGGCACGGGTAGCGGATTAACTGGTTTTAACTTTTCAAGTGTTATAAAAATAGGACATCGTTTTGATTGTGGAGCGGTGTTGGAAGTAGCATACCACCACTACTCAAATGGCGGAGTACGAATAATAAATCAAGGGCTTGATATGATTGGTGTTTCTTTTGGATGGACGTTTTAACCTTCGTCTTATCTATCAAGGTTTTCGCTTCTAAAATCTTTGTGATTTATTTCCAAAACTTCAAATTTATCACTCAATTTACAATTTTGTCTAAGTGAATTTGTTATCGTGATCTTTTTAATTTCAGTGGTTTTTTCAAGCCTTGCAACGGCATCACCAGACAAAACTCCGTGCGTTGCATAAACAAAAATGTCATTTGCATTTTGACTTTTCAACATTTTTGAAGCCTCAATTATCGTCCCTCCGCTGTCAATCATATCGTCAAGGATTATTGCAGTTTTTTCTGCAACATTGCCAAGCAATTTCATTGAAATATCGCCATTGTTTCGCGTTTTTTGAATAATCGCAATCTCATAGTCCGTATTTTCAAAAAACCTCTTAAAACGCGATGCCGAGCCTGCGTCCGGAAACACAATCACAATGTCATTTTTGTCAAACTTTTTTTCAATATCCTCCAAAAACAACGGAACGGCACTTAAATTATGCACCTGCCCCTTGAAAAAACCCTCAATTTGCAACGCGTGAAAATCGTAGGTAATTATCTTTTCAATCCCGCAATTATTGATAATCTCCGCAACAAGTTTTGCCCCAAGCGAACCTGTCAAATTGAACGTCCTGTCTTGCCTCGTGTATGGCAAAAATGGCGAAAAATACGTTATACTCTTTACTGAATTCCTCCGCAAAACATCGCAAACAATTTGCAATGCTATCAGGTCGTTATTGAAATTTCCGGTCGTAAAAGTTTGGTATATCTCAATATCAACGCCATCAATTTTTTCCTGAATTGAAAACTCAAACTCTCCGCAAGGAAACTGCCGAAGACGATATTTCAGCCTCTCATTCTCGTCAATCTTGCCGTTGAAATTTAGGGGGATTAGTTTTTTAGTTGGCATATTATTTATATTTTTTTTTAACACGATTATATATGTTTTCTATTGTATTATATTCTATTCCTATTCGTGCTATTATTTTCTCTTTTGAAAAATCTGAGTTTATATAATCATTTTTCTCTTTTCTTATGTTTATACTTATGTCTCTATCTAACATTATTGACGATAGCGAATTATTATTTATAAGTTCATCAAATGAATTATCATAATCTGTAAAACGACCAATTTGTAAAGTAATAATATTTTCCAATATTTTTGCTTCTTCACATTCGTTTCCATATTCTAATTCTGATAAAATCCAATTCATTAAATCTTCTTTAAGTTTTTCTTTTTTTTCCTTTGTAAACTCTTCAAATTGTTTTTTCTTATTTTCATATTCCATTTTTGCATCTTCGTTTTCTTTAAAAAAATCTTCATCAATTTCTTCATCAAATATTTTCCACTTAGGAGCAGAAAAACCGGTAAAAAATGACAATTTATTTTTTTTTTTGTCTGATGCAGATATTATTTCTTTTCTTAATCGTTCTGCATAATTGCGTAGTTCATTGTTATACTCTTCTACAAGTTTATAGCATTGCGGCAACAACCATTTTTTTATAACATTTATTCGTCTGTAATACTCTTCTTCTCTTTGTCGCTCCCATTCTTCTTTTTGCCACTCAAAACTTTTTCTTGTCATCCTAAATTCCTTAAAAACCAAAACGCAGAATATAGCTTCAATTATCAATTCAATAAATGACATTAAATCGCCTCTTTCAACTTGGAAAGCCATTGGAAGTAATCCTACAACTAAACAAATAGCAACTATCAAAAGTAGTATTTGCCGACCTACTGTTGCACAAATTTTCTCTTTTATTTTCCCTATTATTTTTCTTCCATTTTTCCAGCACATAACTTCATCATTTTATCTTCTCCTTATGCCTCTCTTCAAGCACTTTTACAACATCTTTCAATTCAAAATTTTTATTTTTCAACAGCAACAAAAAGTGGAAAAGCGAGTCGGCACTTTCGCTTAAAAACCTCTCGTCGCTCTCTGCGAGGGCAGAAATTACGACTTCCGTCGCCTCTTCTCCAACTTTTTGTGCCACTTTATTCAATCCTTTTGCAGACAACTTCGCCACATAACTTGCTTCGCAATCGTTGTTTTTCAGCCTCTCGTCAATAATTTCCTCTAACTCTGCCAAAAAATTTACTCTTTCATTAAAACAAGTTTTCGTTCCAGTGTGGCAGGTGCTTCCTGTCGGCTCAACCACCGCCAAAAGTGCATCATTATCACAATCCAACAGCAATTTTTCAACTTTTAGAACATTCCCGCTCTCCTCGCCTTTCATCCAAATTCTATTTTTTGTTCTTGAAAAAAAGTGCATTTTTCCAGTTTGTTGCGTCAACTTTATTGCCTCCTTGTTGCAAAAACCAAGCATCAAAACATCAAAAGTTTTACAATCCTGCACTATGCAAGGAACCAAATTATTGCACTTTTTCCAGTCAATTTTATCAACAAAATCGGCGTTTTTCCAACCATTTTGATTTTCTTTTTGATTTTCATTTTCATCAAATTTCACAATTTCCTGATACAAATTATTTTCGTACATCGCCCTGCCAACGATCGCAAAATCAGTGATTTCTTGCAGTTTTTTTACGTCCTCAAAATTGCAAACACCACCGCTTGCTTGAATTTGAAAGTTTGGAAATTGCGTCTTAATTTGTTGATACAAAATGCAGTTCCCACCGCTTAAACAGCCATCTCGCTGAATATCGGTAATTAAAATCTTTTGTGCAATTCCGTAATATTTTTTCAACAAATTAAAAATATTTTCGCAATCGCAAAACTCTTGCCAGCCATTAATTTTAGGGGCGTAAACACCATTTATATTCTCGCAATCTATCGCTAATACAATTTTTTCTGCACCAAATTTTTTGATAATTTCAATGGTTTTTTCTATATTTTTTATACATAAAGTTCCCAAAACAACAGCATCTACATTGAGTTTGTTTAAGTAAAAATCTATTTTTTCAACATCACGAAAACCGCCTCCAACTTGAATTTTACCCCTAAATTTTTGTCTAATTTTTGCAATTTTTTTTTCATTATCCTCACATTTTTCGCCTTTCGCTCCATTCAAATTTACAATATGCAACGTTTCAAATATGTTATATTTTTTCAACAAATCATCAATGCTTATATTATAAAATGTGGTTTTTTCATAATCACCTTTCAATAATCTAACAACCTTTCCATCAAGCAAATCAATTGAAGGAATTATAAAATTTTTCATATCAACATGTTAACACGATAATACATTAAAACATTTTTTTATTGTCAACTTTTTATATTAAACTTTATCAAAATAATTCTTGCACATTATAATCAGACTCATTTTACAACGAAACCATGACTAAGAAAGTGTTTTTGATTTTCTTTTTTAACCTATTATTTATAAACAGATCGGCATATTCGTTCTTTCTCAAACGCAAAGCGAAATAGTTGGCATTTACTCAATTTAAATTATGTTTATCAAAATGGAAATAATTACTACGGTTCAAATAATGGGGCAAGTATTATTTACGGTTTGACGGACAAAATTGAATTGCAATCACGAACTTCCACGGTCTTTGGCAAAGGTGCTTTTGGGCTTGGTTATCAAAATGTAAAGGTGAAATGTCAGTTTTTCAAAAATAAAAATAATACACTTTTTGTTGCGGGTGCAATTTCTTTAAAATCACCACAATGGATTACAAGCACTGAAAAACTGAGTTTTATGTCATCCGGCGAGCGGTGGAAACCAGGTTTTCATTTTATAATTGACTGGCTCCCGCATAAGAAATTTGCTATTTTTTCACAAATTGTTTATACCGACAAAATTGATGATCGCGAGGTCTCAATTTACTTCATGCCATAATGGTCAATAACGGAAAAATGGAGCTTAAACTTGCTTTATGAAGGTTTTTTTCAGTTCAAAAATAAGCAGTTTTCTTTGGAAAATTTTGCACTTTTGCCAACTTATAAAATCAAAAAAAAACAACATTTGGTGCGAGAATTGTTTATATTCATATGTTAAATGATAAAAAAATAATGTAGCAGAGGCTTTCTTCTGTGGTGTTTTTGCTGGTTAATTTTTGATTTTAAAAAACTTTTTCACATTTTGAACGTCTTTTTTGAATTGATTTTCTGCCTCTCCTTTTGAAGAAAACTTCATTTTATCTCTAACTTTTTTAATCAAACAAACCTCTATTTTTTTGCCGTATATCTCCTCATTGAAACCCAAAATATGACTTTCCAAAATATTTCTTTGTTTATTATAAAACGTTGCTCCTTTATAAATTTTTCCGTCATATTTTATCGTGGAAATAAACACCAATGCATCAAGCGAATTGTTGACATACGGGACATTTGCAGTAGGAAATCCAGTTGTTCGTTCATTTTTTTTCCTTCAATCACAATACCTGTTTGCCGTATTTGGCAAGGAAAATTATTGTGTTTTTTAAAAAAAAACTTATACAAAAAATTGTAAAAATTATGTTTAATAAAATACTAAAAAAAAATGTTTTTTCAAAAATTTCATATTGACATGTTAACATTATAAAGCACCTTTTGTTGATGAAATATTATTGTCAACCACTCTGCTCGCATCGCGTAAAACCTTACCAAATGCCTTAAAACAACTCTCAATTTTGTGGTGTGTGTTTTTACCTTCAATCCTAATATTTATATTCATCTTACTCGCAACCGCAAACGATTGAAAAAAATGTTCCACCATTTCTGTCGGCATATCACCGCAATATTCACGTTCGAAATTCGCATCAAAAACACAAAATGGACGCCCAGAAATATCAATCGCAACATATGATAGACTCTCATCCATTGGCAAAAAACGCTCGCTCGCGAAACGCGAAATGCCTTTCTTATCACCTAATGCTTGTAAAAATGCCTCGCCAAAACAAATTGCAATATCCTCAATCGTGTGGTGTTCGTCAATCTGCAAATCACCTTTGCAGTCAATTTTTAAGTCAAATTTTCCGTGTTTTGCAACTTGTTCCAACACATGATTAAAAAAATTCAATCCAGTATTTATCTCACTTTTTCCACTACCATCAATATTCAAATCAACTGCAATTTTCGTCTCTTTCGTCTCTCTTTTTACACTTGCTTTTCGTTGTAAAATTGTATCCACAATTTCTTTCCAGCCGTAATTTTCACCAATCTTAAAGCCACTAATTCCAATATTTTTTGCAAATTCAACATCAGTGTCTCTGTCGCCAATCATAACTGATTTATCTTTGTCAATTTCATTTTCAAATGATTTTACAAGACCAATTTTTGGTTTTCTGCAATCACAATTTTCATCTTCATAATGCGGACAAGTAAGCCAATTTGAAAAATAAATATCCTCGCTTGCTAAAATTTCTTTCAGTTTTTTATTCACCAATTCATAGTTTTCAGCAGTATTTTCAGGCGTTCCAAGACCATCTTGATTTGAAACAACAATCAACTCAAAACCTGCATTTTGCAATCTTTTCAATGCAGAAATTACCCCTTTTATCAACACCAACTGCTCCAATCCATTAACTTGTTTTGTGTCTTCTGGCTCCCAAATCAAAGTCCCATCTCTGTCTAGAAATGCAATTTTTTTCATTTTAATATATTAACACACTAATACATTAAAATGATTTTTTATTGTCAATTATTATATTTATTTTTTATTAAATTCAAAATCTCACTGTATTTCATGAAATCAACACTTTCGTCAATTAAAGTTGTATAATTTTGTTTTATTTCTTCAAAATTGTCTATAATAAAACATTTGCACCCAAGGTTTTTAGCCATAATTATATCTTGCTCGCTGTCGCCAATCATCCAACATTTTTGATTTTTCAATCTAACAACTTCCTTAATTTTATCTGCAAAATCTTTGTTTGGTTTTTGTAAATCGCCAAAATCATTTGTTCCGTATATGCCATTAAAATAATGAAGCAAATTACCGTCTGTGAGCCATTTTCTAAGTTTTGTGCCATCGGATCTACTTAATACATATGTTTTAATTTTCTTTTTAGTTAATTCTATTAGTACATCTTCTGCACCTTGCACTTTTACAAATTTTGAAGTTGCAAAATGACTATAAACTTGTTTTAGAACATCGTTACCAAGCAATTTAACTATTAAATCTTTTTTAACATTTGTGCTTGCTTTCGCGAATTGTTCCGCTTGCCGTTTTGTCTTCCATTTACAATATTTTTCACATCCTTCATCAAATATTTTTTTATCATCATACAGTGTGCCGTTGTAGTCAAAAAACACAACACCCGACATATCCGTGTTATTGTTTTTCTTTATTTTACTATTGTGTAAATTACACCCAACTAAAACAACAAAAATGAATAAAAATAAAAACTTTTTCATACTTAATAGTATTGAATTGCACAGCTTTTATTTTTCAAATTTTTTTTGCCACAAAACAATTCGATCATCCAACAAATTTGTTGTTTTCAAATGTGCCTTCTTTTATTGCTCCGTCTTGCAAAATTTGCTTACCTTCGCCGTGCATTAAACCATTTTTCATTTCGCCATCGTATCCTGCTCCGCTTGGCCACACGGCTTTCAAATTTTATGTAGATAACTTTTTATAAACCACACCGTCTTCTGTTAGTAAAAATCATCAATAACTCTTACTGCATTTTTATTGGCAGATACTTTACTAAAATCTACAAAATCTTTAAAATTAGACATATTATTGGACATAATATCGTATTATAATAGTTTTTTGCAAGAAATAAATATTAGATGTTATTATCATTTGATACGGCAATTATCCCTTAAAGTATAAAAGTTGTTGATTTTTATGTTTTTAGTTTATGAGCTTAAATGAAGTTAAAATGTCATCCTATTTGGATGTTAATTCTGTAATAGAAGATTGCAAAAAAGTTTCAATTTGCGATGCTGTTAACGAGGCGATATTAAATTCAATACAAGCAAATGCAAGCGATATTAAAGTTAAATTTACAACAATTAAAGACAATGAATTGTCTTACAAAATTAAATCTATTGAAATTATTGACAACGGCGAAGGTTTTAATGATGAAAACATAAAACATTTTAGCACTTTATACACAAAAAATAAAAAAGAAAAAGGATGTAAAGGATATGGAAGAGTTTATTATAAAAAAGCATTTGAAGCAGTTGAAATATCTTCTTTCAATAGTAATAAAAACAATGAAAAAGTTAATTTTGTTTTTACAAACGATGATTTTAGCAAGGACGACAATATAGAATTACGTAAACACACACAAGGATAATGAAACAAGTTTATTGTTAGAAAATCCAATTATTGATAATATTACAAATAAAGATGTAAGTTATAATAAAAAGCATATTTATAACGACATATTAAATGTTGTTTATCCTTATATCTTTTTAGAAGAGAACAAAAATATAACAATATCTTTTTATGTAAATGGAAATCAAGAATACGAAGAGAAAAAAAACGACAATGACAAGAATATTCCACTTATTATCAATTTAGATAAAATTAAAGGTATAGATGACAAGCAAATTATTTTAAATAAAGAAAATGGTTTATTTTTTGACAGCGAACAAAAAATAATTTTATGGTATAAGATTACAAAAAGAGATTTTAATCAAGATAAAGCGACAATTACAACAGCAATTTGTCATAAAAATAGACCATTATTTGAAAGTTCATTTGATAAACAACCATTGCAAATTGATATAAATGTAAAAGGTTATGATGTATTGTTCTTATTAGAAAGTGAGTGGATTGACAACCAACCAATAGATAAAGACCATCATATCAAACTTGATGACAAAAATAAAGATAAATGGAATGAGATAAAAAAGAAAGTTGAAGATGCTATAAATGAAATTTTATGCAATAACATTGCAGATTTAAAACAATATAATAAAGAAAACAAAAAGAAATTCATACAACAATATCCAGAATATGCAAGATTTGTAGTTGAAGAAAAAGAAACTGGTTATTTTGATGAGGGTAAAGTATTAAAACAAGCAAGAAAATATAGGGATGAATTAGAAGATAAAGTGGCAAATGATAAAGGAAAGAATAAAACAGAAAAAGAAGCAAACATAAGGGAGGCAATTTACTTTGACTTAAAAAGTTATTTTAAACACAGAGAAAATATATTAAATCAATTTCAAGAACTAAAAGACACAAAAATAGAAGGACAAATACACAATTTATTATTTCCGCAATATTTTAGTAGAAAAGAAGCGGAACAACCACAAGCAAAAGATTACAGCAATGATTTTTTAAATAAGATTGAATTTGGATATAACAATTTATGGTTAATAGATGATAGATTTATGGGATATAGTTATATTGCAAGCGAGCAATATATTTCAACTTTTATCAAAAATAATAATTTACAAAAAGTAGAAGGAAACGGAGAAATGGATATTGTTGTTTATTTTGACAATGAAGATAAAAAACGAGCAGTGATCGTGGAGTGTAAAAAGATGACTGCAAATTATAAGGAGAATGGAACAGGAATATTGCAATTATTTAAATATGCAAAACATTTATATGATAGCGGTATTACTGAAATTTATTTAGTATTACCAGTAAATATTGATAAAGATTTTAGAGATATATTAGAAAATCAACAGCATTTTTGTAAAGTTTTTTCACATAAAGGCGAGTTATGGCAAAATAGTTATAATGATAGAAATGCTTACATTCAAGTAATAACACCTGATGCTTTAATTGCTAACGCACAAGCGAGGAATAAAAAGTTTATTGAAATGGCAAACGAAGAATACGAAAAACAAATTGACGAACAATATAAAGATGACAACAACTCTAACAAATAATCGTTCTAACCATCAAATTATCAAACATCAATTTTGAAAATCTATTGTTATATCTATAACAAAACTCGTTGATATAATTTTCTGCATATTTACAAGATATGTGATGATAAATACCAAACACACCTCTTTTTAATGTCGCCCAAAAGCCCTCTATTGTATTTGTATAGATTTTATAGGTTTTATAACCCTCTTCTCTGTTTTCAAAACTCTCTTCTTTTGCATATTCACCAACAGAGTGATTAACACATTTATGGTTATATTCCATTCCAATTTGTTTATAACTTTTTAATTCATCTGTTATAACTAAACTTCCTTGTTTTACATTTGAATATATTTGTTTTAATAGTGTTGTCGCTTTTGTATCATCAATTTTTACCGCTTTAACACCGCCATTTCTTTCAATCATTCCCATAATAATAAGTTTTTCAAAAACTCCTTTTGCATCAATCCTTTTTGATAAGTGCATATTTTCTGCTTTACCACCAATATATGTTTCATCAATTTCAACAATTCCTTTTAATAATCCGTCGTTGTTATCATTGTTGTTGTCGTTATTTTCTTGGTTTTTCATCGCCTCTCTTATTTTATGCAACATTCTCCAAGCTGTCTTATATGTTGTTCCTATTTCTCTTTTTAGTTGCAACGCACTTACACCTTTTTTACTATTCAAAAACAAATGAATTGCATACATCCATTTTCTTAAATCAGTGCAAGATTTCTCAAAGATAGTTCCTTTGAATATTGAAAAAGTATTTTTACAATTAAAACAAATAAAATTCTTTGGTCTTTTAGCAATGTGATAGACACTATGTTCGCAACCACAATGATTGCATTTTACTTTATTTCCATATCTTATTTTAATGTAATACTCTATACAAGCTAATTCAGTTGGAAATTTTTTAATAAATTCAAAAAATGTCATAAAACTTACACTCATTTTATAACACATTATTTTTATATGTCAAGGGATAATTACCTTTGATACTTTTTTATTTAATTTGACAAACAATTATTATATTGTATAATAACCTTTTATTAAAATAAAAGAAATCAGTGCATTTGATGCGGCTCAAAGTAAAGCTAAATACATGGATATTTATGGTAATTTATATGAATTTAATCAAAAAGGTCATATAATAGTAAATGGTAAAGAACTTTATGGAGCATGTAATAAACGTCCTGTCGATATCAAGAGACAAACCTTGCGTAATAAATATGAACGACCACCACACTTTACAATTAAGATAGGTAATAACGAGATTAAGGCTGACTCAATACAAGTTATTCACGATCTGACGACAAAACGTCGTGATTTAGTGTCTTTTGCGCCTGCGGTTGACGAAGATGAAGAAAATAAAAAAAAGCATCTGTCCAAGCAAATTGATATTAACGGTATCCCTATTAGGATGAATCCAGAAGACGTGGAAATATACTTAAACATGGTTCCGACAATAAAAAACAAAAAGATTATAGATTATAAATCTTGTCCAACTATTAAAGTTAAAGTACCGTTTAGTTTATATTCTTGGCGCAATCAAGAAAATGGAAGCATAGAAAAAATATTGTATGATATTACAAAAGATACAGGTTCATTAGACATAGTATTAGAAAAAAACCGAGTAATACATGGATATTATACCCACAGCAAAGGTAATGTCATTGATATATATGAAATACAACCGGATTTGTCAAATCCAGGTAAATTTAAAAAAATACAGCGATTATCGCAAAAACTACAAGATGATTATCAAGATATAGCTGTAATTAACAATAAAATTTTCCTATATAAGGACGATCCTAGACCAAACGTTGAAGTCTATCAAATCTTGCAAGATAGTATTCAACACACATTCAGTGCTAAAAATAATGATGCTTATTCTATGCAAGATTTTTTAAATCGGACAAATCTTAAAACTTTTCAAGCAATATCAAGAGATGATTATGCCAAAATGGAACAAGAATATATTAAAAATATGTTAACACAACAAAATATTAACAACGCAGGATTGACAATAAATCTTGAAAATGAGAAAGGAGGAATTAAAAAATGAATACTAAATAGTTTTAGTATCATATATTAGCTTTTTAATCTCACTTTTTGCAAATTCAATATCAGGATCGGTAACAATTGGAATAGCGATTTTGATAATTTCATCAACTGGTAAATTCCACCATTGCCACTTTTCAAGTAATTCAATCATTTCATCGTCAAATCTTTTACGAATAACTTTTGCTGGATTTCCGCCGACTATACAGTAAGCAGGAACGTCTTTCACGACATGCGAATTTGTCGCAATTATCGCACCGTTTCCAATTTTTACACCAGGCATAATTGTTACATTTTCGCCAATCCAAACGTCATTTCCGACAATCGTGTCGCCTTTATAAACATGATGACTTTGCTGATAGCTATCACCAGGAAAGCCGTTCATAATTGAAAACGGAAAAGTAGATGCACGATTATAGTCATGATTACAGTCATTCATGAAAAATTTTACACCCTTTGCTATTGAGCAAAATTTGCCAATTATTAATTTATCTTTACTAAACTGATAATGATGTAAAATCCCGCTTTCAAAATCATCGGTGCCATAGCTAAAATCTCCGGCCTCAAAATTATGATGCTTTATTGATTTCAAATAAATTTGCGTTTTCAAACCACATTTCAATGGATAAATTTCATTTGGATTTGGTTTTTTATTTGCCACCATATTAACACACTAAAACTTCTCTTTCCATCAACTTATTTTTTAATTCTTTAATATCAATCAAATTCTCGTGAAACACGCTTGCACCCAATGCACCGGAAACACCAGTTTTTTGAAAAACTTCCACAAAATCTTCAATGCACCCTGCCCCTCCGCTGGCTATTACAGGCACTTTTACAAGTTTTGTAATTTTATCCAACAACTCAATATCAAACCCGTTTTTAGTGCCATCAAAAGACATGGAATTCACGACAATCTCGCCCGCTCCGCGATTTTCAACTTCCTTTGCCCAGTCAAAAATGCTCCATTTGCACTTTTCTGTTTTATCAACATTGCCTGTGTTTTTGTATATCTCTCCGCCTTTCGTGTCAATCCCAACGACCAAAGTTGAAGAACCAAAATTTTTAACAATCTCATCAATCAAATCAGGATTTTTCAATGCAGGCGAGTTAATTGATACCTTGTCAGCCCCCATTTTTAGGCACCTCTCCACCTTTTTGCAACAATCAATATTTCCAGCAACACAAAAAGGAATATTGATTTTTTTTGCAACATCTTCGATCATTTTTGTATCAATTTCTGTGCCGTTTGCGGATGCCAAAACGTCATACAAAACCAGCTCATTTATGCCGTTTTTGCAGTATTTTTCTGCCAACTCAACGGCTTCTCCAATGACTTCGTGATTGCTGAATTTCACACCCTTGACAACTTTTCCATTTGCAATATCAAGACAAGCAATTATTCGTTTTGTTATCATGTTAACATATTAACACACTAAAATTTTATTTTTCAAGTTTTATTATTTCTTTTTCAAATCTTCGTATATTGGTTCAAATGTTTCTAATTTTTTTAAAAATTGATTTTTTTCTTCTTCTGTCTTATTTTTAATCTTATCGTAAATTTGTTGTTGAAATGCTTTAACATTTTCTTCTGTTTGTTCTTCATACGATTTTATTGGCAATAAATCTTTCCAAAATGGTCCCCCAAAAACCACTATTTATTTTATAACTATATTTTTCTCTTGTCAAACCATTTAAGAATGGAAAACATTTATCAATGTTATCATATGCTTTTTGATGTTCTGCATCATAAGTGCAACAATGTCCTATAATACAATCTTTTTGCGATGTAATTCAACCATTTTCTACCTTTCCATTCTTCTTGTAATACTCTGTCACATAATTCAGAAAAAGTAATTGTTTCATGATTTTTTGCCGTTTCAATTAAAGTGTTTGCTATTGATAACAAATCTTGTGTTTTTTTATCTTGTGGTGTATTTTCTATTTCTATGTCTTCTTTATAATCCCTACAAAAAAACCTTAATAAATATGCTTTTATTCCAGTAAGATTAAAAATTCTAATATAATCATTAATATTTTCTATTTTAATTTTATTATTATCAATGTCAGCACTATCATCTATGAATTTTCTCGCTTCTTTTATTGTAAAGAATAGCCAAATAAATAAAACTAATAATGCAATCAAAAGTTCACAAGAACAAAAGCAATCAATAAAACCTTCACATTTCATATAAGCAAGATTAAAACAACCCATGCCTGGGGGGGGTTAATAGTCAACTGTTTTTCTCAACCAATCTTCCAATATTTTCTCACCAATTTTACCACTTTTTTCAGGATGAAATTGCATTCCTATGAAATTGTTTTTTTGAATTATCGCAGAAATTTTTGTTCCAAAATAATCAACAAAAGCAGTTGTGTTTTTGCAAATTGGAACATAAAAATTATTGCAAAAATAAACAAACTCTCCTTGATATTTTCCGTTTTCAATGCAATTCCAACCCATTTGCGGAGATACTAAAACAGCAGGCAAATGCACAACTTTTTCATCAAAAATTCCAATGCATTTTGTGTCAAATTCTTGTGAAAAAGCACACATAATTTGCATCCCTAAGCAAATTCCTAAAATAGGTTTTTGCGTTGTCCGCAACGCATCAATCAAGTCTTGTTTTTGCAACATTTCCATTGCAACTTTTGCGTTGCCAACTCCGGGTATAATTATCCTATCGCACGCATCAAACTCACTTTTATTTTTTACAATAACTATATCATTTTGCTCCAATCTTTCCAGAGCAAAACGAATAGAATTGATGTTATAACCACCACTGTTTAGTATTCCAATTTTTATCATAAATTACTTTAATATGTTAATATACTAATACGATAAATTATTTAATTCTTGAAATAATGCTCTCTGCGTGGAAGCCTAAACCCTCATTTTTAGCCATACAAATAGTTTTTTCTGCAACATTTTGCAAACCATTTTTCGTAGCGGTTTGAAATGTTATAAACTTACCAAATGACAACACGGAAAGGCCGGAAAAACCTTTCGCAAAACCGCTTGTAGGCAGTACGTGATTTGTGCCACTCAAATAATCTCCCAAGCTTTCGCTCGTATATTTGCCTATAAAAACACTTCCTGCGTTTGTAATTTTTTCAGCAATTTCTTCTGCGTTTTTCGTATTGATTATCAAATGTTCCGGCGCGATTTCATTAGATTTTTTAACCGCTTCATCAAGATTTTTTGCAACTTCAATTTGCAAATTATTCAATGATTTTTCCAGCAAATTCCAACGATTTGACTGCCCGGCAATGGTTTTAATATTATCTTTAATCCATTCCGCTTGCGTATCATCGGTTGTCAAAAGCCAAGCCTTACTTTCTTTTCCGTGTTCTAATTGTGCCAATAAATCGTACATTGTATCCTCTTTTTTTGCAGTCTCGTCGGCGATGACAAGCACTTCGCTTGGCCCTGCCGGCATATCAATGGCGACAAATTGAGAGACCATTTTTTTTGCCGTATCAACAAATTCATTGCCAGGGCCGAAAATTTTATCAACTTTTGGAACATCACCGATGCCGTATGCCATAGCAAAAATCGCCTGTGCTCCGCCGATTGTGTAAATTTTCTCAACACCAAGTTGTTGCAAAGTGAACAAAATGGCTTGCGAAGGGTTCGGCGGAGTGCAAACAATAATGTTTTTGCAACCCGTGATCTGTGCCGGAATTATATTCATCAACGCACTTGAAAATAGCATATTCGGCACATAAACTCCAACATTTTCAATTGGCGTGAATTTCCTCCAACACGTTATTTCAGTTGAAGTTTCAATTTTATCATTCTTAAATTCTTCAAGTTTTTTCGCTTCTGCTTTGTGAAATTTTGTAATATTCTCTATCGCTGTTTTTATCGCTGTTTCAAGGTTTTTGTCAACTTTAATGTTATCAGGAATTTTGAAAATCAAACTATTTCCTTCAAGTTTATCAAATTTTCTTGACAACTCTAATAGTCCTTCTTGCCCTTTGTTTATACAAATCTCTCTAATTTCTTCAACAATTTTTGCTGTATCATTCATAAATTTTAATATATTAACACACTAATACGATAGTATAATAAAAATACAAAAGTCAAGATGATTTTTTTGTTATGATTTTTATTTTCTTGAACTTTATCTTGTTTAATAACGAAAAAGAAATGAAAACACATTCTACCTAAACATCAAATTTATGTCGCTTACAATAATACCCTCAGCACCAAATTCTTTAAGCTTTTTGCATACTTCAAAAATTTTATCTTTTTTACAAAGCGTGTGAATCGCAACATAATCACTATCAATCAAATTCAAAATTGTTGGAGAATTTATAGAAGGAAGCACATTTTTAATATCGTTAACTAAGTCTTTTTTTAAATTAAACATCAAATATTTTTGCTTCTTACCAAGTAAAACTGCGTCAATTCTTGCAATTAAATCATTTAAAATTTCACTTGAAAAATCTTTATTTTTTATCAAAACTGCTTCAAGATTTAAAACTTTTTTCAGCTCTTTTAACCCTTGTTGCATCAAAGTTGACCCAGTTTGAACAATGTCGAAAATGTAATCAGCAAAACCAAGTTCAACTGAAGTTTCAACAGAACCAGACATTTTTACTATACTTGCATTTATGTTATTTTTCTCTAAAAAATCCCGTAAAATATTCGTATAACTTGTTGCAATTGTGGAATTTTGAACTTGTAAAATATCCCAGTTTTTGTAGACACCTCTACCGGCAAAAGAAAGATGACATTTCGAAAACCCAAGCTTCCTGACTATTTCGGTTTTTTCTTCCATTTTATATTCCAAAAAACTGTCCATTCCGAGAACTGCGACATCAAATTGCCTATGTATTAAAACGGGGATATCGGCACCTCTTACAAAATAAATTTCCAAAGGAAAATCTAAAAAACTGCAACAAAGTTTTTTATATCCACTTGTTTGAAGCCCGCAATTCTCAAGCAAATTTAAAAAATCATTTGAAATTCTATCGCTTTTTTGAATCGCAATTCTAAGTTTCATATTACTTTTTTTTTAAAAGATTTTTCAAAACCCACCTATAACCACCGAATTTTTCATCCTTTAAAAATCTCGCAACTCTTGTAATTGTTGTAGTGCTCGCACCGGTTTTTTTTGAAATTTCTGTATAAGGTATTTCTTGTGCAAGCAAAACCGCAACTTCAAGCCTTTGTTGTAATGCATCTAATTCTTTGGGGGTTGTGATGTCTTTTAAAAAATTCAACATGACTCTTCTGTCGTTTATTTTTGCTAAAATTGTAGATAAATTCAAATCATTCTTAGACATAAAAATAATAAAATTTGACTTTAATGTATTAACATATTGAAACGATATATCAAAAAAATAATTGTCAATTTATTAATAATATGTTTTTGAATAAAGCATTGGAAAAAATGGAAAAATATGAAACACCCTTGCTTCCAGAAAGAGTTAAAAGACAACATTTTAATGAATTGCACCAAACGATTTTACCAACAGACGTTTTGTTAGAAAATATTGATAAAAATTTAAACTTCTATCCTGAAAACCTTTACGAAGAACTAACAAAAAAAGCACAAATATTTTACAATATCAATGAAAAAAAAATCGTCCCTACAAATGGAAGCGACGAGGGAATTGATTTGGTAATTAGAACATTTTGTAATCCAAATGATAAAATTTTAGTGCAAAAACCAACTTTCGCTATGTACAAGCAATACGCGGAGGCTTTTCAAGTTAACATTGTTGAAAGTGAAATTATTTTTCAAAATAATCAGTGGTTTGTTGATTTTGACAAATTGATCAATGATGCGAAACGAAACAAAGCAAAAATAATTTTTATTACAAACCCATTGGCACATTTGGGTGTTTTACTGAGTAAAAAAGACGTACTAAAATTGGTAAAATCATTGCCAAACATCGCAGTAGTTGTCGATGAAGCTTATATTGAATTTGTTGAAAACTATCAAGAAATTAGTTGTATTGATGCGATAAACGAATTTAACAACTTAATTATTTTGAGGACTTTTTCAAAATTTTTCGGTCTCGCCGGAATAAGACTCGGGTTTGTATTTTCTGACTTTAAAGGAGAAATTTGTAAAATAAAATCTCCAGATAATGTTAGTGCTTTGACTTGTAAAGTTGGAATAAATGTTTTTAATAACATAAGAAAAAAAAATATTAAAGAAAGACAAAAATTGGTAAAAAACAAAGTCAAAAAACTATCATCTTGGCTGAAAAATTTTGAAGAAGTTGAAAAAGTTTTTGAAACAAATACAAATTTTGTTCTAGTAAAATTAAGGTGTCAGTCAAAAATTTTTGCAGAAAAACTTTTTGAAAAATTTC
The DNA here is from genome assembly GCA_002394665.1 of Rickettsiales bacterium UBA4311. Lineage (GTDB taxonomy): Bacteria > Pseudomonadota > Alphaproteobacteria > Rickettsiales > Deianiraeaceae > UBA4311. Next base: position 41,243 of record DGUL01000007.1, read on the forward strand.
AAATCAAAATTAGAGCTTTCGGAGGCGATTTTGAAAATTATTGCAGAATTTCAGTTGTATAGTGCAAATTTTACAATGTTTTTGTTAAAATACTCCTTGCAAAATAAAAAACTGCAATTATAACCAGTCGCTATGGCAAAAAAAAGTAGAACATTGGTTTTGTTGACAAACGAGGAGAGCGGATATTCTTATGTTCGCTGGGTAGATCCTCGCAGAAATCAAACAAAATTGGCATTCAAAAAGTTTGATCCTTATTTGAGAAAGCACGCACTATTCAAGCAAAAGAAACTGGTAAATAGTTAGTTATCGCAACTGCTTGGATATGGATGTTTTTGCATATTTAATCGGCGGTTTTTGTGTAGGTTTTGTCTTTGGTGCTGTTTTTTCTTATCTTTTTTTAAAGGGGAAATTTTCATCGGTTGAAGTTATAAAAAAGGAAAAAGAATTTGCGGAGCAGGAAAATGGCAGGCTTAAAGAAGAATGTGAGAAATCAAATCAAGAGTTCAATGAAATAAAGGAAAACAGCGGGAAAATGCTGGATGAGTTGAACAAAATTAGAGAAGAAAAAACCGAACTGGAAAAGCAATTGGCACAAGCAAATGGGAAAATTGAAACGCTTGATGATGCGAAAAAGTTGATGGATGATATAAAAAAAGAGATGAAAACCGAATATCAAAACATATCGCACGAGACAATCAATAAGCAGGGTGAAATAAATAGGAAAAACATTGAAGAGAATTTGCAGAAGTTGTTAAATCCGTTCAAGGATGATATTAAAAACTGCAAGACAGCACTTGATGAGGTGAATTTGAAGACGAAGACAGAGATAAAAGACGAGATTGCAAAAATGATGGAAGGAACAAAGCAACTTGGCAAAAATGCGGAAGATTTAGCAAGTGCTTTTAGAGGTAAAAACAAAATGCAGGGAAATTGGGGAGAAGGGCAACTGAAAGAGATATTAGATAATGCGGGTCTTGAAGGGCGATACGAGGAGCAATTCACTTTTACGTATAAAAACGAAACATACAGACCTGATATTATAGTAAAGTTGCCAGACGGAAAAAGATTGATAATTGACAGCAAAGTTTCGGTGGAAAACTACATCAAGTATTATAACTCTACGGACGAAAAAGAAAAACAGAATGAGATGAAATTGCATATAAACTCAATAAAAAAGCATATTGATGAGTTAAAAAAATATCAGTCTTCGTATAAAGAATATATCAAAACAACGGGTGAAAAACTTGAAACTTTGGATTACGATGTGATGTTTATTGCTCCTGAAAATGCTTATGTTGATGCGGTTTTATTTTCTAATCAAGAGATTTTGACATATGCCTTTGAAAATAATGTTGCGATAGTGACCGCTTCGTCATTGATGCCTGTATTAAGAATGATAAACCATTTGTGGAATATAGAAACATCTAACAAAAACATCAAGGATATTGTTGATAAAGTTGGTGTTTTGTACAATAAACTCTCAAAATTTTGCGAAATGACAAATAAGACGCACGACAAGTTGGTTGAAGCGGTGCAATTCCACGAGAAAGCAACAAATTATTTGGCAGAAGGGAATGATAATGTATTAAAAACAGCAGAGAGAATTAGAGGTTTGATGGATAAGCAAAATCTTGCAGAAACGAAATTGTTTATAGAAAAACCAAAAGACGAGGACGAATAGTAATTTCACAAAAAATCATAACAATCCACATCAAATTTGACTTGCACTTTTTGTGGGTGTTGAAAGTTTTTTCTAATTTCATTCAGGGCGTTTTGCACAGCAGAAGTCTTTGGAGATTTAAGCAAAAACCTATACCTATAATTTCGTTTCAAGTAGTGAATGTTGCTTTCCGCGGGGCCAAAAAATTCAACATTTGATGTCATTTTTTTTCTCAATTCTTGCTCCAATGATTTTGCAGTTTGCAAGGCAATTTCTTTATCTTCTGCGGAAATTGTAATGCTTGTAAATCTTGAAAATGGCGGTAAATTGAACTTTTCGCGTTGCTTGATTTCATCGGCATAAAACCTTTTTATATCGTGATTTTTTATGGTTTGTAAAACATTATTTCTTGGATTTCCCGTTTGAATATAAACAACAGCATCTGTTTTTTCTCGTCCTGCACGCCCAGAAAGTTGAAAAAGCATTTGAAACATACGTTCAAAGGCACGAAAATCGCCGTCAAGAGCCATTCCGTCTATGTCAAGAATTATAATATTTGTCAGTCGCGGAAAATGATACCCTTTTGTCATTATTTGTGTGCCTATAATCACGTCAATTCCCCCATTCTTGATTTCATTTGAAATGTTGTCAATATCACTTTCTTTCGTTATTTCGTCGCTGGAAAAAAGGAGTGTTTGCAGTTCAATTCCGTTATCATTTGCGAATTTTTGAATTTCCTTTTCAACCTGCTCTACACCAACACCTTTATTTGGTTGCAGATTTTTACTTCCGCAATTTTGGCAAGCAACGATATTTGGTATTTTATACCCGCAATAATGGCATTTGAGGAAGTTTTTATTTTTGTGATATGATAACAAATTATCACAATTTTCACAATTCGCCTCATAGCCACAATCATCGCATTTTAGCGTTCTGGAATACCCACGACGATTTATAAAAATCATACTTTGTTCGCCTTTTTGTTTTGTTCGCAATATGCTTTCTCGTGCTTCTTGTGATATAATTTCAATGTTTTTTTCAGGCAAACCAATAATTTTTACTTCCGGTGGCTTTACCTCAAAATACTGCTTATTTATTGAAAAAAGTTCGTATTTTTTATCCATTACATTTTTTAATGTCTCAACAGAAGGTGTCGCGGAAGACAAAATTACAGGTATATTTTCATATTTTGCTCGTAAAATTGCCATATCTCTTGCGTGATAACAGGGTATTTCATCTTGCTTATAACTCCTGTCGTGTTCCTCGTCTATTACGATTAAGGATAAGTTTTTATATGGCAAAAGCAGTCCAGAACGCGTGGAGATGATGATTTTGACGTTGCCGTTGATGATATTTTCGTAATATATTTTTTTTTTTGCAAGCGACACGGAAGAGTGCCAAATGATTGGTTTTATGCCTGTCAAATCGTGGATGACTTTTATTAAATTATTCGTCAAAGCAATTTCTGGCATCATAATTAGCACTTGGTTTTTGTCGTCTTCAAGCAATTTTCGCCTTACGACCTCCAAAAACATAAACGTTTTTCCGCTACACATTGCCCCTCTAATCAACGACACAAAAAAACCACTTGTTTTAATGTTTTTAGCAACTTCTTCTTGCTCTTCGTTTAGTTTTATTGGGCTTGCGATTTTTGTTTCTTCTGCGATATTTACAACCTCCGCTAGTGTTTTTAATTCTCTTTTTTTGTTTAGCCAAGCGGATGGAACGGCATTTTCAAGCAATCTTTCAACGTCAATGACGTTATACCAAGCCATTTTTTGAAGAAAATTTACGAAATTTTCACTGACAAGATTTTGCCATATAATTTCTTTTATTTCCTTGATTTTGCTGACTTCAAACGGCTTATTTCCAAGTTCTATTGTATTGTTTTTCACTTCTTTTTCTTCAATGGAGATTACTATGCCAATTAGTATTTTTTTGCCAAATTCTACTTTCACGAGCGAGCCTTTGTATTTATCTGTTTTACTTGAATTGTCTGTCTCATCGGGAATTTTATAGCAAAATTGTTTTCGTTGATTGCCGAAACAGTAGACATTTGCGATGTGTATAAATTCAACACTTGCTTGCACTTGAAAACTTGCTTTTTATAAAAAAAGCTGAATGTAAAACTCAACTTTAATTGCTTTTGCAATTTTGTTTTATATGGTATCTGCCTTAGTTTCGGTTCAAATTTTGGTATTCATATTGATGATTTATATGTCTTTGGCACAAAAAACATCAATATGTGTTGTAATTTCAAATGTAATTAGTGCAATACTCGTTTTTATTTATTGCATACTTCAAGCACCTGATATAGCAATAACAGAGGCGGTAATAGGAACGGCTGCAAGCACAATATTATTCGCTCTCGTTTTGTTGTATATTAAAAAATTGCCATCGCAAGAAAGTCAACAATTCTCTAACTCAATAGATGTTAGACAAAAATTAGTTGTTTTTTCAATATGTTTGGTTTTATTTTGGCTGTTTTTACTTTTTATCCAAAGTCTTCCAAAATTACAAATAGGTGAAATAGAAAGCTTTCAAAGAATTTCAAAATTGTATATTAACAATGCAATAAAAGACTTCGGCTTCGCAAGTATAGTGACCGCTGTCGTTGCCGGATATCGTGGTTTTGACACAATGTTTGAAAATGTCGTCATATTTACCGCTTGCTATGGATTTTATGATTTAATCACGATGGATAAAAAGAAGAAAGCAGAAAAAGTTGTCAAAGAGTGATTTTATGGCTAAAAAAAATGTTTCAAAAGGAGTTAGAGATGTCAAAAACAAGAATAACAGAAGTGGAAATGGTAAAAACGAAAACGGAAAGAAGTTTAAGTATCTAAAATTTGAAAAACTCGTGAGAGACAGAAACCCTGATACGATAACAAAGAGTGGTGGCGAGTGTATTTATTATAACCTTCAAAAAGATGATTTTATAAGGCAATTAAAGTTAAAACTCATTGAAGAAGCACAAGAGGTTTTTGATGCCAAAGATTTAGATGAAATGATTGATGAAATGGGTGATGTTGTTGAGGTTTTGAAGTCGTTGATTAGGGTAGCAAAAATAAGGAAATTCAAAATTTGGAAAGCGAGAAGAAAAAAAGCAAAACAACGTGGCGGATTTAAGAAAGGCATTTATTGTAGATATGTTAAATTTCCAACTGATATTACGGAAAAATGGATGTGGAAATACGAAGATATTACTGATGAAATAGAGAAATCGCAACAAAAAACCATAACATCAACAAACAATGTTGAAAGTGAAAAGACAAAAGAAAAAAAAAAATTAACTGACAAAACAAAAAACGATAAAACGGCAAAAAACAAAAATTCAAAATGTAATACAAAAGCAAACGATAAAATGAAAAATAAAAATAATGCTAGAAAAGTCTCCCCTGAAAAAAATAATAAATCTAAAAGCACAAAGAAGGCTAAAAAATAAGCAATAATACTATGGCACAGGAACAAAGTACAGAAAAATTATACTATTTTGACTATCAATCAACGACGCCGATGGATAAGCGTGTAATTGAAGCGGTTTATCAATCAATGCAGGAAGATTATGGCAACCCGCATTCGGCAAATCATAAACTCGCTTGGCAGGCGTTTGAGAAAATTGAAAAAGCAAGATTGCAAATTGCGAGAGTTATAAACGCAAAAGATAACGAAATCATATTCACAAGCGGAGCGACAGAAAGCAACAATTTGGCGATAAAAGGTGTAGCACATTTTTACAAAAACAAAGGCAAGCATATCATAACGATGTCCGTAGAACATAAATGTGTTCTGGAAAGTTGTAGGTTTTTACAAACAGAAGGCTTTGAAATTACATATTTGGATCCGGAAGAGGACGGAAGATTGGATTTAGATAAATTAAAGGGTGCCGTTAGGAACGATACGATTTTAATTTCCATAATGGGGGTAAATAACGAGACCGGAGTAGTTCAAAATTTAGAAGCAATAGGAAAAATAGCAAACGAAAAAGGGATTTTATTTCACACAGATTGTGCCCAAGCATTTGGAAAAATACCGCTTGATGTTGAGAAAATGCATATTGATTTGATGTCAATTTCAAGCCATAAAATTTATGGTCCAAAAGGCATCGGAGCTTTATACATAAGGCAAAAGCCGAAAGTTCGTTTAGTTCCTATTATACACGGAGGCGGGCAAGAAAAAGGTGTTAGAAGCGGAACATTGGCAACCCCTTTATGTGTTGGTTTTGGACTTGCAAGTGAAATTTGTATGCAGGAAATGGATAAAGATAACTCCCGTATTCAAAAACTAACAGATAAATTTCTTGATAAAGTTTTACAGATTGAGGATGTTTTTTTGAATGGTTCAAGAGAGCATAAAATTCCAGAGTGCAATAATATAAGTTTTTTACATATAGAAGGCGAAGGGTTGATGTTGGCAATCCAAAATATGTGCATATCGACCGGCTCGGCTTGCAATTCATCCAATTTACAACCCTCTTATGTTATTTCAAAAATGAGAAAAGATGAATATTTCGCCCATACAGCTCTACGATTTGGCTTTGGACGATTTACAACAGAAGAAGAAGTTGATATATTAACGGAGAAATTAACAAACGCAGTTGAACATATGAGAAGCATTTCTCCACTCTGGGAAATGAAAAAAAAAGGAATAGATATAAAAAAAATAAAATGGAGCGAATAAATAAAAACGATAAAGCAAAGTTTCAATCCATCTAAAAAAAAATAAAAACAACTTTAATCAATTTTATCTACTTTTATGTTGTCTTCTTTCTTCTCGTCTTTCAAATTTTTTGTCAGTTTTTTCATATTTTTTATTATTCTTATAAACCTTTTTATACTTATCTGAACAATCTTTTTTCTTCTTTTTTGCTTGTTGCTCGTCCTTTTTTTCTTCTTTTTTCTCAACTTTTTCCTTCTTGCTTTTTTCGTCTTCTTTTTTTTTCTTTCTATAAAACCAAAAATCTTCCGGCACAGCTTTCTCGCAGATGTAAATTATTGTTCTTTTATTTTTTGAAATTGCTAAACATCCAAAGAAAATAAAGAATAACGCTTGAACATAGTCATTATTATCAAATAAAAATATATGCAACAACGTCTTGACTATACCAACAAACATCGCGGATGTTATTGCCACAGATGTATAACCACTTTTTTTTGCCCCAATAAAAAATGCCACAAGCATACTTATGCCCGTTATTTTATCCAAAACAAAGCCAGTAATAATTATACTGATAAAATTCTTGCTCTCACTTTTAAACTTATTGAAAATTGGAAAACTATTTGACAAATGTGCGACTATTGCAGTTATATCCGTGATATACTTATTATTAAAAACCAAGGCACTTATACAAATCCACATCAAGCACTTTGTGTTGTCAATAATTTTAAACATTAAATCCTGCGGAACATCTTTTTGAAAGACATTTCTCAACTTCTCGTTTATTTTTTTCAAAAAAGACTTTTTATTTTTTTTCTTTTTATTCTTCAAACAATTAAGCTTTTGAAATTGCACTCCGCAAGTAAGAAAAACAACAATCCAAAATGCGAAAATAGAGAAAATAAACACAAAATATGCAATAAACCACTCTATTTTAGCGAAAAAAAAACAAAAAACAACGACAAAAGACAAAACTGCGAAAAACAATTTTAGTATAAAAGAAGTTTTGTCTTCAAAAAAATAAGATTATTTTGAATTTCTATCGTCCCTACATCTAAATAAGTCTTCTTCAAAACCCATTAAATCCGCGGTGCAAACATTATCAACAAACTGCATAAATTTTAAGGCAATTTCATAACGACCACAGCTATTTAGCATTTCAGTCAACCTATCACGAAGACGATGCAAATAAAGTACATCGTTCGCGGCATAACCTTTTTGTGCGTCTGTAAGTTCCTCCGCACCCCAATAACTACATTGCTGCTCTTTCTTTAACTCTATATGTAAAATTTCATTAACCAATGTCTTTAAACTATGGCTATCTGTATAAGTTCTTGCAAACCTTGAGGCTATCTTAGTGCAAAATATGTTTTCAATTTTATCAAGATTTAAATACTTTCTCATTATAGCGACATCAAAACGAGCATAATGAAAAATTTTTTGTCTATCTTTATCCATTAGGAACTTTTTCAAATTCTTACAAGTATAATCATATTTATCCGCTGGAAAATGAACTAAATAAACTTCTCCACTTTCATCGCAAATTTGCACAACACAAAGCCTATCCCGAACATTATATTTTAGCCCCATTGCTTCGGTATCTATTGCTATTGATCCGACCAATTCAATATTATCAGGCAAATCATTTACGTAATACTTCATATCGCGAAACATTGCGAATTTAAATGAGTAAAAGTCAAGATTTATAACAAATAAAAAGATAAAAAAAAAATGAACAAAAAACTTTTTCCTACAAATCATTGTCAAGCAAAAAATCTTTTTTTTTCAAAAAAAAAAACTTTTTTTTAAAAACATTTAATGAGTAAATTCCACGACACTTTTTTGTTGTCTCACTTGTTTATTGTTTGTTCACTAATCAGGTTTGGCAATTAGTTATTTTTTTTGTTTGTTCTTTTTTTTGGTGTCATTTTTTAAGTTTTGATTTTCTTAAAATGGAACAGGCAGAGAGAGTGTGTGTTTGCGGTTATGCAAATGGGGAAAGTGTTAAAAACGAGCTAACAAATAAAATTGTTTTAGATGTAAAAAACCTTGAAATAAACCAAAAATTAAACTCATTTTTTCATCAACAAATTAAGGCAAAAATTGGATTAAGAAACTATTTATATCATTTACAGAAAATCATTTTTTCATCTTTTAGTAAAAATAACCTGGCTATAATTGGCAATAACTACGAAGACATTGAAAATGTAAAAGAAAGATACCATTTTCATATTTGTGAAATATTAAAAGATACTTGGAAAAATAACACCATCAATGCCAGATATTTCTACATTCAAAATGGACAAATGAAAGAAGTTGTAAAAAACGAAACTTTTAATGAAAAACCAAATTCACAAGTTATTTATTTCAACGAAGCAACAGAAAAACAAACATTTGAAAATTTTGTCGTTTCGGAAGAAAATGCAACGGCTTTGGAAATTTGTAAATCAATCGCTTGTTATTCTCAAAAAGAATTAGTTAATGCCGGCAGTGTTGTTTTACTTTACGGAGAAGCTGGAACAGGCAAAACTCATTTAATAAATGCAATTTCTGGTTTTTATTCATCGCAAGGCGGAAGAGTTTTTACGATTTCATCAAACAATTTCGTTAGAAAATACGGCGAAGCAGTAAAAACTCAAAATGTTTTTTCATTTCAGGATAACATAATACAAAATGAGATTATTATAATTGACGAGATTGACCAACTTATTGGAAAAAACGGGACACTCACAGAATTGCAAAAAATCGTCAATCTTGCAATGGAGGAAAACAAATATATCGTTTTTACTTCAAAAATTGCACCAAACGCAATGCAAGATAAGAGTATTATCTTAAAAAATATTCTGGCGAATGCCATTACTTTAAAGCTAAAAACACAACAAAATGCCTTAAAAACAACAATAGCAATGAACTACATTTGTGATAAAAACATGAATGTACCAATCTCAATAATTCGTGATTTGGTCGTTGCTCTTGATTGCAATGTTAGAGAATTAAAAAATTACATCAAAAAATTAGCAATCGTGCAATCAATCAGAAAAATTGAAATCAATACAAGTTTAGCTTTTGAAATTTTGGCAGATGATATACAACAAGATAAAAAAAAGAAAAAAGTTATTACAAACGAAGAAATCGTTGATTTAGTCGCAAATTATTACAATCTTCAATCAAATGATTTAAAATCTTCAATAAAACAAAAAAATGTCTGTAAAGCAAGAAGTATAGCGATGTATTTAATGCGTGATATAAATAGTGCAAACTTTCAAGAAATAGGCAAAATTTTAAACCGCAATCATTCAACAATTATTTCAGGAATAAAAAATGTAGAACAATGGTTGAACGAAGACAAAAAACTCCCAAGTGAAATTGCAGATTTAAGAAGTGGATTACAAAAAGTTTGCGGAAGTTTGTTTTAAGATAAAAAGAAAATAAAAATAAACAATAATCCTAAAAAATAACTTTGAAAAACTAAAAAGATGCGAAAAAAAATCACTCAAAATTGACAAAATAAAATTAAAAGGGCTTAAAAGAAAAACATATCAAATATAGAACAACCAAATAACAATGAAGATTAAAAAGAACAGAAATAATTGATATAAAAACAAAAAAACAGACAAGCACAAACGGAGGAAAAAACTCCGCATTGCTTTCTATGAAACAATTTTATTAAACTAATCTTCTATTATTGCAATAATATCGCATTCCTTCATCACAACCAAGGCCTCGCCGTCCATTTTTACCTCCGTGCCAGACCATTTTGTAAATAAAACTTTATCACCTTCCTTGACGACTGGTTTTATTATTTGTCCGTTGTCTGTAATTCTTCCCTCGCCAACGCCAATTACAATACCCTGAACTGGTTTTTCTTTTGCTGTATCTGGTATAATCAAACCGCCGGAGGTTTTACTTTCACTTTCTAACCTTCTTATCAAAACATACTCACGAATTGGTTTTACTTTCATATCTTAATCCACGAGGAAAAGTAATTGAATATTTTTTTTTTCAAGGGTGAAAAAAATATTATTGCTCCGCATTGATTTTTTATGCCTATATTTCAATCAGCTTTTTAGCTCTAAAATCACGCTCGCTACAATAAAACCTCCGTCTCCACTTGTTGAAACATGAAACGATAAAAATTGCAGTTCTTCCTTTTTTAACGCATAAAACCGCCCTATTGTGGTCAATATTTTTTCATTTGTTTTAATAATTGGCTTATCCGTAAAAGGCTCTTTCTCTTCTTTTAATAACACAATGTCACTAAAATGTAAAACCGCACCATTTACGAGCCCGCAACCAATTGCTTTACTTGTTGCCTCCTTTACCGCCCAATGCTTTGCTAAAAAAGCGACAATTTTACTCGTATTTTTCGGCATCAATTCGATTTCTTCGGAGGACAAAATTTTTTTTACAAACCTATCGCCGAATTTATTAAAAGTTTTTTCTATTCTTGAAATTTCAACTATGTCAATTCCGTTGCCTAATATCATTATTGCAAATAAATAACAGCATTCAAAAATGTCAAAGTGTTTTTTGAAAAACCAAAACTTATAATTTACGATATGAACGAAACGCTCGTTTCAAGCGAGTGTGTTTATATCCACGCGTTTAATAAATTGCTAAATCAATACGGCTACCCAAGCGTGCAAAAAGATTATATGGATTATATCCACGATATGACTTGCGAAGCGGTAAATGAAGCCTGGTTTGGTGTAAAAATGGAGCAAAAAATACATCAAGAATACGAACTTTATTACAAATCTTCAAGCTATAATCACCTAACAATAATCAATAATTCACTTAATTTTATTAAAAAATGTCATAATCAAGGACTTAAACAAGTGATTATTACAAATAAACCAGATTTTATTGCAATTCCAGAGCTAAAACGGCTTGGTTTTTTTGATTTTATTGACCTCGTAATTGGCAAAAATGAAAAATATAAAAAAGGTTCTAAAAAAATGCTAAATTTAATTTTAAAAAAACTCAATTTTTTAGATGAAAAAAACACACTTTGCCGTGAAAAAAACCTATGGATTTTTGGCAACTCAATGCAAGAATACAGAATTGCAGAAAACTACAATGCGAAGTTGTTTTTATGTTGTAAAATCAACGAACAAAAAGAGAAAAAAATAATATACACGAATAACTTTAATGAAATTGAATTTTTGTAAGTTCAGTTTTATAAACTTGAATTTAAAAATAAGTAAATTTTATCAAGACGATGCCAGTTTTTTTAAAAAAGCTTTTTCCAAGTGTTAATGATAAAGCTTTAAAAAAGTATTTTGCAATAGTTAAGAAAATAAACGAAAAAGAAGAGGAAATTCAAAAGCTTTCAGACGAACAATTGAGAGAAAAAACAAAAATTTTCAAAGAAAAAATAGCCAAAAAAATTAAAGAAAACGTAAACAAAGAGGACAAGATCGATGAAATAATAAAACACGAGCTTGATTTAATTCTGCCGGAAGCTTTTGCCGTTGTACGTGAGGCTTCAAGGAGAGTTTTAGGGATGCGTCATTTCGATGTTCAGCTAATTGGTGGAATGGTTTTACACGACGGGTGTATTGCGGAAATGAAAACTGGCGAAGGAAAAACCCTTGTCGCTACATTGCCGGCATATTTAAATGCCCTCACTGGAAGAGGTGTTCATATCGTCACTGTAAACGACTACCTTGTAAAAAGAGATAGCGATTGGATGGGTAAACTTTACAGCTTTCTCGGTCTTTCTGTCGGTTGCGTCGTTGATGAAACTCCGCAAGAAAATCGTAAAGCAGAATATCAAAAAGATATAACTTATGCAACAAATAACGAACTTGGTTTTGACTACTTACGAGATAATATGCGAGCGACTTTGCAGGAAATGACTATTGTTGATAGAGGTTTTAATTTTGCAATAGTTGACGAGGTTGACTCCATTTTAATAGACGAAGCAAGAACACCATTGATAATTTCGGGACCTACACAACACGATCCAAAGCTTTACGTGGAAATTGACAAAGTAATAAAAAAGCTAAAACCAGAAGATTATCAGATTGATGAAAAACATAAAAATGTTCAACTTACCGATTTGGGAAATCAGCACGTAGAGGAATTGCTTCACAGAAGCGGAATTTTACCACAAGGCGAGGAACTTTATAGTTCAAATTCGTACGCACTTTTAAACTTTATAGTGCAAGCTTTAAGAGCTAATACAATTTTTAAAAATGGTGTTGATTACATCGTAAAAGATAAACAAGCGATGATAATTGATGAATTTACCGGTAGAATAATGGACGGCAGGAGATATAGCGAAGGATTACACCAAGCAATAGAGGCGAAAGAAGGGCTAAAAGTTGCACCGGAAAATCAAACGTTAGCATCAATTACATATCAAAACTTTTTTAGACTATACAATAAATTGAGCGGAATGACTGGAACCGCCAAAACGGAAGCATCTGAGTTTTACGATATTTATAAATTGCCAATCATTACAATACCGACAAATAAAAAGATAACAAGGCAGGATTTAGATGATTTAGTTTATAAAAACGAAGAAGAAAAATTTAATGCAATCATTGAAGAAGTTAAAAAAACACACAAAACAGGACAACCTATATTGATAGGAACGGCAAGCATAGATAAATCGGAAAAGCTTTCCGAAATGCTAAAAAAAGAGGGCTTAAAGCATAACTTACTGAATGCAAAATATCACGAAAAAGAAGCAGAAATTATCGCAGAAGCAGGTAGATTTGGAGCTATAACAATAGCGACAAATATGGCAGGTCGTGGAACCGATATAATGCTTGGTGGAAATATTCAAAAAGAAACAGACAGAGCGATAGAGACAGCAATGCGAAATAATATGGAAAAACTTGAAAAAGCAAACAATGCAAAAAACGAAGAAGAAAGAAATAAGATTTTATCCGAAGTAGTTGAAGTAAATGCCGAACAAATTGCAGAAGATATAAGACAAAAACACAAGAAAGAATATGACGAAGTTGTAAAAGCTGGCGGATTGCTGGTTATAGGTAGCGAAAGACACGAAAGTAGAAGAATTGATAACCAATTAATTGGTCGTGCTGGCCGTCAAGGCGATCCGGGAAAAACTCAATTTTATTTGTCATTACACGATAACCTTTTGAGAATTTTCGGCGGGGACAGAATTGATAAATTTCTATCTCGTTTTGGTTTTAAAGGTGGCGAAGCGATGGATCACCCAATGCTGACAAGTATAATAAATAAATCACAGAAAAAAATTGAAAACTATCATTATGAAATTAGAAAAAATGTATTGAAATACGATGATATAGTTAATGAACAAAGAAAAATTATTTATGAACAAAGAATGAATTTTGTTCGTTCAAACAATATGCGAGGGATCGTAAAACAGGTCATCAATGATGTTAATGCAGATATTCTGGAACAAGCAACAGAAAATGATAAAGTCAATCCGCTTAAATTAAAGGATTTAGTTGCAGATACATACTTATTTCCAAGAGCAAGTGTGAATATTTCAAATTATGATTTAGAACATTTAAACAACACTTGCAACTTCATTTATTCAACGAAATTCAACGGATTGGAGTTTGAAATTCTTGAAGAGGTTCAACGAAGAATTTTACTCCAAACCCTTGACGAATGCTGGCGAGAACACCTTTACTATTTAGATCATATAAAAGAAGGAATACATCTTCGCTCCTACGCACATAAAGATCCATTTAATGAATACAAGTTCGAGTGCTATAACTTGATGCAAAAAACGATGAATAATTTTATTTATGTTGCCATTAAAAGATTGTTTAATGTAAAAATTAGTGCTGATGAGTAATTTTATGTCTTTTAAAACATTGTTTTTTGTTTTTGTAATCCCTTTCGTTTCTGTTTTATTGGCTTTTTCATTGTTTTTGTGCTTTAAGTGCAAGATAAAAGCAAGAACTAAAATAATCGGTGTAATATCGGATTATCAGGTAGACGAGAGCAGACCGGACAATTTGAGACATCTGCACGATTATTTTAAATTAAAAAACAGATGGATAGCGAGTTTTACGAAAGTCTGCGATACGAAAAAGGCAACTTTCATTATTCTTCCAGTATCACCAGAACAAGTTGATAACTTTGCTAACTTAGTAGATGGCATTGTATTTGCTGGCGGTCAAGATATTGATGCAAAATATTTCGGTCAAGTAAAACATCCAACGACAGACACCGACAGCATTAAAAGAACAGAATTTGAACTATCAATTGCCAAGAAAATGATAGCGAGAAAGAAACCAATATTAGGAATATGTAGAGGGGCTCAAATTTTAAATGTAGCAAATGGAGGTGATATAATTCAAGACATTCCTTCGTATATTAAAACTGACATTATCCACTCTGGCGAAATAATAGAAAAAGTAAGACATTCTATAAATATAGACAAAAATAGCCTTTTATACAAAATTCTTGGGAAAGAAAAAATAGATGTGAATTCAGCACACCATCAAGCTGTTGGAAAAGTTGGTGATAACTTAAAAATAACTGCAAAAGCACCCGATAGCGTAAACGAGGCAATTGAATTAAATAATGCGGATTTCTTTTACCTTGGGGTACAGTGGCACCCAGAAGCATTGACGACGCCAGATGATGAAAAAATTCTAAAAGCATTTTGCGATGCAGTCGTAAACTCTTGACTATTATTTGTTTAGTCGTCCCATATCTTGGCTTTGTGTTCTTATGTTTAAAATTCTTTCTTCCCATTGGTTGTCTTTTGTTTGCATCTTATGTTTGTCATCTTGTGCAACTTTAATGGGAGAGAAGGCAAAAGAAGATGCTTTACAAGCAGCGAATAAAAAAGCAAAATCAATGGGTCTAAAAGTCGGCTCTGCCTGTAAATATGTTGGCTTCGTAGGAGATAACAGCGAGAAAAAAGCACTTGCAAATGGCGGTATAAAAATCAAAATGTTCTCAGTTAATGCGGGTGGCTTGATTAAAAATTGCACTTATGTTTATGGAAAAGATAAATTATTCTAATATTTTAGAAAACTCTACAAAAAAAAAATTGTTATCTTTTTTTATCGTCTGTTGCTTCATTGGTTTGTCTCTCTTTTCTTGCAACAGCAACGAGTGTGGAAAGCCAAAAGAAGAACCAGCGAAAACCTGCGTAAATATAGATTGGAACAGCGATAATTTAAACAACAATAGCAAAAATAAGGCTCTTGTTTTACCTGTCTATATGGATTATCAAGCAACAACACCAGTGGATCCAAGAGTGTTAGATGAAATGTATTATGTTGAAAAAAACTTTTACGGCAATGCAAACTCTTTACATAAAACAGGAAGGGATGCTTTAAAGCTTGTTGAGAAAGCAAGGAAACAGGTCGCTGATGTAATTGGAGCGATGCCTGAAGAAATAATTTTTACAAGCGGGGCAACAGAAAGCAATAACCTCGCAATAAAAGGAATGGTCGAAAGTTATTCTAAAAAAACAGGCAAAAAACACATCATTACATCAATGACAGAGCATGCTTGCATTTTGGAAAGTTGTAAAAATGTTGAAAGATATGATGATTTTGAAATCACATACTTATGTCCAAAAGAAAACGGGCTTATTGACTTAAAAGAACTTGAAGAGGCGATAAAACCAAACACCCTGCTTATTTCAATAATGGGTGTAAATAACGAGATTGGCGTAATTCAAGACCTTGAAAAAATTGGGAAAATAGCAAAAAAGCATGGCGTCTTTTTTCACACAGATTGTGCTCAAGCATTTGGAAAAATACCGCTCAACGTTGATAAAATGGGCATTGATTTAATGTCGATTTCAGGGCATAAAATTTATGGTCCAAAAGGCATTGGTGCTTTGTTTATTAGAAAGCACGGCAAGAAAAAAGTTGAACTGCTTCCCCAAATGAATGGTGGTGGACAAGAACTTGGAGTTCGTAGCGGAACACTTGCAGTTCCTTTGATTGTCGGGCTTGGTAAAGCAAGTGAAATTATGAAAACAGATTTTCAAAAAGATATGGAAAAAATTTCAAACCTGAGTGAAAAAGTTAAAAATGAACTTTTGAAAATTCCAGAAGCAAAACTCAACGGAGACGAGAAGCAACGCTATAAAGGCAATTTAAATTTTTCTTTTAAAGGAGTTGACGCTTATGAATTAACCCAAAACTTGGGCGAAAAAGTTGCCTTGTCAATAGGCAGTGCTTGCGGTTCGTCCCATAATGCAACTGACAGCTATGTAATCAATGCTATCGGCGGGGGAGCGAAAATTAACGGCGGTGCCATTCGTATTGGAATTGGAAGATTTACGACTGAAAAAGAAATCGATTATGCAATAAAAGAAATAACAGAAGAGGTAGAAAGACAAAGAAAAGTTGGAAAATAGAATATCCTTCTTGCGAAAAAAAACGAGCGAATCAACCAACAACCAAACGCGCAAAGAAAGATGACAAAAAAAAAGATGGTAGCAAAACACGATGGAAGAGCGAAAATAGGAAACGTTAAAAAAAACCTACTTTAAACGCCCCCCGACTAAAGAAGGCAAAAACCTATTTCTTTGCTCTTTCTACATATTCAAGGGTGTTGGTATTCACGACAATATCCTCACCGCTCGCAATAAACTCTGGAACTTTAACAATAATTCCATTATCCAACTTTGCCGGCTTAAAAGAAGATGTTGCCGTCTGTCCCTTAATATAAGGCTGTGTCTCCTCAATGTGGCAGACAACTTTCTCCGGCAAATTCACAGAAACAATTTCGCCATCAGCGTAATCAATAGTTAGTTCCATGTTGTCGGTTAAAAAACCAGCAGGTGCCGACAGAAGCGATGAAGACGCAGAAAATTGTTCATAAGTCTCCATATCCATACACTCCAAAGCATCACCACTCATATAAAGATACTGGGCAACTTTGCTTTCAGCGAGAACTTTATCCAGTGTTTGATCGCTACGAAAACGCTCATTCAATTTTGTACCAACTTTGATATCCTTTAATTCCGCCTGTATAAAAGCCCCGCCTTTGCCAGGCTTTACGTGCTCAGTTTTTACAACACGAAAAATTGAATTTTTATATCTTATCAAATTCCCAACCTTTATCTCAATAGCACTGACGCTCGCCATACAGATAATGTATTTGTACTGATGTTTTATTGTCAAGACACAAATCAATAGTTATCCTTCAATTTTCATCGTCTCTAAATCAATTTTTTGACCTATATACAACTTAAACGCCACGTAAGTCCTATGCTTTTGTTTAACTATAAAATAAGAATGGCTATAAGGGACCTTCTTTTCAATCAGTTTGTTAACTTTTTTAATCATTTCGTCGTCAGTGTCATTCATAACAAAAACAACACTTCCTTTGTTAACCTTGAGAATCGAAACAACGTCGTTCTTCAAATTGTCTTTGTCCTTATATGGAATTATTTGCTTATTCACCTTAATGTTCCAATCTTGGTCGTTAAAATAAACCAACGAATATAAATACAAAATTCTTTTTATACCGCCAGCTTCCCTTATTGAATTAACAATTGATGAATTACCACTTTTAATTTTTCCTGCCGTAGCCGTCATGCTTTCTTTTTTTCTTTCTTCTTCCAACCTTCTCTTTTTAATTTCTGAATCCTTTTGCTCCACTATCAACTGCCTTATGACCTTCAATTCTTCTGCATTTTCAAGAAAACCATAATTTTTACTATTATTAGTATTGTAGCTAAACTTCAAAGCCTTATCTTTATCAAAGATTGTAAAAAGTGTGCCGACTTTTTTGGTTTTATCTTTTTTCTTTTTATCTTTTTGTTTATCAGCATCAATCTTTATAATCTTTTTGTCATCAACAATCTTAACGAGCGGAGTTAATTTATCCTCACTTTTTGAATTATTATGTTCAACCGCCTGTAAAACATTTGTATCATCACTTAACTTTTCTATGTTCTGCAAATTCAAAGGGCTATTTTTATCTAATCCTTCGCTTTTCTTATCGACTTCGATAACACCTTTTGTCCCATTGTTGCTTGACGTTTTACCTTCAGCTTTTTCACCAATCGGCGGAAGTCTTAAAACTTCTTTTTCTTGGTTATCTTTTTCATTATCTATGACCTTATCTTCTTTATAGTCGCTATTTTTATTGCTCTTTTCTTCAATGCCAACTTCGTCTTTACCTTTTATATTCGAACTATCTCCTTGCTCTTCGCTCTTTTTTGCATTTTTCAAAGCATCAGCCACTTTTATTTCATCTTTTTGTTTCTCTGTTTGTTCTTCTGTTTTTTTATCGTTGTTTTTATTTTCCTCCTCGCCTTGTTTCACAATAATAATGTTCTCCTTCGTTCCGTCTTTTATATTTTCTTCATTATCTTCGGCAAAAACCAAAGCGGAACTGCAAAAGAATAAACCAACTAAAAATGTCCTGATAAAAAAAGAAAACATCTTCAATCAAACCTAAATACCTTCATCTTCAATCATTTTTTTTGTGAAAGGACTACTTAAAAAAAACCATAAAAGCTCAATTTCACAGGTAAGTCTGTTATCCATATTTGGCTCGCCTTCCGACTTATAAAACTTTCTCCTGTAAAGAAATTGCTTCGTATCCTCCAAAACTGGCTGTATATTAACATTTTTTACCAAAACATAACCTGGAAGAGCATTCATAATTATATCCAATATTCTATAAACACCATATTCATAATCAGCTTTGAAAGAAATCTTTAAAAGATTTTCATCAAGCGTAATATCAACTTTTTGCTTTTCAACAACTTTAAGCAGGTTAATTTTCTTTCTTATTTTATTGTAAAGCTCACCCTCAGCAAAAGAATTCAAAACTATATTCAAACTTGAATATTCAACATTTGTTTTTTTTTGATTATCAAAATCCAAATCATCCAAATTATCATCGCCATTTATTTTTGATTGCAACGCAAGAATAAAATCATGTTTATTAAATCCGTCGTAAAAACCATTTTTTCTTCTCAAATTCCAGTTTGATTTTTCTTTTTTTACAAGCTTTAAAGATTTTTCTATATTTGACAGATTATTTTTTTTTACATCAATTTTATTTCTTTTCTCGTTTATAACGGAACGTAAATAAAGAGTTTTGCCAACCAATGTAAACTGAACAAATAGAACACTAAAAAAGGCAACCGCAATAATAAAAAAACATGCAACAATTTTTTTTCTCTGTATTTTACACAGCAACGATAAATCAATCATCTTCATTTAATAATTTAACAATGTGTGTAGAAATTGCAATTTCTTCCTCCGTTTTTTTGCCACTCAATACATTATTAGCCAAATCAATGGCACTATAACCATAATTGTTTTTTATCGTCTTGTCAGCTTTTTTCTTCAAAAGTTTTTCAATCACAGAAATCTTCTCAAACTCCACCGCACGCATTAAAGGAGTATAACCTTCTGCATCTTTTAGATTTATATCAATATCTTTTTCGTGCAGTAATAGATATAAAATTTTATCCATCTCTTTCGTGTCAACTCTAGCTACGATGTGCAAAGGCGACACGCCGGCAACATTTTGCATGTTAACATCCGCACCGCTATCAATAAGTAACTTTGCAACCAAATAATTATTGTTTTTTACTGCACGAAGCAATAAGCTCTCACCATTTAAACAAATAGTATTTACTTTACTAACATCATAATTTACTTTTAGCAAACTTTTACGAAGCGAAGTAATATCGTTTTTTTCTGCATATTCGCAAAGTGGACTATTGACATAGATTGTCTTTTTTACAATCTTCACATCTGCAACCTCGCTATCCGTTTTTGATCTAATTTTTTCATCGCTTTTTGCCTTCTGCACTGTTTTTCTGACAACATTCTTTTTTGCCCTCTCGTTTTTTGTTAAATTTGTTTTCTTTGTCCTTATAGTTTTTTTCTTAGCAATGACTTTATTGCCGTCGCCATCAGCAGAAAACGACACAGAACCAAAAGAAAAAATGAATAAAACAATAAACAAATTTCTAAGAAAACAACTCAACACATTTGCAACTGACTTGAATAATATTTTATTGTCAATCAAATAATAATGTTGATTTTTATCAACGATATTCTTAAGTTATCCGGATGCTAACATTTGTTTTAAACAAAATCACACTTTTATCATTTTTGTTAATTCAATTGCTCTACCTTAAATCCAAGTATCTCTTACTAACTATAGCGATATGTATGATACTTGTGTTGAATTTTTCATCAAAAGATCCTTACACGCTTCTTGAGATTTCCGCAATGATAAGCACTTTATGTATAATTAAGTGCCGTGCAAAATTCGGCCTGCAAGTTTGTATTTACCTAATATCAGTTGCAACTGGATGCTTATTTTTTGCATTTTACAAAAACAGTTGGTCTTTTTTAATCGAACTATCAAGCCAAAAAACTCTACCATTGGAACAGAAACAAATAAAAGAATGCTTTTTTTCAATCGCGATGACGCTTATACTCGGCGGAATTCCATTTGTAGAATGGATGATGAGGATATTTTCAACTTTAAAACCCATAACCAAAACATTGGGTTTTATCCTGCCTTTATTTATTTCGCTTTCTGTTTATCAAAACCTTGTCATTAAAGGGTTAGATTTTACAACTATAGGATGTTTAATATGTCTTTGTAGCAGTTTACAAATTTTTTTTCTAAAAAATATAAAAATAATCTTCTGCAATATAATAACTTTTTTTTATGGATGCGCAATCATAGCAATTTCCAATCACCTCAATAATTATGATATTTACTTTGTGCTTATTGCTGTTTTGATTATCAGTATTGAAAACTTTTTTATGCCTAAAATAACATTGAAATACAGAATGAAAAACTTTAAAGACATCTTCCTGTCTAATAAAAGTGATAAAGCAATATTTTTGCTCTATATGTTTTGTTTATTTACGATTTACTTCGCATTTTATTTAAATATTTTCCTCGACAAACCTTACGATTTAATAACAAAATTTTCAATTTTAAGCATAAGTTGTTTTTTTGGAAAGATAGCTTTTTTTATTTTAAACAAGAAATTAGACACATCACATTACAACAGAGCAGTCAATACCAAAGAAATTGCAAAAGCGTTGGTTTTTTTACTCTTTTTACTATCTTCAATAATAGCATTATTTACCACAAACTATAAAACTTTTCAATTTTCATCAACTCTAAATTTAATCTTTAAACTCGGGGCTTTTTTCTTTGTTTGTTTTATGTTTTGCTTAATTTTTAAATCAATTAGCAAAATAAATGTGCCAACACAAGTAAACTTTTCAAATGTAGGAAAAAGAATTTTTATAATCTTTAACAGTGCGAAAATTTCTTATGAAATTCTTTGTTCAATCCTAAGTGATACTTTGTTTGCTTTAAAACAAGGGAACAATGCGTTTAATACAAACTCGTTTTTATCCAATTTAAACAATTTTTTTAAAAAAAATGTCATTCTATACTATTCGGTTTTTATAGTCATTTTGTGTATTGTTTTAATAATTGAGTGTGTCATTAGCAGATAATAAAAAAAAGCATTCAAGTTTATTCATTTTGTTCTTTTGCGTTGTTTTCATTTTTGGAAATTTCACATTTGCTAAAATCACGTTCGCAGATGATGATGACGATGAAGAATTTTTTTCTGCTCCACAAATAAAAAAAGAAGTAAAACTTTCAGATTACGACCCTTGGGAAGGGTTTAACAGAAAAATTTTTTCTTTCAATCTTATTGTTTATGATAACTTCCTTGTTCCGTTTTCAAACTGGTATAACGACAACATTCCTCTGGCAATAAGATTTACATTCAAGAATGTAATGCAAAACTACGTTGTAAATACAAACGATATAATTCTGTCCGTGCTTGACTTTGATCTTGAAGCAATTGTTGTTTCTTTCTGGCGATGGACTATAAACTCAATATTTGGTGTTTTCGGTGGCGACGATGTCGCTTATGACGCAGGGTTGATGTCGTACAACAAAAGCATAGGTGATGTTCTTTATTTTTATCATATTCCGCGAGGTCCTTACCTAATGCTACCATTGCTTGGGCCAAGCAATTTACGCGATGGTCTTGGTTTAACCTTATTCACAATTACAACGAGCTCATTTTGTTGGTCTTATATCTTTCAGGCAAAAAAATACCCCCATTTATTATCTTATCTCAATGTTTCAAGCTTCTGGCACTTTCCATTTAGCACAAAAGACGATCTGATTTGGATATCATTTTTTCATTCCGTCGGTTATTACATGCATATCGCAAGCACAAAAGGAAAAGTAATAAACTTTTTAAGCACATCAGCAATAGATAGATATGTAAGTTTTAGAACCGCTTACTTTCAAACACTTGATAAGGAAGAAAAAAATTATATGGATGCAAGAATGAATGGCAAGACGACAAGAAAAAATGTCTGTGATTATGACGCGATGATTGAAGTTCCAGATGAATGCAACGAAGATCCAAAAATTTACAAAACCACTTACTTGTAAAGAAAATACCAACAAAATACCAGCCTTAACGCTTACATCTAAAAGGAATAAATATTGAAAATTTCAAAATCTTTCAAAATATCCTCTTCAATTTTTTCCATAACCTTCCTGTCGTTTTCTACGATATGGTCATAGCCAAGTAAATGTAAAGCTCCATGAACAAAAAGATGTTTCAATCTGTCTTGAAAGGTTTTGTTATATTCTTCCGCTTCTTGTTGAATTTTTTCAAAACAAAAAAACAAATCCCCTAAGAATAAAGTTTTATGATTTCTTCCATAAAAAACATTTTTATCATCACAATTTGCAAAAGATAGAACATTGGTGCTTTTATCAATTCCACGATATTGCCGATTGAGTAAAGTAATAGTTTTTGCATCAGTAAAATTTACATTCAAAAAAACACTATCAGCAAAGGTCTTGGTTTTTTCAAAACAAGCAATAACTAATTTCCTAATTTCCCTTGATGATAAAGCATTTTTTTTCCAAAGTGGTGCCCTACTTCTATTTATTATAACTTCCATAACTATCGCAAATTTGGGCAAGAACAAGTAATAATTTCATCTGGTGTATATTTTACAGAAGGATCGAAACCATCGCCAGAAATTCCCTGAATATAGTCAGGTAAAAGAAATAAAGCAAATGTCTTTGGAGCAAAAAAAATTCCCACACCTATCGCAACCGTCAAAACCTCTTGCCATTTGAATTGCCCTTGAATAAAAGACCAAGCAGAAAGCATTATCATAAAACTCGCGAGTGCTCTCCCTATTCTTCCTTGTAAAAACATAATAATATCGCAAACGGTTTTTAGTGCAGGGTTTGCGTTATCCCCGCATTCAAGTGCAAAAGCAACGGAGCCAAAAACAACAAACACGCAAAAAGCACCAATAAAAACATCTTTTGATAAAAATTTAAACACTTTTTTTAAAACCACAACAAACCAATTTTACTAACTCAATTAAATTCAACGATTTTTAATTTTTAAATTTATTTTTTCCCTTTACTCAATTTTCATAACTTTTATTAACTCTTTTTAATATTCGCTTCACTACTTCTTCTTGGTTAAATTTCTCGTTAGCCCTCGCATCGTTTCGTTAAAAACGCAAACTGTGTCCGTCCCGTGTCTCAAAGTAAATATACTTTCAACACTTTCAACGGCAAGATACTGATTTATAATTCTGAAATTAACCGTGCTCTCAAAGCCGTCGCTATCAACGGCAAAAATCGCTGGAATTATACCATTCTTATCCCTAAATTCAAAATATGTAAATTGTCCATCATCAAACACTTTTATAGGCGTAATGGCATAATCTCCGGAAACCGTGTAATTAAAATTAAAGTTTTCGGCTTTTGATAAATCAGGCCCTTTTTGCACGACATATTGAATTATTGAATTATTCCCGCTACCACCACTTTGCTGAGAACCTTTTTTATCATCCATACCGGAAGGATAACGAAACTTTACGAAAAAAGTAATATCGTCATCAAAAGGTCCACTCGGCGTTCTCGCGTGTAGTTCAAAAAAATAGGTTCTTAAATTCGTCATAACGGTCATTGTGGTATCAGCATCTTCGGAAATCGGAGTTAAAAACAAACGATTTTTTGTTGTTTTAATCGCCCAAGAATCTGGTTTTGGAATATAAACAGTGTTAATTTTCTCTGTCGCAGCAAATTCAATATAGGTCGGGTTCATATAAAAACCCTCATAGTAATAAATTCCATTCGTATGATACAACCAAGATTTAAAACGACCTTCCGCTCCATACCTCTGCGGATATATTAAAGAAGCATTTGCAGAATTGAAAAATGGAAAAGCGACCAACAAAAAACACAGACAAGAAAAACGAAAAAACGGCATCAAACAGCCGATAAGAAAAGACAACAATTTTTTAAAATTAAAAACCACTGCCATAGCATCAACTACTTTTCTGCAACTGAATATCATTTACTTTAAATTCAATATTTGAATCACCATTTTGGTCTTTTCTTATAAAGAAAGTAAATAAAATCGTCGCAACAAAATCCTGTTTTTTATTATGTTCGTCTGTAGTTTCCGTTGAAAATGAAACATTGGCTCCAATCGGCGTTTCATCACCGATAATGGAATTATAAAACTTGCTGAAAATGTCCCTTGTTTCGTAAAAAAACTCAATATTCTTAATAGTTGCGACTTTTTTTGTCCCATAAATAGCAAGTTGAACATCACCGGTATCGCCCTCTGGAACATAATCATTTGCCAAATATCTGTTATAAACCTCCAAACCAGATAAATTTTGAATTAAACTCATTTTTTTTTTTAACGATTGCATCGCATTTTCCTCGCTATTATGCGTTAAAGAAAAGAAATTTACGACGTATTTTGAAAGCATAAATCGCAAAATGCCTATTTTTTTATCCTCCTGACCAACTAATTTACTTACCTTTATTGAACTTTCATTGTCTTTGTGATTTACAAGAAGGATGTAAGTATTTTTATAATTCTTCGCTTTTCTCACTATTCCAATGGTTGAAACTGAAAAATATAAGCAAAACAACGAAACGACTAGCAATAAAAAATACATCAAGCGTTCACAGGCCGGGCTTACGTAAATCGTATTATACCACCTTAATGCTTTTTTAAAAAAATCACCTTCCATTTTAAAAAAAACTAAATTTTTTTAGAAAAATATACTCAAATCAAAAATTAAAGTTCCCTTAAACTTTAAACATCTTGTTTAACCATTTTTTTAATCTCCCCAACTATACACTTAATATCGTTCAATTTTTTTGGTTCATAGTATGTAAGCTTATCATTTTCAGTATTCAATTCCACGCAACTACCATTGTTAATTGCATAATTGATAAAGTCTTTATACTTCTTTGTGTTATTTTTACACAAAAAGACATAAGACGGCTTTCCTTGCGACAAATATTCACTATGGTCGTTTATTGAATTACCAATCAAAACGTAATAAGAAGACCAATACATAAAGGCAACTTTTGGATTTTCATCGGGATTTTCCCTCTTATCATAAAAATAATAACTACAATCCAAGTTTTCTTTAATTAACTTTACAGCCAACTTATTGACATTTTTTTCTGAAAAAATCAATAAAGGCATTTTCATTAAATATGAAATTCTGCTTATTGTTTTTGCAAAAGCAATAACATCGTCTTGTAGAAAATCAAACATCAGTGATTTACCATTGATAAAGACACCTATAAACTCACCTTTTAAATAACTCTTTATTTTTTTAAATCTATCCGTTTCCGCTAACGCGACTTTTTCGTCAAGCTCATTGCAAATTAAACCATTAACATCTATTTTTAATTTCTGTGGCCAAACCCTCTTGCTTGTTGCTTGCTTCAGCAGAATGTCGGTTTTTGCGAGCGGGCAATGTGTATTCCCAATCTGGACAATTCTTGCGTTTGGAAAAGCAAATTTTCGCAAATGTTTGGCATATCTTATCATTTTCTTACCACTTACAACGATGGCATCGCAATCCTCTACATCTTTAAAGTCGTCAATATGTTTTACTAAAAGCCAAACAGGTAAAAATGTTAGCAAAAAGTTCGGCAGACGAATAAACATATTAAAATACACTTCTTTCTTATAGAGTTCTCCGCCACGAGCAAGCTCTTCTGCAATAATTGTTGCTTGTGCGTTATCAACTCTTGAATGCTTTAATTGTCCCAAAAGAACCAGAACTTTCACAAAGACACAACAGCAGGTATTTTACAATTTATAATTTTCAAATGATTTATTTTAATGCACTTAATAAGTTCATGATGTCTAAAATTGCAAATAATGTTATTATTGTTATAATACCAGGCGTGAGGGCATTAAGCTTATTTGCACTGATATTTTGTTCTTTTCAATCAATATGCTTTGGTGAAAATTATGCAAATTTTGCTTACCAAGTTGAGAAAAGTTTTCAAGGTCAACAAAACAACAATACGAAACAGCAAATTGGTAAATTTGACGACGGAAGCACTTTTGATTTTTCAAAAACACTTGAAGCTAATTATTTAAACTTCGCAGAAAGTAGATATCAGCAAAACGATTTTATTGATGCATATTATTTCAAAACAAAAGCAATGAAAATAAAGAATTACAAAATCATCGCACCGGCAAATCCTTACTCTTTTGGTATTTTGCCGGATGACATAGAACAATTTATTATTGCACGAGAACAATTAAGAAATGCATCAATAAATTCAATCATAAATTCAAATGACGGGCTTGTTTTGGCGGATAGCTATATTGCTTTCGATTGCTGGCTTGAAGCTTTTGAGGAAGGCAATACAACCGAAAAAATGAATAGATGTAAAAATAGGTTTTTAGATAATATGAAAGCTTTAAGAATGTCGTTATTGATACAAGGATACAACTTGTTTGACATGACAACAAAAGAAAATTTGGCTTTAAATAACCGCAATTCTTCCTGTGAAAGTTGTGCTTTATACAACAAAGGGCTTTATTGCAATGCACTATATTTTGATAAAGACGAAATAAAATTGATGGACAAGATGAATGTTGTTATAAAACGTCTACAAAAAAAGATGACATATTTTAATAGTCCGACGATTACAATTATGTATTACCAAAATGCGTACGGATATACTAAAAAACTCGGACAACAAAGAGTTGAAGCCGTAAAAAACATTGTTTACAACAACCTCTCAAAAGACCTGCCTATAAAACCATTATTAAAAATTACGCCTATAACATTGCCAAAAAAACTCACCGGTGCAGACAAAAAAATATATCGTGATGTAATATCTGTTTGTGTTAGCGGAAATGAATAAAGACAAATAGAAAAAACCCTGCTTGATTATTACTATTCAGCTTTTAAACTTCTTATGTGAGAGTTGTTTTTTCAATACTATTTGGCTTTGCTATATTGATAGCCATATCTGTATTGATTAGCCTTGTCCCGATGAATTTCGTCGGCGATAGTGCAATAAAATACGCACAACAAGCAGGAATTGAGCTTTCTTCGCAGACAAATTGGAATTTGCGATTACTCGGTTTAAAAGCTAATACCGGAAAAATAACATATCGTTTTAATCTTGATGGCTACGAAATAAGTGGATACGGAGAAAATTTTACTTTTGGATTAACAAACCATAATATCAATTTTGATAATCTCATCGTAGATTTACTTATCGATAAAAAAGAGGAAATGACAGAATTTTTTGAAAAAATTATCAGTAAAATAAAAGACAAATATGTTTCTATATCTGCAACAAATTTAACAATAAACATCTATGCAAAAAACGAAAATGATGAAAAAAACATAATTGAAGAGCTTTTATTTAATAACTTTGAAATTACAAAAACAAAAGAGAAAGCCTCTTATAGAGCCTCGGCAAGCACCGGCAAAGAAGAAAACATTGAGTTTTTATTAAAGCAAAACAATATTGGAAAAAAGAACTATGAAACTAACGGAAAATTGGAGGGCAAAAACATTGAATGCTTTTTATACAGCAATGAAAAAACAGAAGAATTTAATTGCAAAACTGGGAATTTTTTAAAATTATTAAATGAAGTTGGCTTTAACGTCAAGGACGATGATTTAAAGAAAATTTTAAAAAAAAGCATCAAAATTGTAGCAAATGCCACAAAAGACAAAAACAACGAAAGGACTACATTGAGTGGAAGTTTTGTATTAAATGGCTCTGTTGGGCAAATTTCAACCGATAAAGAAGGATCTATAAATCTAAAATTTAAAGATATAAATTTTGACGACGTTGTAAAAGATGAAGAAAACGAGGAGGAAGATGACGAAGAAGATAAAAAAACGACAAAAAAAGAAGAATGGCATAAACTCGCTATGTCAGGAGAAGAAAATAAGTTTATAGAAGGAGCAAAAAAAAAAGGCATTCAAGAAAATATAAACTTTGTCAGCAAAATTATAAAAACCTTTTACACAATATTCGACAGAAGTGATTTTAAAATAAAAACCGAAATAGACACAGCAACAATAAACTCTCAACAATTGAAAAATATTATAATTTCCACCTCAAAATCTAAAAATTCAAATATATCTTTTGCGGGAACACGAATCTATAATGCTAATGCCGTTGATTTAATTGAGATTAAAAATTTTGATGATGAAAACGATATTTTTACATTCGCCGGCACGGACATTAAAAACTTATTTGCATTATTTAATTCGCCATTGATAAACAAGGAGCTCAATACAAATAGTTATATTATTAGTGGAAAATTAGCATTAAAAACCAACGGCTTTGAATTTAAAAATGTAGAAATGACAATTGATGACGCGAAGATTGCGACAATAAACCTTTCAAAATACCACAATAGTTTAAACAAAATTGTTTCAACAAAGAAAAGTTTAGTCGTGCAAAATGTTAATATAAACGAAATTTTTGATTTAAAACCATTTTATAAAAAATATTATGATAAATTTGAACTTTTTCAGCAAAAAAACGAACAAGAACCAATCTTTTGGCAAAAGCTTTTTGAGAAGAGGAAGAAAAAAACCTCGCGTTTTAAGTATGAAAGTCGAATTATACTTGATAACGTTTTACTGGAGAATATTAAAATTGAAAACTTTTTATACGAACTCAATGATGGCGAAAAAAACACCGAATTAACTATAAGTGCACTATCACCTTTCCTGAAAGGAACTGCCGGTTTTAGTCTAAAAAATATAGATGAAAAAGAGACAATAAATGGAGATGTAAAAATTGATAAAATAGAGATGCAATATTTGAATGATTTAAATAATAGTTTAAAAACCGCAACCGGCAAAAACATTGAAGAAATATTTTTTGAAGACAAAGAATATAATATACCTTCTTTTCTCGGAATAAATGGCAATATAAATCTAAATATAAACTTTGCTGTTTTCTCGCAAAATAACACAATACAAAATCTTTCAAGCAATTTTACAATCAAAGACGGAACATTTGAAACCAACGATTTTACGGCAGAATATGGAAATGGAAAAATAAGTGGAAATGTCGTTCTTTTCTTGCGTGAACGTCCACAAATTAATGCTGGCATTGTTTTATCGGGAATAGATATAAAAAAAACAATCACCCCGTATATCGGAGGTCTATTATCCGTACAAATGGAAATTTCTTCAAGTAGTTTTAACCCTATTGATTTTATTAAAAGACTTAACGGAAAAGGAAAATTTGTAATCAACAATTTGAGTATACCGAATTTCAACATACAGGCAATTGGTATTGATAGCATAAAAAACGGAATAAATAAAACAACAAATTACTTGCAATTGATAGAAAGAAGCAACCTTAAATTCCCACAAGCAGAAGGAAATTTTATAATGGAAAACGGCATCATTACTGCAAATATGATGGCATCAACAGAACTTGTTTCTTGTAATGCAAATCTGGAATACATATTTACAACACAAATAATAAAAAAACTTTTTGGAATATTTGCCGTAGTTATTTCCAGAAATAAATTCGAAAGTCCTATGCAAATTTACATACCTTATGCTTGCAATGAAACGATTTTAAACCCTTCTTGTATATTTGATCTGGATCAATTAAATAAAGTCATAAAATCGATAAATTGAAAAAACCTGATAAACTAATTTTGCAAAACTCCCCAGTGTAAAGCTGGTTTTTTCTTTGGATTTTGTTGAACTATTCTTCCATAATAATCGTCAAAAGCTCCTTTCTTGGCTCTATTGCTTACAACAACCACTTGTCCATCTCCGTGAATAACCAAAATAGTTTGAACAAATTTTTTTCTAACATCTAATTTACCTTTTTTTAAAGCAAAAATATTCTCACCCAGCAAACTCGTGGTAGCTAAATGGATAAAATAATTATATCGCTTATCTTCAAAGAACAAGATTTTACTACTATTTATCGCAACATTTTTTAGAGAAATATCTCCGTCATTATAAATAAATTCAATGTCAATAATGCCGAAACACTTAATTTTTTCTAAAATAGCAAAAGCGTAACTTTCTATCGCTTTTTCACAGCTGTAATCGCAACCAACTATTGGACTAAAAAAACAATGCAAATTATTACTTGAAACAAATTCCTCACCTACGACCTTATGAAAAATTGCGTTATTATAACGATCTTTGAAGCATAAGAAATGTAAAATTTTTTGTTCTTGATCTAAACGTTCTCCTTGAAACGTAAGATTGCATTCATTTGACAAGTCAATAAGAGCTTCGTTGTGAAGAAATTTAAAATCTCTATTTAATCCTAAAAAACGTATCGATTTCACTCTACATAACTTATTAAAACAATTCTCATTTTCACGAATAGGATTTAAAAAAACATCACTAATAGAATAACTTTTAATTACCACTTTTAGCTCCTCTTCTAACGAACCATTGTCTGCAATAGTAATAATATCGCATTCCGGCAATAAACCAACTAAACAAGAAAATTGGTCTGAAATATAAACAAGTCTGCAATTTTTGACCTTATTGAGCTCTTGGCAAATCCTGAAAAATAAAAGTCTATCATTTATATCACTATCTTTTTCACGAAAATCTACAATTAACAAATTTTCACCAAAACCAAAAGCTTCATACTTTCTGATAAAAACAACTTCATTTTTATAGGAAAAACTTTGCAATGTTTCATTATTTTTTTTCAAAAAAAACAATAAACGCTCAACGGAACATATGGATTTCTTATTTAGAAAGCTAACAACTTTTTCAAAAAAACAATTGCTTGATTTTCTAATAAAACAAATCCCATTCTTGCCATTATCTTTTGAGTAATAAAAAGTTTCTCTATTCATTTTCGGGAAAATATAAAATCTCTCGTGAATATTTCTTATCAGATTTTTATGGTTAATTATTTTTTTCTCCAAAAAAAACAAAACCTCGTCGCAATTTCCAAATTTAATATCATTAAAAAAAATCTTACCACTCTCAACAGAAACCTTGATGCAATAAAACGTTTTTTTACATTGAATAAATTCACCAAAATTATCAACTATTGCTCTTATTTTTAGCAATTCATCCACATCATAAAATCCAGTTTCTGAGCAAAATAAACAATTTTTGTCATCATAAAAACTTTCAAAAATATCTAAAACAAGCTGTTGTTCAAAGTTGTCTTTTATACAAATGAAATTCAAAAAATGCTCTCTTTTATTTTTTTCAAAAAACTTTAAACTTTTTCTTTTCGTAGAAAAACCAACCTTTTTAGCAAAAGGTATTAAGTTTTTTGTATTTTGTTTATTTGTATAATAATCACTGTACACATTTTCAACTTTGTTTTTTTTAAAAAAATCATTTAAACCGCGTATAATTTCATCGCAATCACCAATCGTAGGATAAACACAATTGATTTTAAATTTTTTAACAATTTTTTTTATCTTTTTCTCTGTTATTTTCTCAACAAAAAAATGAACCCTATCAGGAAGGGCTAATTTCATAGTTTCTGTGGAAGAGAAAAAATAAATATTTACATCTTCACTAATAGCTTCAACACTCTTATAAATCTCAACAATGTTATGCTCCAAAAAAGTCCTATCCTGCAAACAAGAATAAATAAACAAAACATTTTTGCCGATTTTTTTCGTCATTCAATAAAAACAACAAAATATAATATAAAAAACAAGTATGAATAAAACATTGAATACGGCTTAAAAAATGCTGTTCAATAAAAACTAAACCTTCACTACACCGCTGTTCATCACTTCAAAAAAATCTTTATTGTCTTTTGTTTTTTTTAACTTCTCCAACAAAAATTCCAATGCTTCAGCTGTATTATTTGCTCCGTTGCCAGCCATATTTATTAAAATCCTTCGTAAAATCCAAGTCTTTTGCAACTCCTCCTTTTCAACCATTTCCTCTTCTCGTCTTGTGCCTGATTTTAAAATATCAATCGCAGGGAAAAGCCTCTTTTCAGCAATCTTTCTATCTAAAACTATTTCAGAATTTCCCGTTCCTTTGAACTCTTCAAAAATAACTTCATCCATTTTCGATCCAGTTTCTACAAGTGCAGTTGCTATAATTGTGAGCGAACCTCCGTTTTCAATATTTCTCGCAGCACCAAAAAATCTTTTTGGTTTTTGCAATGCATTTGAATCAACACCGCCGGTCAAAACCTTTCCAGACGATGGAGCAATTGCATTATAGGCCCTTGCTAATCGTGTTATGCTATCAAGTAAAATTATAACATCCTTGCCATCTTCAACCATCCTTCTGGCTTTCTCAATAACAATCTCAGCAAGTTCAACGTGTCTTTTTGCAGGCTCGTCAAACGTAGAACTAACAACCTCGCCCTTTACGGAACGAACCATATCAGTCACCTCCTCTGGCCTCTCGTCAATCAATAAAACAATCAACTCAACTTCCGGATGATTTTCATTTATAGCGTGAGCTATTGCTTGCATCAAGAAAGTTTTACCTGCTCGTGGAGGAGCTACAATCAAGGCTCTTTGACCTTTGCCAATTGGACACATTAAATCAATAACTCTTGTAGATACGGCTTCTTTTGGGTTGCTTAATTTATCAAATTTTAACTTTTCTGTCGGATAAAGCGGGATTAAGTTGTCAAAATTGACTTTGTTTTTCATTTCATCAACCTTTTTGCCGTTAATTGTCTCAATTCTAACGACAGAAAAATATCTTTCCTGTTTTCTTGGTTCTTTTATGTAAGCCCCTACGACATCACCTTGACGAAGACCGAGTTTTCTTATTTGATTTTGAGAAATATAAGCATCATATGAAGAAGGACGATAATTATTACTACTGTCCCTCAGAAAACCAAAACCACCTTCATTTATAACTTCCAAACATCCATCAACATAAAGTCCCTCGCCTTTGATCGCTGATTGCTTTAAAATTGCAGAAATTATGTCTTGTTTTAGCATTCTATTAAGGTTCTGAACCTCATATTTTTCAGCAATTTCAATCAGCTCATCCAAATTTTTGTCTCTCAAATCTTTTACATAAGTGACCTGCTCTGTATTTATAACATATTCCTGTTGCAGTTGTCTGTCTTGCATCATTCTATTTCTTCTCTGAAAAAAATTATTTCTCTCATCTTCATTTTTGGCATTTACTTCGTCACTGGTGATGTTCGCGACATTAGCATTGGCTGTATTTGCAATATTCTGTAAATTATTATTTTCAAAACCAGAGGCACCATTTTCTCCGTTCTTCAACTCGCCTCCTTCGTTTAAATTATTAGAACTATTTGCGTTATTGGAATTAAGATTTAAATTACGAAGTCCAAGGTCAAAGCTACCTATTTTACCACTTTCTTTTTCGTTGTCGTTTGTAACTGTTCCATTATTTAAACCCAAATTCAAATTACTCTTTTCCATTGAACTAAAACCTATTTTTTTTCTTTCACTGCTCTCAACAGCAACATCGTCATTCTTAACACTTTTTAATGCCTTTTTTCGTGTAGAAGTTTTACTTTTCCTATCCTCTTCAACAGAAGAGGTATTTAACAATTCATTGTCATCAACCATAAAAATACAAAATTAAAGATAAAAACTTAAAAGAATTGATAATAATATACTTAAAACTCGGGAAACCAAGTCCAAAGGTGATAAAATATCACATAATTTAAAATCAAGCATTTTTTAAAGTAATCAAATAATTTGCCAAAATTCAAGCATCTTTATATTTTAAAACATCACCAAGTTTTTCCTGAATACCAACCAAAACCTTTTTATCACTTGTTAATGTTTTTAAGATATTCCAATCGTCAAGAGTTTTTACTTTTTTTATTTTTGCCGATATATTCTTCTTTAAATCTAAATCATCAAAATATTTCACACTTTCAGCAAAATCAAAAAACTTTTTTAAAGTTGAAATAGAGAGATTTAGTCCAGTATTTAACTCATTTGTTGATATTGGTGTTAAATTATTATTTACTAAAATTTTATTATTATCAAAACTAAAAACATCGCTTAAACGATGATTTTTTTTAAATTTATCATCAACCTCAATATCACTTATTAAAGAAATTAAAAATGAATTCACTATCAATAAATCCCTTTGCTTGCGGAAAGAAATAAAATCAAAAAAGAATTTATCAAACATCTTTATAAACCTCTCCTTTTCAAAACCCAAAACACCTCCAATGTTTTTTCGAGACAACTGAAAACCATCATTAAAAACATTGGAAAAATCTATATTTTTTTTTCTTGAAAAAGAAATTGACATCTTATACGAAACAACGAAGAATAAAAAAAAAATTATATGCAACAATCTTTTTTTGAGAATTTTGAAGATTTTTGTTATAAGTTTGGAATTGAAAAAATATTGACTAAAAAAAGCTTTCAAGAAGCAATGACACACTCGTCGGTAAACAAAACAAGTTGCTACGAAAGAATGGAGTTCTTAGGTGATACGATCTTAAATTTTTGCATCTCTCAAATGATTTTTGAAACTTTTCAAAACAAACGAGAGGGAGAAATGAGTAAAATTAAATCATTCGCGATATCAAGAAAAGTTTGCAGAGAAGTTGCTAAATCAATAAAGCTTGATGAAAAAGTTATCATATCACGACGACAGCCAATTGATAAAAATGTAATACTTGCTGATTGTGTAGAATCTTTGATTTGTTGCATTTATATTGAATGTGGACTTGCAAAAGTTTATGAAATAATTGACGCACTTTTTTCAAAATATCTTGTTTCAAATCAAATAAACGACCCAAAAATGCAACTCCAAGAATATACACAAAAACATTATAAATGTCTTCCGCAATATGATTTAATTGATAAAAAAGGGACAGAGCACAAACCTATTTTCATAGTGAGTTGTTCTTTTAATAAGTTTTATACAGAAGCAGAGGGCAACACAAAGAAAAATGCCGAGAGAAATTGTGCGATTAAAATATTAAATCAAATAAATAAAATTAAATAAACAAACCATCAAGGTTTAAAACAAATAGCAATGAAATTCAGCACACTACCATTGAATACTTACGCTCGCACCAACATCGCCGGATGCTCCAACCTGCACTTGTGTTTTGCCAACTTTATAAGGATGAGTAAAAAAATAAGATATCAATGCAGAAAGTCCGGCACCAGCAACAACATCAGTAATATAATGAGCACTTACTGCAATTCTCGTATATCCCGTCCAAACGGCAGCTAATAAAGCAGGAGTGGCTTTCAACCACCCATATCTCCAAGCAATGAAAAACGCCGGTGCATAAGCATTTGTTGTGTGTCCTGATGGAAAACTCCTTCCCGATCTTCCACCGAACCAGTGATGGCTTTTTCCTTCCATTAACATATCCCGCGGACGTGGACGTTGAAAAGTTGCATTCAATATTGCATAAGCACCCATAGACACACCATAGCTTAAAACAAGTTGTGCGAAGCCATTGTTTTTATATCTTTCATAACTAAAAAAATCTTCCTTAAAATGATCTTTAAATCTTACTTTATGAATATTGAAATCTTTGTGATAAGCAACCATTCCAACTGCCATAATTAACGGCACCCATTCCATAAAATCGCCGGATCTTTTTATCGCCTTTCCCCTTGAAGAATCTGCATCAACTTTCATCCATTTTGGACTATCAAAATCATCCCAATCACTCCAAGCTTGCGATTTCTTTTGAAAAAAGAAAGTAGACAAAAACAAACAAATAAAAAGAATAGTCTTTAAAAAATTATTCAAAAAAATAAAAAAGACCGACATACCTCTCTCAAAACAAAACTTTTACTATATTAAAATATCGGTTTCCAATTCTTCCAATGACGTCATTGGACAACTTTTTGCTCTGTTAAAAATATCATTTACTTCATCAGCTTTCTGTTCATCAATTTCTTCAATTTCTTTTTCAGTAAAAACACCTTTTTCAACCAACTTACTCGCAAAACTTTTTATTGCATCTCTTTCTTTCCAGCTATTTACCTCCTCTTTTGTTCTGTAAGTTGCAGGATCGCTCATTGAATGCCCGCGATAACGATAGGTATTGACCTGCAAAATATAAGGTTTCTGCTCTTTTCTAACTTTTTCCATCAATTCTTTTGACTTTTCATAAACAGCAAAAAAGTCCATTCCATCAACCTCCTCGCCGTGTATTCCCATAGGTTCACCTCTTTTATAAAGCTTGTCTTTATTACAAGAATGTCTTTCAACAGCCGTTCCCATTGCATATTTATTGTTTTCAATCACATACAAAACAGGGAGACCCCAAAGGCTTGCCATATTCCAACTTTCGTAAACTTGCCCTTGATTTACAGCTCCGTCACCCATAAAAACTATTGAAATATTGTCTGTTCCTTTGTATTTTTCAGCAAAAGCAATTCCCGTTCCAAGTGGAACTTGTGCACCAACAATTCCGTGTCCACCCCAAAAATTTCCTTCTGGTGAAAAAATATGCATACTTCCACCCTTACCTTTTGACAAACCATCTTGACGACCAAAAAGCTCGCACATTACACCATAAGGGTTTTTACTAAACAAAACTGCCTGCGTATGACAACGATATGAAGTTATTGTGTTATCGCCTTCCTTCATATTTGCTTTTATCCCGCACAAAACTGCTTCCTGTCCTGTGTATAAATGACAAAAACCAATTATCAAACCTTGCTGATATGCAACGGCACACTTCTCCTCAAACTTACGGATAAAAACCATTTCATTGTAAACATCTCTCAACTTTTCACTTGATAAATCACAAAAATCACTTTTTTCCTTAACCATAAATTAACTAAATAAATTTTTCAAACCACTATACATCAACATCGTAGCAAGCACAACGATAATAATCGTAGCAACTTTATTCAAAATAGTAATTCCTTTTTCACTTATCCTCTTACGTATCAAAGATACTATGAAAACAACCAAAAAATAAAACAAAAATGTCGCAATCATACCTCCCGAAATTGCGGAAATGGCACTAAAATTATTGTTTCCTAAAAAACTTGAAAACACAACAGAATACGTAATTATAGTCGTTGGCCCAGTGAGAGTGAGACAAAGTAAAGTTATAAAACTCTTTATACGACTTCCAGAAACAGAATTACTATCAAGGCTTGGTTTTGTGTTCCAAAATCTATAAGCTAAATAATAGAGAAACGTTCCTCCGCACAAACCAATTACGACAACAATCTTGCTTGCAAGTATCGTTTCAAGCATAGAAATGGCCAAACTTGCAAGAATAATATAGATGCTATCAGCGACAGCAACGCCGAAACCAGCACACAACCCAACAGAAAACCCGTGAATAATGGCAGTATTTATCACGGTCATACATATCGGTCCAATGACGCACAACATCGCAAAAGTTGTTGCAAAAGCCTGAAAAAATATATCTAATGACATAAGCTTGAAGTCAAGAACTTACGCGATATAAAATTGTTGAAAAAATTATTGTCAATAAAACTTGAATTTTAAAATGTTTTCAATTTCAATCGGGCGATTAGGGGTATAGCTCAGCTGGTAGAGTAGCGGTCTCCAAAACCGTCGGTCGTGGGTTCGAATCCTACTGCCCCTGCGAGTTTCATTGAATTGAAATTTAAGATTTTAAAAAAAATTTTACAAAAATTTTAATTTAAATTGTGCTTAAAACACTTGATTTTTATTTATTGAGTAAAACTAAGGTCTTGGTTTAATTCTTATGTCAAGAAAATGCTCGTTAGCAGGAACGAAAATACAAGTCGGTTATAACGTTCCAAATTCAAATCAAAGAACAAAAAGAATTTTTGCTCCAAACTTGCAGAATATAACACTAAAAAGCGAGCTTTTAAATAAGGAATTTAAACTGAAAATTACAACAAGAACATTGAGAACAATAATGAAATATGGCAATCTTGATGAATATTTGCTCCACACAAAAGCTCAAAATATGACGGAATTCGGAGCAAGATTAAAACACCAATTAAAACAAATTCCAGCAGTTCAAGAACAATTAAAGCAAGAAGCGGAAGAGAAAAAAGTTAAAAGAGTAATAAAACCTTCTGCACGTAGCTTATTAAAAAAGAAGAAAGTTGCTTAATAAGCATTATGGCAAATGCGGTTTTTGAAATTTTTACCGAAGAATTGCCAGCTACGTTACAGAAAACAATAGCGAGTGATTATTTAACTTTTTCAAAAAAAGCGTTGGGGGTCTTGCAAATCAATATAAACGACGACGACGTCGTGGTTGGTATTACGCCGAACAGAATGGTTTTAAAGCTTACAAATTGCGATATTGATACAAAAAAATTGCAACAATTAGCGGAAGAAATTTTGAAGAATTTTTCAAAAAACTTTCCTAGAACAATGAACTATCCACAAATGACAATTAGATGGTTAAGGCCAATAAGATCTCTATTTTTATGCATAGATGACGAAGTTATTCAAGGAGAGTTTTTCGGACTTCAAACAAACGGCGGGACATATATTGATAAATTTGAATTCAAAAAATGCAATTCCTTCGACGAATACTTCAAAATATTAAAAGAAAATGCCATTGAAATAAATTATAATAGAAGGCTTGAATTCGTAAAAAATGAAGTATCCAAATATAAGTTAGATTACAAAAACAAATCCTTGCTTGAAGAACTCGCAGGAATGAGTGAATATTGCGTTGAACCAATGGTCGCGGTTCTAAATCAAAAATTTGAAAAATTACCTTTTGAACTTATTGAACTCGTTTTGCGAGAAAATCAAAGATACGTTGTCTATAAAGAAGGAAGCGAAATAAAATTTTTAATATTTGGCGGAAAAATTACACAAAGCAAAAACTCAAAAGAGCAAGTTTTACAAGGACACCAAAAGGTTATTGAGGCACGGCTTGATGATGCGGTTTATTATTTTGAAAAAGACAAACAAGAGTTGACAAAATTTGGAGAAAATGAGTATAAAAATGAGCTTACAAAATCACTTCTTGCTCGCACTTTTGTTGATAATATCACATTTGAAGAATATTTACAAAAACAAAAAGCGACAGCAAAAAACCTTCCGAAAAACGATATTGAAACTTTTGAAAAAGTAAAAGAACTTATTTTTAATACAAAAATTGATTTAGCAACGCACGTTGTGGCTGAATTTCCTGAATTACAAGGCATAATAGGAGGCTACTATTTTAATTATGAATTTAACCCTTACTTTTTAGATAAAAACAAAATTCAAAGCGAGAAAAACGAGGTTTTGTATTACTATTTGACAGACAGAATTGCCTACATTTCAACAATGTATCAACAAGACAAGCAACCGACGGGAAGTGGAGATAAATATAAAGTAAAAGCCAGAATGGATGACGTCGTTGCGATTTTTATAGAAAAAATGAATGATTTAAATTTGGCAGACTTGACTGACGGAAACGACGAAATAAAAAAACTTTTCTTGAAAAGATTGCAAAAATATATTGAAGACACTTATAAAGATATCAAAAACATCAAACAATTTGCGGAAGTTGCTACAAAAATAATTGATAAAGCAGTGTTTTTTGACATAAAAACGGCAGTTTCTTATTTCAGTAATGAAAAGTTTTTGAAGATTTATAAGAGAATAAATGGATATACAAAAAACATTAAACTCGAGGAAAACGATGATATTAGACAAAAAGTGGAAAAAGCTTTCAATGGCAATGATTTACTGGCAATGGAAAGCTTTTTAGATAATCAAAAAATCAAAGGCAATGCAGAAAACGAGAAAATGTTAAAGTATATTGAAGCAACTTTCTTCAACAAAAACCTCCCAGTTGAATTTTTGGAAATTGCTTAATAATTCAAACATTTAAGGCGTTGAATTTTTTTATCCGTAGCAGAATTCAAACCCTCTTCGGAGCAATAAATAGAACATCTTCGGTGTTTAATTTTGTTTGTCTAACGGCTCGCCCACAGCTATCAATAAAAGCAGAAATTCCGTTATTTGAAACTCTAATAACAGGCAAACCAGTTGCCACAGCAAGATACCTTGTCATTAAAAAATGTTGATACCCAGCAACAGACCACTTCATCCAAGCGTCATTAACGACATTAACAATTAGTTCACCACGTTCTTTTAAGCTTTTTGTTTTTTCGCCAAAACCTTTATCATTTTCTTCCTTTGAAATTGTTGCAAACCTTTCCTTTAACAACCTTCTATTTTTACTTATGTTTGTCTTCACATAATCAGGAAAAATACTTTCATAACAAATGATTGGATAAATTATTGGCAAATCGCGATAAAATATAAAATAATCATTCTCGCCATCTATTGAAAAATCAACCATTCCGTTGGTCAATGTACGTGTTAAAAATGGCATAAACTGCCTCACTGGAATATACTCTCCAAATGGCACAAGTTTTTGTTTTTTATAAAGCGAGACAATATGCCCATCATTATTTACTGAATAAATAACATTGTAGATTGCCAACCCTTCTGAATAAATTCCACCAGCGAGCAAAAGAGATTTATCGTTGCCGACGACTCTACCGAGTGCTTTTGATGCATTACTGCCGCTTTCCATATAAAAACTTATAGCATTTTCTGGAAGAATTTTAATCATATCCCTATTGCTCCGTGCTGTCCAAGAAATCAATTCTATATTTTTATTCAAAATCTCTACAGCATCACTGGAAGCATCCATTTTTGCAGGAATATTTGGTTGCGAACCGATTATTGTTTGAGAAAAATTTTCTGATTTTGAAAACAACAAAACAGCACCTCCTATCAAACAATTAACAAGCCAAAAACCAGCAATCAATAAGCATAACAATTGATTTTTTTCATTTTTTTCTCCAAAAAAGAAAAAATAAACACTCAAAACCAAAGCCAAAAACAAAATTGAATATAAATCAATTCCAATAAGCCGTACAATTTGAAAAGCAAAAGAATATTTTACAAAATGACCAAAAAGCATCCAAGGAAAACCGCCAAAAATCAAATGCCCACGGACGTACTCACCACAAAACCAACATATAAGAAAAACTACAAATAAACTCAAATCATAATTAAAACCATCTCCACCTTTTCTTCCTTTTAACCATAAAAATCCGATGCAAAAAAATGGAACAAAAAATAAAGACATCAAAAATGGTAGTCCCAAAATTGCAAATGGAGTTAACCAAAACAAACTGCCAAAATCTGTCGTTAAAGGAATAACGAACCACCAAAAAATACTTACAAAATAGCCGAACAAAAAAAAGAAAATAGTTAATAATTGCTTTTTTATACCACTATTTTTTTGTTTATTTAAAATAAACATCAGCGAGCCAAAAGTTAAAGGTAAAACTAAAATAATGCTAAATGGAGGAGAAGCGAAAAAATTAAATAAACCAATCAAAAAGGTATAAAAATAATGCTTTTTTTTTGATGAAAGCGAATTTTTGATTAAATTCCTCCATTTTCTTCTACAAAAAGCCAAACACAAAAGAATATTTTTAATAAAAACTTTTGATAAATTACGACTAAAAACCTGCCTCCGAATGAGTTTTAAATTGAAGAAATTAGAAGCACCAATAGACATTTATAGAAAATCAAAAAATTATACAATAAAAGTCAAACCAATTACTCATTTAAAGCATTAAAAAGAGCGTTTCCTAATCGTTTTTTAAAGTTTTCAATGTTTAATTTTTTTAAAGCTAAATCATTTTGGTAAACTTCTTTTATCATTTTCTCAATAGAAGAAATTTTTACATCTCCA
The DNA here is from genome assembly GCA_002394665.1 of Rickettsiales bacterium UBA4311. Taxonomy (GTDB): domain Bacteria; phylum Pseudomonadota; class Alphaproteobacteria; order Rickettsiales; family Deianiraeaceae; genus UBA4311. The sequence continues at coordinate 83,514 of DGUL01000007.1, forward strand.
AGCCCACAAGGATTTATAAAATCAAAATAAGATAAATCGTTGTTATAATTTATACTTATTCCGTGAATTACAAACCCGTTTTTTACTCTCAAACCAATAAAACCAAACTTTGCAATTTCTCCGTTTTTTAAATTTTGACACCAAAAGCCTCTTTTGTCTTGCCGTGCAAAAATACTTATGCTACTTTTATAATCATTGCTAACGCTAAACTTAATTATCTCCTCCTTGACACAATCCACGACGACATTTTCAACATTTTTCATAAAATCGCCAATTGTTTTATTGTGTCTTTTTAAATCATAAACAAAATACACAACAACCTGCCCTTTTCCATGCCAAGTCCAGAGCCCACCTCTGTCGCTATAAACAACTGATACATTGCAAATTTTTTCTTTCAATGCTTCGCCGACATTCAAAACACTTTTGCCGGCCGTATAAACATCCTTGTGCTCTAAAATATAAATTTTTTCTTGCACCTCAAGCCTATTTTTATTTTCTACACAATCAAAAAAATTGGATATATCCTTATAGTTAACTCTCTCATTTATAAAATTGAGATGCATAAAATTATTGGTCTGTCAAAATAAACTCATCCGCTTGCGAAAGTCCAAGTTTTTCTCTTGCAAAGTCGTCCAAAAACTCCAAATCAATGTCCTTTCTCATAATTATTTTTTCCAAAAAATGCCTTTCTGCAATAACTTCGTTCATTTCAGCTCTGCTTTTTTCTATATTCTTTTTTAATTCAAAATATGTATGCAACGTTAGCTCACCTGTAAATAAGTGAATTATAAAATAAGCATTCAGCAAAACAATAAATAATAAAAATTTTAAAAACATAAGCCAAAGCTATCATTCAATTTTACTACCTTTTACTATAATTTGTTTAGTTGTCGGCTTGTAAATATGAAATATTGCCATTGTTTTCTTTCTCTTTCTTAAAGAGGACAAAATTTTTTGATAATCTTCTATTGATTTAACCTGCTTATCATCTACTCCCATAATTACGTCGCCAATCGCTAACGTTAACATAGGATCGTTATAACTTTTTATTTCAGTCACGATTATACCTTCAACTTCTTTTGGAAAATTAAAATTATCGTGTCTCAAAGATGTGAGAAGACGATAAGAAATATTTTTATCACTCCATTCTTGAATACCAATTTCACCTTTTTCAAGCTTCTCAATTTCTTTTACAGCAACGGCCTTTATTTGAAACCTCATCATTTTGCCATATCTGTTAATTTCCAACGTATTCAAAGAGCCGTCAAAAACTTTACTATTTATCTGTTTCATAGTTATCTTATCTTTCAGCTCTACGCCATCAACTTTTGTAATTACATCTCCTCGTTTAATTCCTGCTTTTTCCGCTGGGCCAAACTTTACAACGCGGTCTATAAGCATACCGCTATTTTTTTCCATTCCAATAGCCTTTAAATCAAACGGTTCAAGCTCCCTTACGCCTAAGCCCCAAAGACCTTTTTGAACGATTTTTCCCTTCATCAATTTTGGTAAAAATTCCTTTAAAGTGTTTGATGCAACAATAAAATTCATACCTTGCAAAGAAACATAACCGGCACTTGCAACACCAACAACCTCGCCGTTCATGTTGAACGCAGGGCCACCGGAATTTCCCGGATTTACAGCGGCATCAATTTGTATTAACTCTCCGGAAGTTCCCCAAACACGTAGCTTATCATCTTCTTGACCATAAACACTATCCCTTGCTTTTCCGCTCACTATTCCAGAAGATGCCGACCACTTATAACCAAGAGGCCCTCCTATTATGAGAACATTATCACCAATGCTTAAACTATCTGAATTTCCGATTTTAACAGCACTAAATTTTTCTCCTTTCTTAGGCTCAATTTTAATAACTGCCAAATCTGCACCTTCAAAATATCCTACAACTTTACCTTTATATGTTCTTCCGTCTTTTGTTTCAACCTCAATATCTTGAACGTCATCAATGCAGTGATGATTTGTCGTGATATAACCATCAGTACTAACGAAAAAACCGCTACAACTGCCAAAAACTTTAACTTTTTTATTTGGAAAAACCTCTCCACCCAACGCATTCAATAAAGAATATCTTTCATTTATATCTGTATCTTTTAAAGATATCAATTTAATATGAACGACAGATTTTGCCAATCTGTCAACAAGTTTACTATATTCTTCGTTTGATTTAACAAAATTATCTTTTCCACTTTGGTTTGTTGTGAATTGTTCGCTATGGTCATCGCCTTTTTGAAGCTCTCCCGCTTCTTGAGCTTTATCACTGGCAGCGCATTTTTTTTCTATATCGTCTATTATTTTATTTATATTTTTCTCCTCTTTGCACTCTTTGCATTCAAATTTTTCAATCGTTTTTAAAGGCACTTTTGAAAAACTAAACTTCTTCAAAATTGCTTCACGAAACTCAAAAATACAAAATAAACCAACAGCTCCAAATATACCAATTAATATACAGCAGACATATCTAATAATTCTTGTCCTTCTGTCGCTATATTCAAAATTCATCATATCCCTTGAAAGATTTCAAAATAACTTCTTTTTTTTTATCAAGCAACTTTTGAATTTCGCTTGTCTTGATGGATTGCGGTAAATTTGAAACTTCAACTTTTTTTATCTCCAATGCGAACAAAAAATCATCAATACGATTTTGGTTATACAATCCATTATTGTTGACTGAAAAACGGCCTATAAAACTCCTTCTAATACCTTCATTTTCCTGCTGTAATTTATAAAACAAATTTTGATTTTTCTTTGATAATTTTGTCAAAATATTCTCAATAAAATACTCATCTTTTTTCAAAAAATCATCTGTAAGTAATACTGATAAAATCTGCTTTTCTAAAAAATCTAAACTATCATTTTTTGATGGTGAAACTTCATTTACTTTTTTAAAACCAACTTTACTTTTTTTAAAAACACCATTACTATTAAAACCTTTTTTATCAAAAAAAAATTTTTTCTTAAAATGTTCTTTAAATACTCTCCTTAAATTTTCGTCGTTTATCAATGCAACTAAATCAAAAATTTCCTTTTGGAAAATCCCTTTTTGGTTCGGGTCTTCAAGATCGTAATTACTACTTTTCATTTTAAAAATAAAATCTTGAATTTTGTCCGCTTGTTGCAGTCTTTCTTGCAAACTATCACGAGAAAATTTTTTTAAAAACTCATCAACATCTTTTGCACCATCTAAGTAGCAAAATCTTGGAATAATGCCAACTTTTAACATCGGAAAAACCATTTCACAAGCACGAACTAAAGCTTTTTTGCCTGCCTCATCGCTATCAAATAAAAAAATTGGCTCCTTGCAGTAATTAAATATTTTCATTAAATGCTCTATTGTTATGCTTGTCCCAAGAGGTGCGACGGCAGTTTTAAAACCATATTGCCACAATGAAATTGCATCCATATAGCCCTCAACAACAATAAGATTATTTTCTGCATTCAAATGCTTTTTTGCCTTATTAAGATTGAACAAAATGTTTTTTTTTTTAAAAAAAATATTCTCACTGGAATTAAGATACTTTGCTCCATTGTCTCCATTTTTATAAACCCTTCCACCAAAAGCAACAACTCGCCCCCTTTCATTACGAATTGGAATTATAATTCTGTCTCTAAAAAATAAATATTTATTACTCTTATCTGTTTCACTAACTTTTATAATTCCGCAATTTAAAAGATCTTCTTCTACGATATCGTCCTTACTACAAAATTCAATTAAAGCTTGCTTATCGTTATTTGCCAATCCAAAATTAAATTCTTTTAAAGTTTCCTCGCTTAAATTTCTTATACTAATCAAGTAATTCAGTGCTTCATTGTTATTATTCAGGCAATTTGAATAGTATTCAACTACTGCATCCATTGTTTTTATGAATTTTTGTCTAAAATCTTCCGCTTTTTCGTCTTCTGTTTTAATTATGTATTTACTCCTGTCTATTGCAAAAAACTCGCAAAGTTCGTCAACTGCTTGTTTAAAATCACAACTTTTTACCTTTTGAATAAATGTAAAAACATTTCCGCCCTCTCCGCATCCAAAGCAGTGCCATAAACCCTTTACATCATCCAAATGAAAAGACGGAGTTTTTTCGTGATGGAAAGGACAACAGCATTTTTTTCTTCCAGCACCTTCGTTGTGAAGCCTGCAAAACCGCCCTATCGTCTCTGATAGTTTATGAGAAAGAATTTCGTCATTTATTGCATCGTAATTATACCTAATTGCCATAATTTCTTTTACTAACTTTCTTTCTCATTGTCTTTATCAATCATTTTTAACCACTCTTCTTCTGTTAATAATTCAATTCCAAAATCGCTTGCTCTTTTTAATTTTGAACCAGCATTTTCACCATAAACAAGAAAATCTGTATTTCCAGATATTTCCGTCAAAACTTTAAAACCACACTCTTCTGCCTTTATTTTTGCTTGCGGTCTTGTCATACTTTGCAATGTTCCAGTAAAAACTAAACTTTTACCCGTAAATTTTCCACTTTTTACAACAAACTCTTTTATATGACAGATCGAAGCGAGATATTTCACAACAGCAAGATTGTTTGAATTATTAAAATATTCAACTAAATTCTCGATTAACACCTCACCAAGCCCATTGATATTTTTTACTTTTTCGAAACTCTCTGCATCATTCAATAAATTCTCAATATTTCCATAATTACTTGCCAATATTTTTGCCACATTTTCACCGACGTCCGCAATGCCGAGAGCATAAAGAAATTTATTAAACGTTATATTTTTACTCGCTTCTATTGAATTCAAAAGATTATCAATAGACTTATCACCAAAGCCGTCAAGATTTACCAACTTATCACGAAAATCTTTTAAATTAAAAACATCCTCAATTTTTTTCAAAAAACCAAGATCGTAAAAACATATGATATTTTGCTTTCCAAGTCCAGCAACATCAAACCCCTCCCGCGAAGAAAAATGTTTTATTTTATCAACTATTTTATCCTTACAATCAACTTCATTAGGACACTTTATTGCAACATATCTCTCATCACGAACAAGAACAGAGCCACAACAAGGACAAACAGAAGGTGCGACGATTTCGGTTGAAATTTCTGCTTTCGTAGAAATTTCAACAATCTTTGGAATAACGTCGCCCGAACGCTTCACTACGACGTCGTCGCCTATTGCAATACCGAGCCGTTTTATTTCTTCATAATTATGCAAAGTTGCTCGCTTAACAATAACACCACCTATATTTACAGGCATCAACTCCGCTACCGGTGTAATAACTCCGGTTCTGCCAACTTGATTTTTTATACCAATAATTTTTGTAATAGCAGTAATTCCGGAAAACTTATAAGCTATTGCCCACCGCGGGTCGGTTGCGGTAAAACCAAGACTTTTTTGAATATCAAAATCGTTTATTTTTACAACAACGCCATCAATATCGCATTCAAGGCCATATCTTATTTTTTCAATTTTCTTATAAAACTCCTTAATTTCACTGGTGTTTTTCGCTAAGCACCAATGTTGATTTACGACAAAGCCAAGTTTTTGCAATAAAATCAAACTTTCAGATTGAGATTTTACAATTTCCTCGCCATAATCCATTATAAAATAAGCATAATAACCAAGCTCTCGTTCTTTCACAATTTCAGGATTTAATTGTCTCAATGTTCCACTTGCAGCATTGCGAGGATTGGAAAATTTATCTTTTTCTTCAAGGCTTTCGTTTAATTTCAAAAACGAACTTTTAGGCATATAAACCTCGCCACGGACTTCAAAAATTTCTGCATCTTTTGGCTGTTTTTCATAGCCATCAACATATGGCAAAACTCGTGGAAAATTAGCAATCTGCAATACATTTTCGCTTACATCCTCACCGATTATTCCATTTCCACGAGTAGCTACATATTTCAATTTACCATAACTATAAACAGCACTGAAAGAAAGCCCGTCAATCTTCAATTCACAGATCGCCGACGGGAAGCTTTCTATTTTTAAAAACCTGTTTGTTTTTTTAATGAATTCATCAAATTCCTCTTCCGTCAATGCATTGGCAAGCGACATCATTTTTTGCTTATGTTGAATTTTTTTAAATCTATTGTTTGGTTTATATCCAATACTTTCCTCAATTTTCGGCTCCTCTTCGATATTAAAAAGCCCTTTTGCAATTTGATTGCCTTGCCTATTTTTAACATTTTGCTCATTGTATCCGCCTTGTTTATTTTGTTGACTTATTTCTCTTTCACGTTCCTCCAAAAGCTTACGATTTTCATCCTTTAATCTTACTAGTTCTTTTTTCAAAACATCGTACTCGTAATCGCTAATCAACGACCTATTTTCATCATAATAAGCACGATTACAATCGTTCAATTTTCTTTCAAGCTTCGCGATTTTATCAACAATTTTTTGTTTATCCCTGCTGTCCTCTTGCACGTTTCTCTTCTTTTACTGCTTTTATATTTTTCAAGTGAGTAGCATAATCTTCGGCAAAAATGTGTCCGCTTAAATCAGCCTTTGCAACAAAATATAAATAGTTGGTTTTTATTGGATACAAAACCGCAACAATAGATCCAGCTCCGGGATTACAAATTGGCTTTATTGGAAGCCCTTTTTTTCTATAAGTATTATAATCACCTCTAATTTGTGTATCTTTCGTCATAAGAGGTCTATTTAACTTATACTTTCCACGAGTTATTTCATAAAATGCAGTCGGACACGCCTCAAGTCTCATTCCCCTTTCAAGTCTATTCAAATAAATCCCGGCAATAATTGGTCTTTCTTCGTCTGTTTTTGCCTCTTTTTCAACTATTGAAGCCAAAATCAAAAGATCTTGCTTTGTTTTAATGAAATCATTTCTTATCCTCTCGTCCCAAAGTTTGTTGATATAATCATTTAAACCTCCCTTCATTTGCTGAAATAACTTATTACGATCAAATTTACTACTAAAAAAATATGTCTCCGGCAAGATAATCGCCTCTTCTTCTGCAACAATTGGATCACCTGATAGTTTATCGCTATTATTTAATATATCCAAAACTTCCCTTGTTTCAAGCCCTTCTGGTATTGTTATAGAAACCAGTGCAGTTTTTCCTCTGCAAAGTTTTTCAACTATACTTCCAAAACTTTCTGCCTCATTAAAAAAATACTCACCCTCGTAGACCTTATCGCAATCTTCAAGCACATCCCAAACTGCTGAATAAACACGGAAAACAAAAGCACTTGAAACAAAACCTTGACGATTAAGATCCTTCGAAACTTTAGACAAACCAGCACCACCGCTAACGGAAAAACTACCTTCTTTACTGCTCTTGAAAAAAAGAGCTACGAGAAGCCACAAAAACACCAAGATAAAAACGAAGAAACCAAGAAAATAGCTAAGCTTCTTCACAAAGATTAGCCTTGAACTTTCTTAAATCTTGCATTAAATTTCTGCATCACTTTATTGACACTATTTTCCGCATCAACACCAGCATCTTCTTTCCAAGCTGGATGATTGAAAATATTTATTTCAGCAACAATTCTATCCCCTTCTATCGTTGAAGCACTTTCAAAAACCAATTTGCTACCATCTTTGTTGAACGTCTCTATTGTAATAGGATGATAGTTTGGATGAATACCTGCTTTTGCCATAAAAACTTCCCAGCAATTGAACTCAAAACTTTTTTTATAAAAAGCAAGATTATATTTTTTGCTTACGCAAAGTTTTTACCAATCTTAAAAGTCTTCTATAAGAAGTGAAAAAAACCTTCTCCCCAATCAAATTTCCTTGCTCTGTAATAATTTTTTCAGCCTCACATTTGTTAATTATAAAAGCACATCCGCCGAAATTTAACGCGGTCATAACGTCGCTATATCTATCACCTATATTCCAGCAACTTTTTCCAACCGCACCGCAAGCCTCCGCGACTTTATCGCAAAATTCTTTTGAAGGTTTTTGCAAAGTTCCAAAATCAAGAGTTCCGTAAGCATTTGTAAAATATTTATCCAACTTTGCTTTTTTTAATGCATCACGCAAGCCGTCTCCTCTTTTTTGAGAAATTACAAACATAGGAATTCCATATTTATACAACTTTTTTATCAATTTTACTACTCCGTGAACCTTACAAATCCGTTGTTTTGAAATATAAACATCATAATCCTCATTACATTTTGCGAAAATCTCATTTGATTTATTTGTCTTGATAAAAGCCCATTGTTCGCTGTCTTTTTTTATTTTTTTTAAAGCCTTCAAAAATTCCTTATCTTTTTTCTTATCAAAGTTCATCTTTAAAGCATACTTAAACGCCTTAATTAAATGCTTATCTTCGGCTATCGTTCCGTCGTAATCAAAAAAAACAACATCCGGCAATTTGGTAATATTTTCAAATTTTGTCGCTGGTAGCCTTTTGATTTTTGCAATCGTTTCCAACATAAAAACTCATCATTTTAATCGTTGTTTTTTCTTTGTCAAGAAAAGTGAGCTCAATAAACTATTGCAAATAATGACGCATATTTACATATAAAAAGTAAATATTCTGTAATGAAAATTCACATCCTAACCTGCTTCCCAGATTATTTTTCAGGAACATTTTGTTCGTTGTTAGGACGAGCGACAAAAGAAGGAAAACTTCAATTCAATATCATTGATATAAAAAAATATGGCATTGGAAGATATTCAAGGATAGATGAAAAACCAGCAGGAGGCGGAAGCGGTTTAATAATGCGAGCCGATGTCATTGAAAAAGCCTTACTTGATAATTTTAACATTGAGGAATTTATTGATAATCCGAAAAAACAAATAATATTGCCATCCCCAAGAGGGAAAAGATTTACACAAAAAACAGCCGGCGAACTTGCCAAGATAGATGAAATAATTTTTTTATGCAACAGATACGAAGGAATAGACCAAAGAGCAATAGAATACTTCAAAATGCGACAGATATGTGTAGGAGAATATATTCTAATGGGAGGAGAAACAGCGACTATGTGCATAATTGAAGCGAGTTGCAGACTGATTGATGGCATCCTCGGCAACCCTGAAAGTATAAAAAATGAAACATTTTCAGGAACATATCAAGACAATATTGAATGTGACCAATACACACAGCCAAGAGAATGGAATGGTTTGAAAATACCTGAAGTTTTACTATCAGGGCACCACGGCAAAATAGCGGAATGGAGAAAAGAAAAACAAGAAGGAAAAAAAAATAACAAAACAAATGAAGTTGAAAAATTCAAACAAAAAAACCAATAAGATACTACTCGTCTTTGTTTGAGTAGAAATAGGCTATTCGTATTATCATATAACTTGTAATTGGTGTAGTAATATACCAAATAATTATCCCCACACACATTTTAATCGCAGTAAAAAAATCTCCTAACCCAGCAAATAAAGATGCAATTCCAAGAATGGCCAGAGGAATTCCAAGCATATCGTTAATCGTCCCTATGTGAATACGAGTGTAAACATTTGTAAATCTTGCAAAACCAAGCATCGTCGTAAGTGTTAAAAAGAAACCTAATGATAACAAAATGTATCCTATCGTTGTGAACATAAATTACTCTTCTTCCTTCAATAAAACCATTAAAGTTGTAAAAATTCTTCCTACACCAGCAAAAACCACCATAGCGATCCCGAGCTCAACAATAAAAACACCAATAGCATTTGGATGAGCTACTGGCAAAAACGAATAATCAAGAAAGTTTCCTGTAAAAAACAAGCCAACAAAACCAAATCCAGTATAAAAAACAAAACCGACCAATGAAGTAATTGTTAAAACCCCTTCTTTTGCCATTTTAAAACCAACGTCAAGGTTTATAAAATAATATAAACACAAAGCACAAGCGAATATCACACCAGCCTGAAAACCTCCGCCGGGCGTGTAATCGCCGTGCGAGTGAACATAAAAGCCAAAAATTAACAAAATTGGAAAAACAAACTTGGAAAGCAAGTTTATGATCATCGAATTATCTTTTATGTCAACCTTGGTCTTCACAATGCTGTTGCTGTAAGACATTCCAGATAACCTATCTGTGATAATCGATAAAACCTTCACACGAGCAGAAAAAAACAAGATCCTTTTTTATCAAGTATTTTTTTACAATACCGACAATCAAAGATAAACGTGCCAGTTGTCAGACTCGGACTGACGACCTACTGATTACAAATCAGTTGCTCTACCAACTGAGCTAAACTGGCGACGTAAAGACGATAGTTAAGAGGTTTTTTATTTTCAAGTATTAAAACAACTTTTACAAAAATTCTAAAATTTTCTGCTCATCACAATACACACAATAAAAATTTTTTTTACAAATCTATAACCGCTCTTGACAAAGAAAAAAATAAACTATATTATTGAGTATGATCCCTGTTAAAGTTGAGTTGGGCGAAGGTAAGGTTGAGCTCAAAGAAGGTATGATTTTGTGCACGCCTACCGAAGGTCCTTGTGAAGTTGTCGCTATTGAGAAAAAAAAAATACTCGGTAGTGATGTAAGTTTTTGCAAACTTGTGTCAAAAATAGATGGCTTAAATATTTATTTGCCACTTGAAAAAATGAAAGGCATGGGCATTAGGACGGTTATTAGTGCCGAAAATGCCAAGAAAATTTTGACAAATATTTTTGGTAAAAGTGCAAAAGCAATGAAGGGTGTTTGGACGAAAAAAGTTCAAGAATATGAAAAAAAATTGTATTCTGGAAATATTATTCTTGTCGCTGAAATTGTTCGTGATTTGTACGCCAATATGAAAGATCCTTCAAGATCTTATGGTGAAAGACAAATTTACAACAATGCCCTCGGGAAAATGGTTGAGGAGTTTGCTTATGCTTTAAATATTACAAGTCAAGAAGCACATAAAACCATTATAGATAGACTCGAAGAGAAATATGCTTCATCACATAAGAATGCTGTTTCAAAAATAGATGACAGTGACTTTGATGATGACGGCGATGATTTCAAAGATGATGAGTCGGATGACTTTGAAGATGAAACCGAGGTTGCTTAATACTAAAAACAAGGATAGTGAACTATGAACCACACCTTTGATAAAGTTTTGTTGCGTAAGTATGATGTCCGTGGTATCTACGGAAAAGATTTAAATGAAGTTGATGCTTATTTTTTTGGGCTTGCTTATGCAACTTACTCGCTTGGGGAATATTGTAAAAATTCTTCAAGCAATTCAAAATACGAAAAAAAAATTGTCGTGGGAATGGACGGGAGACTATCTTCTCCTTTGTTGCACCAACAACTCATTAAAGGAATACTTGATGCGGGAGTTGATGTTATAGACTTGGGACTTGTTTCTTCTCCAATGGTTTGTTATGGTGCGGAGCTTTTAAACGCAATTGCTTGCGTAGCAACAACAGCATCACATAATCCAAAAGAATACAATGGATTTAAATTTGACTTCAAAGGCAAACCTTTTTTTGATGAGCAAATTTTACACCTTGCAGAAATGTGTAAAGACATAAACAAAGCAGAAAAACAAGGAAATTATAGCAGATACGACATTGCGGACGAATATACCAACCATATATTAACAGGAATAAACATAAAAGAAAACTCGCGAATTTTATTCGATTGTGGCAACGGAGCGACTGGGGAAATAGTCGAAAAGCTATGCGAAGCGATTCGGCAAAAATTCAACATCGTTGCAGATGCAATTTTTACAGACATTGATGGAAACTTTCCAAACCATCATCCAGATCCGACAATTAAGAAAAATATGGAAATACTTGCTAAGAAAGTCGTTGAAGAGAAATATGATCTTGGCATTGGATTTGACGGCGATGGCGACAGAATTGGAATAATTGACAACAAAGGACAAATGCTTTATGGCGATCAAATTTTACTAATTTTAGCAAAAGATATTATAAAAAAAAACCCAAAAGCAAAAATAGTCGCAGAAGTAAAAGCCAGTAAAGTTGTCTACGACGGAATAAAGCAAGCAGGTGGAGAACCGATAATGTCAAAAATAGGACATACATACATTCGCAAGATTATGGACGACGAAGGAGCTTTGTTAGGCGGGGAAACTTCCGGACATATATTTTTTAATGACAAATTCAGTGGTGTAGATGATGCTATTTATGTCGCTATGAGAATGCTTGATGTTTTGTCAAAAACAGATAAAAAAATGAGCGACTTGCTTGAAGAAATTCCAACGACATTTTGTACTCACGACTTGAAACTTGAAATAGACGAAAACGATAAGTTTGCTATTATTGACAGAATTGCAGAAAATTTAAAAAATGATGGTAAGATTTTCAACGACCTTGATGGCGTAAGAATTGAAACGAACGGAGGTTGGTGGATGGTAAGAGCGAGCAATACGCAAAACGTTTTGGTTGGACGTTGTGAAAGCGACACAAAAGAAGGCCTTGAAAGCCTAAAAATGGAATTTGAAAAATATCTAAAACAAGTTGGCTATACCGAAAAAATAAACTTTGATGATTAAAATCATCGGCTAACAAAAACAAAATGCCAATAAAAACCGAGAAAAATGAGCGATATTTTACAGGTTTAGAAGGCGAAGAGATTGCATTAAAAGAAATGGAGAAGCTTGGCTTTTTGCTCGTAAAAAAACGGTATAAAACCGAGTTCGGTGAGATTGATCTGATAGTAGAAAATGAAAAACAAAAGCTCGTCGTTTTTCTTGAAGTAAAACGAAGAAAAAAAATTTATGATTTCTCCGCGGTTATATCAAAAGCACAATGGCACAGAATTTATGACTCTGCCGAGCAATTTTTGGCAGAAAACTTTGAGAAATATAAAGATTACAATATTCGCTACGATGCCTTTATTTGCTTTACAGAAACAAAAACAACCCATCACATTGAGAATGTTTTTCCGATGGAGATATAATTTATGCAATGTTTGTAATAATTTTTCTTGCAATTCTTTCAACAACCGGCACGCAAACGCTATTTCCTGCTTGTTTGTATAAGCGACAATCGCTGATATTTGGCAACACAAAATCTTTTGGAAAACCTTGAAATAAAAAGCATTCTCGCGGTGTTAGTTTTCTAATTCCACAGTCATCCAAAATCAATGGCATATACAATCTCAACACCATTATTTTTGAAACCAAGACATATACCACCAACTCCTGCGAAAAGACTAATTGCTTTGAGTGTCATAGTGTTTCGTTTGATTTAGAGATATCGCTATAAATACTATCGATTTCTTCGTTGTTTTTAAAAAAGGAACGAAGTTTTGTAAAATTAGCTTCGTGTAAACGAATTCCGTTGCGATATTGATGAATAATTTGCGATACAATGTTTTTATAATTATTGGTTTGTAAAAGATGTTCATTATGTATTTCTTTCTCAATATCTTCGTTGATAAAATCAACAATACCTTTGGGAATATTATAATTTGAAATATCTTTTACAATATTTGGTGGCAACATAATTTCATTCAATTTTGTACTTAATGAATATTCCGCAACAATGGAAAAAATTGCATTCAACTTTTTTATGCAATCTTCTTCTCTTGTTTTTTTGCAACCAAGATTAATATTCTCTATGTTGATAATTTTTTCAAAAACACTAAATAATCCCATATCACCCCACCACAAAATTCACCATTTTTCCTGTCTTTGAATTTGCAACGATGACTTTTTTCACTTCTTTTCCCGCAAGTGCATTTGCAACTTTGTCCTGCTTTTTTGCCTCTTCAACAATGGCATCTTGCTCTAAGTTTTTGTCAAGAGTTATACAAACCTTGAACTTGCCATTCACCGCAATACTCACCTGCATCGTGGTTTCTTCGAGATGTTTTGCATCAACAGCAGGCAGTTTTTGCTGACAGCATAGCCCTTCACCGCCAAGCAACTGCCACATTGCTTCGCACATATGCGGACAAATTGGTGCAAAAACAATCGCCACATTTTTCATCACAACTCCAAGAGTATAATTGTTGTTCTTGTCAGCATAGTCCAGCCCGCTTAAAAAGTTAGTGAATTCGCGAAGTTTGGCAATGGCAACATTAAACTCAAACCGCTCAAAACAGCCAATATAAGCACTCAAAAAGCGGTGCATTTGCTTTATCATCTCCGGATTTTCAGTACCCGCACGCTCGGTCGCCGTGCAAGCCAAAGCCCACACCCTTTGCAAGTATTTATGCACGCTCTTCACGCCAGCATCTGTCCACTCGAACTCCTTCTCGTATGGCGTGTCGCTCAAAATAAACATTCTCGCCGCATCCGCCCCGTATTTCTCAAAAATCTCCGTTGGAGCCACCACATTCTTCTTTGATTTTGACATTTTCTCAATGCCGACTGAAAAAACTTCTTGCATAGACATAAAAATTAAAACAAATCCTTATACCACTTTTTAATAAGATTATTATATTTTCCAAATATAATTTGTTTAAATATTGTTTTATAGTCTATACCACATAATAATTGCTGTATACCATTTATTCTAGATAAAACTTTTATGTTATATAAAAGTCTGTAGGTTGCATTATATTTTTTCAAATTATCAATAGTTTTAGTTTTTTCCCCATTAAAAATAAAATATTTTTTAATATAATATATTGCCATTATTTTCAAATAGAGCATATAACACTTATCATAAATCAACAATAAAAATGATTTTACATTTTTTATTATTTTATCGTAATTTACTATAACAGAAACTAGTCCACCTATTCCACCAAATAGTAATAATATACTTTTTATTGTATCCATATTCCAATTACTCCTCAACCACAAAATTCCCATCTCTCTTCACAACCTTACTCGCCTCAACCCATTTGCCATTTTGGTCTTTGAAGGCCTCGTGCAACACCATACCTTGTGTGATGAGACGGCGGAAAGGTTCAAGGTTTGGCAGGTCGTCTTTGGTGAAATATCCGCAATCGGCGAGGGCTTTGGTAAAAAACCTTGAATAAAGCAGGTGCAAAATTGCGTGCTCTATGCCCCCGATGTAGTCCTGCACTGGCATAATGTTTTTGATGTCTTCCGCTTTGAATGCTTGTTTGTCGTCTTTTGGCGAGAGGTAGCGGAGGAAATACCAACTGCTTTCAAAGAATGTGTCAAATGTGTCGGTTTCGCGGGTTGCTGGTGCTCCGCAGACGGGACATTTGCAGTGTTTCCAAGTTGGGTGTTTGTCAAGTGGGTTGCCTTTGCCGTCAAACTCAACATCGGCAGGCAGAGTGATTGGCAGGTTTTCCTCTTTTTCGGGCACACAACCGCATTTGTCGCAATAAACCATTGGTATAGGACAGCCCCAATATCTCTGTCTTGAAACCCCCCAGTCGCGGAGTTTATACATAACTTTTGCCTCACCTCTGCCGAGTTTTTCAAGTTCTTTTGTAATTGCTTCTTTTGCCTCTTTACTTGTTAAACCATTGAATTTTTCAGAATTTATAACTTTCCCGTTGTCGTCAATAACTTTAATAATTGGCAGGTTGTATTTTGTCGCAAAATCAAAATCCCTCTCGTCGTGTGCAGGGCAGGCAAAAATTGCTCCTGTTCCATAATCCATTAACACAAAGTTTGCAAGCCACAATGGCATATCTTTTCCTGTCAGAGGATGTTTGCATTTTATGCCTGTGAATACACCTTTTTTCTCCTTGTTTTCTTTGGCATCAGCACCTTTCATTTGGTCTTGTTCGCATTGTTTGATGAACTCCGCAACTTCTTTGTTTGTCTCTGCAATCCGTTTTGCAAGCGGATGAAATGGAGATAAACCAACAAAAGTTCCGCCAAAAAGTGTGTCCGGACGAGTGGTGAAAACCTCAATATCTCCAAGCGGAGAGGCAAATTTTATTGTCGCACCATAACTTTTATCAATCCAGTTTTGTTGCATTACCTTCACCTTGTTAGGCCACTCTGGCAGTGCTTTATCAAGGCATTCAAGTAGGTCGTCGGCATATTTTGTAATTTTTAAATACCACTGCTTTAACTTTTTCTTCTCAACAATAGCACCGCTTCGCCAACCTTTTCCGTCAATAACCTGCTCGTTTGCAAGCACAGTGTGGTCTACTGGATCCCAATTTATAACACTCTCTTTTTGATATGCAATTCCGTTTTTCAAGAAATCTAAAAACATTTTTTGCTCGTGTTTGTAGTATTCCGGCTCGCAAGTTGCAATAATTCTGTCCTTATCAACGGACATTCCCATTTTATCAAGGTCGCTAAGTATTTTTTTGATATTCTTGTGCGTCCAAACCGATGGATTTATTCCGTTATCAATAGCAGCGTTTTCGGCAGGAAGACCAAAAGCATCAAAGCCAAATGGGTGAAGAACATTATATCCTTGAAGTCTGCGAAAACGGGCAATAGCATCACCTATTGTATAGCAACGAAGATGCCCCATATGTATATTTCCTGATGGATATGGGAACTGCTCCAAGACGTAATATGAATTTTTGCTGTTGTTATCAAACCTAAAAGCATCTGCTTTTTTCCACTTCTCTTGTGCGTCTTTTTCAAATTGTTTGAAGTTGAATGTGTTATACATACCGACGGGCGGTGATTTTTTGACTGTTTTTTTTATTTTCAATATCTACTATTGATGGTTACAACTTTACTTGCTTTTTATTTTTTTAAAAAATTACTCTTCGTGTCGCGGGTGTAGCTCAATGGTAGAGTTCTAGCCTTCCAAGCTAGCCACGTGGGTTCGATTCCCATCACCCGCTCTGGATTTGTTTACGGAGTTCGCTTTTAACAATGAAATAAACTGTGAGAGCAAAAAGAAGGAAGGGAAGTGGTGGATGGAGTAGTTAAGTATATGATAAATATTGGAAACATCACTGTGAATTTGTTTTTTGTTTCAATTGCATTAGGATTGGGGTTTGTAATTTTAATTGTTAAATTAATTGTTAAATGGTTTTTAAAGAAAATAAAAATTGATAAGAAATTTGTTATTGAATTACGTACTGGCGTTGGAGCGTTAAAAGGTCATTATGTATCTATTGGAATAACTAATATTGGAAATGAAAAATTATGGATTGATAAAATTGTTATCTTAACAAGTGATGATGATTATTTTGAAATAAGATGCAATAAACGTTTAGATTTGCAACAAAAAGAATTTTTTGAGTATCGATACTCCGAAAGTTTTCCAACTTATTCTGTTTCTTGTTGTTCTGCAAACAAATATTTTGTTTTCTACAATGATAAAATCTATATGATAGAATGCGGTAAAAAAGCAAAACATAGAATTATAGAAATACAAAAATACAATTCTTATATAGAAAATAAAAAAAAAATTTCTTTTGCAACATATAGTATGACTTTTACAAACGAAAACAAAGAAAAAGAAGAAATAATATTTAATAGAAATATGATTTATATACTTCAATTTTTTCACAAAACAGATATTGAGAGCGAATGGCAATTTTATTGCTTTGCTACAATTGATTGTAATGGTAATTTTATGGCATATGATAAATTATTATTGTCAAAGAATGGAAAACCATTTGGTGCTGGATCTATTGAAAATAGTATTTTAAAATATCGAGACAAGATAGTTGGTTTTATTCGCGATAATTGGATTGATACAAGTGTTAATGATATTGGCTGGATAGATTATACAACAACTCCAGAAGGTGATGTTTTGGCTGGTATTGCGGAAAAAATTTAGTTAGTATTATTTTTGATTTGTAGTTAAAATTATTTTGTTGTTTAGTGCGAAAAAGCAAAATCATCATAAACTTTGCAATTTGCATTTTATTTTTTCAAATATATGTGGGCTCCCCCTCCTACTTCTCTCTTAGAGAGAAGGGAAGTGGTTTGTTGAAAATTAAAAAAGCAGTTTTACCAAACTAATATGCAATTAGAAGAGCAAATACAACAAAAAGTTGAAAAATTGCAGATTTTGTTAGATAAAAAGGAGGAAGAAAATAAACTTTTTATTGGCGACAACATTGATATTTTACAAGAATTATACACCAAAAATGGTGAATTTGTTGATATGATTTTTGCAGATCCGCCATATTTTTTGTCAAACGATGGATTTACTTGTCAAAATGGAAAAATGGTAAAAGTAAATAAGGGAGAGTGGGACAAAAGCAAAGGAGCGGAAGAAAACCATAAATATAATATCGCTTGGCTTTCTGCCTGTCAAAAAGTATTAAAAAGAGATGGAACAATTTGGATTTCTGGAACTCAACACAACATTTTTGACATTGGATTTGCATTGCAACAACTTGGATTTAAAATTTTGAATATGATAACTTGGGAAAAACCAAATCCTGCTCCAAACTTGTCGTGTAGATATTTCACACATTCAACAGAATTGCTGATCTGGGCTGGCAAAAGTGAAAAATCAAAACATACTTTTAATTATGATTTAATGAGAGAGGAAAACGGAGGGAAACAAATGAAAAGTGTTTGGACTTTTACTTCACCAAAAAATAGTGAAAAAACTTTTGGGAAACATCCAACACAAAAACCTATTGATTTGCTAAATAGAATTATCAAAGCATCAACAAATGAAGGAGATATTGTTTTAGACCCATTTTTAGGAAGTGGAACGACTGCTGTTTCTTGTGTTTTAAATAATAGAAAATATATTGGAATTGAAAAAGAAAAAGAGTATTTTGAACTTGCAAAGAAGAGGGTTGAGAATGCGGAAATTAAAGTGAAAAATGGGTTGTTTTGATTATTGAAGATGAATGATTTGATTATTGGAGTGATGAAGATGAATGATTGGATTATTGGAGTGATGAAGATGAATGATTGGATTATTGTAGTGATATTAGGAATTGTTAGTTCATTATTGGCTACTTTGCTTGTTTATGTTTTTTTGCATATTAAAAATAAAAAGTATTCCGTTGTCATTAAAGCCAGACAATGGGCTCTTAAAAACATAGAATATACAACTTTTGAGACAGCAGAAAATCCAAATGTGGTAGATTTTGGGGTTGGAAGTATTATTACAGTGCTAGCACCAAAAGAAATGATAACTCTTACATTGAGTCAAGATTATCAAAGAAAACATCCTGATAAAGAAACCTTTATAATTCCTTTTATACAAAAAGCGGATCTAAATAATTTAAAGAAAGAGATTGAATACGGACAACACGATGAAAAACTTGTTGAAGTTTATAAAAAAAATAAAAAAGAATATAGGAAAAATAAAATTAAAAAATTGCAATCAATAATAAAGAAATGTTTATCTAAGTTTAAACTATGGAGCGGAAAGAAGGAGTTGAAAAATTAAAACTTTTAATTGGCAAAGACATAAGGCAACTTGTAGATAAATATGGAGTAAGTTTTGAAGCAAACGGACATATAAATAAAGGTTGGTTTGGACATACTTTGGAACATTATTTAGGGTTGCCAACAAATTCTTCACAAAGTCCAAATTTTGGTTCTTGGGAATTAAAAAGTATTCCAATGAAAAAACTTTCAAATGGCAAGATTGTTCCAAAAGAAACAATGGCGATTACAATGATTGATCCTTATGAAGTTTTACAAAAAGATTTTTATAGCAGTCATTTATATTCAAAACTTTGCAAAATGGTGGTTGTAAGCAGTTTGTTTGTAAATAAACAAGAAACAAGCAGAGTTTTGCTGGATGTAAAAGAATTTGATTTGACGAATAATAAATTGTTAAAAGATATTGAAAATGACTATAATTTGGTAAAAGAAACCATAAAAACAAAAGGATTTGAGTTTTTAACAGGTAAAATGGGAAAATACATTCAACCAAGAACAAAAGGAGCGGGACACGGAAGCACAAGCAGGGCATTTTATGCAAGAAAAAATTTAATTGGTATTATTCTTGATTTATAGTTAAAATTTATTTTGTTGTTTAGTGCAAAAACGTAAAATTGTTATAAACTTTGCAATTTGCATTTTATTTTTTCAATTCCATAGATAGGGAGGTTTTTATGGCTGATGAAAATTCAATCACGAGCAAGGTAGAAGGTGATTATAATGCTAATTCTATACAAGTTTTGCACGGGTTGGAGGCTGTAAAGAAAAGACCGGGTATGTATATTGGTGATGTCGGCGACGGCTCCGGTTTGCATCATATGGTTTATGAAGTGCTTGATAACTCCATTGATGAGGCACTTGCGGGCTATTGCGACTTGATTTCTGTGATTATAAACCCAGATGGCTCTTGCACGGTCAAGGATAATGGACGTGGTATTCCAGTTGATATTCACCCAGAGGAGGGAGTTTCAGCGGCGGAGGTTATAATGACGCAACTGCACGCTGGCGGTAAGTTTAACAAGAATTCTTACAAGATTTCCGGCGGTTTGCACGGAGTTGGTGTTTCGGTTGTAAATGCTTTGTCCGTGTGGTTGAAGGCGGTAATTTGTAAGGACGGAGGAAAATATCAGTGCGAATTTGCAAATGGAATTACGACAAAACATTTGGAACGTATTGGCGATAGCGATGAACACGGCACGGAGGTCACTTTTATGCCAGCGATTGACACATTTGGAGATATAACTTTTAATTTTGACACATTAGAGCAGAGAATTCGCGAACTGGCATTTTTGAACTCAGGAGTAAGGATTTTGCTTAAAGATGAGCGAGTTGGCAAGGAAAGAGAGCAGGTATTTCACTACGAAGGCGGGCTTGTGGAATACATAAAATACATCAACAAAGGCAAAACAGGAGTAAATGACATTATAAGCATCAAAGGCGAGGATAACGATGTTTTCGTTGAAGTTGTATTGCAATGGACGGATACATACCACGAAAATATGATGTGTTTTACAAACAACATAAGACAACGAGACGGAGGAACACATTTAGCAGGTTTTAGAAGCGGATTGACACGTGTAATCACGGATTATATGTCAAAAAACATCGCCAAAAAAGATGCCGTAGACATCACAAGCGACGACATAAGGGAGGGGCTTACTTACATTATTTTAGCAAAGGTTCCAGATCCAAAATTTTCATCTCAAACAAAAGATAAACTTGTTTCTTCGGAGGTTCGTCCGGTGATTGAAAGCATAGTTGTTAAACAACTTGGTCGTTGGTTTGAGGAGAACCCAGAAAAAGCAAAAACGATTATTCAAAAAGTTTCGCAAGCAGCGATTGCACGTGAAGCAGCCAGAAAAGCAAGGGATTTAACCCGTAGAAAAGGTGCTTTGGATAGTTTTTCACTGCCGGGAAAACTTGCGGATTGTCAATCAAACGACCCAACAATTAGTGAAGTTTTTATCGTTGAGGGTAATTCCGCAGGTGGAACGGCAAAACAGGGACGTGACAGAAAGACACAAGCAATTTTGCCATTACGTGGTAAGATTTTGAACGTTGAAAAAGTCCGTTTTGATCGCGTTTTGGCGAGCGATACAATTACTACACTTATTGCTACAATGGGAACAGGAATTGGAAAAGACGACTTTGACATCTCAAAACTTCGTTATCACAAAATCGTGATTATGACCGATGCCGATGTTGATGGAGCCCATATTGAAACTTTGCTTTTGACGTTCTTTTATCGCCAAATGCCGGAAATCATAAGACAAGGTTATTTATATGTCGCACAGCCACCGCTTTATCGTATCAAAAAAAATGGGACAGAGATGTTCTTGCAAAATGACGATGCTTTGGCACAACAACTTGTAAAAAGTGCCTTGAATAATGGCTATGTTTTGAAAAACGACAATCAACAATCACGAATTGCAGGCGACGATTTGGAGAATTTAACTTTTACAATAATGCGTTTCACGAATGCTTGTGTTGAAATTCCAAGTTCCGTTGACAAAGACATAATTTATTCAATTCTGTTGGCATCAGCTCATTTAAACAATCATCATTTGCTTGAATTGAAGGACGAAGTTAAAGCATTGCTGGATCAGTTTGTGGAAGACGAAGAATACAAATGGAATGTTGAGGAAAGCGAAGGAAATATGCATTTTTACCGCGAAGTAAAAGGCACATATCACGATTATACAATAGAGCCAACTTTCTTAGCACTTCCGGAAGTTGTGAAGATTTTACACAAAATTGATGTAAAACTCGTTTATGAATTGATAAAAAATGGTGGAAAACTTGTGATTAAGGATGAAGAACACAAATATCTTTCTGTTGGCGAATATGTTGATTTGATAAAGCGTCTTGGAAGCGATGGAATGACAATTCAACGTTTCAAGGGTCTTGGAGAAATGAATGCCGAACAACTTTGGGAAACAACGATGAATCCGGATACAAGGACGATGTTAAGGGTTTCCATTCAAGATGCAGAAGAAGCCGATCACGTTTTTACGATGCTAATGGGTGAAGATGTCCTCCCACGCCGTGAGTTTATTGTCAATAATGCGTTGAAGGTTAAAGAATTGGATGTGTAAAAAAAAAGCTATTGTTAGTGCGATTTATGGAAGAAAATCAAAAAAACAATCGCATTGTGGTGATGTTTTTTTGCGAGATTTATTTGTTTTTGTCTTTTGTTTGCATTTGCCAGTGGCTGTAAAAAAAAGTCTAACTTATAGCAATACGAAGAAAATGATTGCAAGTTAAATTGGCACCAATAAATTCTATAGGTACAATCTACAATAGAACAAAAAGTAAATAATAACGAAGACAAAACAATAAAATCATCGTTTTATGCTAAAGCCGATATTGGCTTTGGCGTTAATCTTCAATCAGTAGAAAGCGTTTTAAGTATTTCAAGCGAAAATAGCGGCGAAGTTCATAAGAGTATTTTGGCATTCCAGCTTGGTTTGGGATGCAATTTTTATTATATTGTGAATAATATTTTTCACACTTTTATTGGTATAGAAGCAAACCTAAGAAGCCCTATTGGCAAAACCAACTTGTACAGAAATACACAAGTTATAACAACAAGTCGATATACTAACTATTACACAAGAAATGAGTATTCGTATTATTACAAGTATAATTATAGTTAAAACATATTTTCAAGTTAAAAAATACAAAGCTTACGAAACTCAATTATTTTACATAATAACAAATCAACGAAGACATAAAGACAGCAAAGATAGCGAAAAAAACAACGATTAAAAATACTTTTGAAATGGATATGTTATAAACTGCACTATTTTCGTTTTTTCTTGAAAGAATTTCACGAATAACAGCGAAACAAGAAGCTATTTCAATGACAAAACCGAAAACAAGAAGCAAAGCCCACAAAATTATGCCGGCCGAATTTAAAACACCGAGTAAAATATAAATTTTTGAAACAAATACCAAAGAAACCGGCATTCCTGACATAAAGAATAAAGACAACACCAGCAAGTACTTTATCTTTTTAGAAGATATGAGTTTTATGTTTGTCTTCTTAATATCATCTACATTTAAAGATGAATTTATTTTATAAAACAAACCCAAAAGGCAAACCTTTAAAATTGAGTTTGCCATAATAGCAAAATATAATCCATTGAGAACACTTACATTATCAACATACGGCAAACAGAAAACAAATAAAGATGTTTGAACGAACGAGAGAAATATAATAAAATTTAAAAAGCTGGTTGTCGAAAAGGCCACGATATTAAAAAACAAAAAACCAATACCACCAAGTACCTTCAATAATACACATAAATATTCGTTTCTTAAAAAGAATTCCACTCCAAAAAGGTCTACGATAAATTTTAAAATGAATACTGGATAAACCATTGACGAAACACCAGCAACGAACATCAAATAATTGGTTGGCAAATTCTTATAAACTCCCTTTATAATGCCGTGAAAAGGATAAACACCAAGCTTTACAATCATTACGAGAATAAACAGAACAAAACAGGCGTCAATTGTTTTATTCCCTTTTACATTTGCGATAATTTTGTGTATTAAATCAACATTCAAATTGCCCGTTATTTGATATAAAAAACACAAAACCATCAAAAACATAACGCCGGCAAAACTGCTTAATATCATATAATTATAAGCACTTTTTATTCCCTCCTTTTTGTCTCCATAGGCATAAACTATGTAAGTTGTTATACAAACAATTTCAAAAAATACATATGTGTTAAATACATCATTCGTTATTGCAAGCCCGTTAGCTCCACAGAGCATAATGCAAACAAAACCGCGAAATCTGTAATTTACATCTCCAAAAAGATTTGTTGCTAAAAATACTACAAAAACAATAAACAAAGAAGCAATAACAAAAGCACTTTTAAAGTTATATTTAAGCTCAATTCCCATTGCCTTTGGCCATCCACCGATGACATTAAAATAATCCTTGCCCTTCAATAAGTCCAAGTGAAATATGCTATAAACTGCTATTAAAAATAGACTTAAAGCAACAAACAAATAAATCGAATTTACAATTTTAACACTTCTGTCTTTCAATAAAAACGAAAAAAAACCCATCAAAAGCGGGCAAACAATGAAATAAGTGCCTATATTCTGAAAGAAAGAAACCACAAGAAACAAATCCTTACATTAAATTAAATTTCAACAAGTATTTGAATATTATTATTCTTATAATACACGTACAGACGATGAGTAAAATTTGGTTTTATATTTTTCCGCCATTAACATTGGTGATTTTCTTTTTTTCAAATGAAGCTCAAAATCTCCCGCTATTTTACTCTTTTCTGTCTGTCGTTTTGATATTGTGTTGCGATAAAATTGCAAATAATAAGGTCTCAAAAGAATATTTGCAACCAAAAATTATTGCCCTATTGTTCTTATTGGGATACGATTTTCTTTTATCATTCACATTTGGAACCAATGCTTTATCTTTTTGTCTTGCAAGCATCGCTTCGGCTACAATATTTGGTAGATATAAAACGGCCAAAATATTATCAAAAATAGTCTTTTTATTTGTTTTTTATACAATTCAAGGAATAACAAATTACCTAACAAACGATATATTTAACATTGAAATAATCGGGCTTCAACTTTTAATGTTTGCAACAATAATTGTGATTGAAAAGTTCTTTTTCTTGCCGATAAATAGACAAACAATCTACTTTGATTAAATAGAAAAAAAGAGAATTAGAAAATGAAAAGTTAAAGACAAAATTAAATACTTTGCTCCTTTTCCCTGTCAACAATTGTTATTCCGTGCAAGTGATCTATTTCGTGCTGAAAACATTTTGCTAATAAACCTTTTGCTTCAATTTTATGTTTTTCTCCGTCTGCTGTTTGATATTCAACAACAACCTCATTTGGTCTATTAATCTTACAAGTCCTACCGTTAACTGATAAACAACCCTCTTCCATAATACTTTTTTCGCTGGAAAAACTTACAATTTTTGGATTTATAACCTCAGATTTAAATTTTATATCTTCGTTGTCTATATCAATAACTATAATATTTTTCAAAACTCCGACCTGCACGCCAGCAAGACCTATTCCATCGTTTTTATACATCGTTTCAAACATATCGTTTATTAACTTCTTCAAAGCTTTATCAAAAACCTTAATATCTTCCGATGTTCTATTTAAAAGCTCATTTGGATATTTTACAACATTTAAAACCGACATAAATCAAGATAACTCAACTATGATTTTATCAATTATATTTATTGCTTTTTCCAAATCAATACAAAGCTCATTTTTATTGATACTTTCAAGCTTTTCCAAACTAATTTTATTATATCTCACCATCTGTTGAATTCCTTCAATTTTCATTCCATTTTTATGCGACAACTCTTTAACTTTCCTTAATTCTTCAACAGCCTTATCGTCATAATACCGCCGGCCGTTTCTTCTTATCGTTTCAATATGCTTAAATGTTTCTGTCCAAAAACGAATTGTATGCACTGGCAAATTCAACTTTTTAGCTACAACACCTATTGAATACTCCACGGCGGACATAAACAAACACTGGTGGCGAGGGTGAGACTTGAACTCACGACACACGGATTATGATTCCGTTGCTCTAACCAACTGAGCTACCACGCCGGACGGCGAACGATAAAAACGAGCTTGTAAAAGTCAAGATTGAATAAAATAAGATTTAATAAAGTTGATATTTATACTTTTTCAAAAAAAAAGCAAATATGCAAGATATCATTGCGGAATACAAGACTTTTTTAAAAGTAAATCGCTCTTCTTGCAATAATACAATAACGGCTTATCTTCGTGATATAAAAAATTTTTGTTCTTTTTTTGAAATACAGCCGAGTAATTTAAAAAAAATAAAAAACCTTGATAATCAAGATATAAAGAATTGGCTAATTGAACGAAAACAAAACACGACAAATCGCACAATTTCAAGGCAAATAGTGGCAATTAAAATGTTTTTCTGCTTTCTTGATGAAATTTATAACATAAGAAATAATACAATATTAAATTTAAATGGGTTGAAATTTACAGCAAACTTACCAAAAGCTATCTCCACAGAGGAAATCATTGATATTGTGGAGAAAATAGATACTTACAAAAATTACAAAGAAACTTGGGAAATTGCACGAGATAAATTTTTATGTATCCTGCTTTTTTCCACTGGAATGAGAATTAGTGAAGCATTAAACTTGCACCATTACGATATGGAAAAAGAAACAATAACTTTCTTAGGAAAGGGAAGCAAGGAAAGGATTGTCCCATTGCTTGAAATTGTGAAAAAATACTACAAAAAATATAAAAACGAACTAACAAAAGAAAAGCTATTGTCTGCATCGTCAAGCTGGCTTTTTATCAATACAAAACAAAAAAAGCTTACTATAAGAGCTGTTGACGCGATATTTCAACGAATAAAAATAAATAAAAATCTTCAATATTTTTCTCCGCACGTAATGCGACACTCTTTTGCTACAAATATGCTTGAAAACGGAGCAAATATCAGACAAATTCAAGATTTGTTAGGGCACGAAAAACTTGCTACAACTCAAAAGTATACAAAGATTACAAAAAAAATCATTGGTGAAAAGCTTAAAAAAATAAATTGGTAAAATTAGATTGATAAGAATAAATTGGCTATAAAACTTTAAAAAAAATCAATCAAACATATTATAACTCTGCAATCCGCCATGAAAGCTTTTATTCATCGTGGCTGGTGTTTTTTGATATTTTGCAAGCAACAAATCAATAGCAAGAGGCTCTTTTTTACATAATGCCATTCCTGCAAAATGGAATAAAACCGCAACAATGAAAATTTTAAAGTTTGATGTCATAATAAAAATTAAAATAGCAGTCAAACCTTCAACGGCAAAATAAGCAAAAGTCACGCCCGCAATCAACGCCGGACGAGTTAAGCCTAAGAATAAAGCATCTGTTTTTAATGACCCAAGTCCATCGTCTGCCATAGTTGTAAACCAGTAAATTTTACATTTTTTTAAAAAAAACTCAACAATTTACACTTGATAATAAATAAAAGCAAGCTTTCGTGATTTAGTTTTTTTCTTGAAAAGCTCTATATTAAAAATAAAAACAATCATAAAAGCAGGACAAGAAAAAGCCAAAATTTTCTCTCAAAAATTCAAAGATAAATGGGAAAAATACTCGCCAAGCAAACGCTTTTTGATTTGTGGTTGTTGCTTTTCCTTTTTCCTTGTTGCTTTCTGTAATTTCTATTTTTACAAAACAATTTTCCAACACGAAGCAAGTTTATATCTTGCATCTATCTTTACAATTATACTCTTTTTAGAGTATTTAATCATTTACTCCATTCTTTCGGTGAGATTTTTAAAAATAACAATACCAATAATAATTATCCTCTCCGTTGTTGCAAATTTCTATATGCTGACTTGCAATACATACATCGGTTATAGTGTAATTATCAGTGTTCTGCAAACAAATTTACGAGAAGCAAAAGAAACTCTAAACTACAAAATTATTTTACTATTTTTGCTTATAATAAGCTTCTTTTTCGTTAAAAAAAAACTAAACATCTTCGTCGATTTTAAAAACACACTGCAATCAATAAAAATTAGAGTAATCACAATATTTGTTTCTCTTTTTATTGCTGGTTTGATAATATTTTTAAATTATAGATCTATTTCCACGTTTGTAAGAAGTTTTTCAAGTTTTGCTTTTTCAATAAATTTAAACAACTATTCATTTAATACCTATCGCATAATTCGGGACATAGTAAGAACACCAAAAGAATTGCAAATTATTGACACAAAGCCGACGATAAAAAATAAAGACAAAAAAAGATTTGTTGTTTTTCTTGTTGGTGAGACATCAAGGGCAATGAATTACTCATTAAATGGATACGACAGAAAAACAAACCCTTATCTTGAAAAAGACGGAGTAATTAGCTTCAAAAATACACGCTCTTGTGCGACTTATACCGCAAAATCTGTTCCTTGTATTTTTTCTCCAAAAGGACAAGCAAAATTTAAGGAAAGCGATAACGATGAAAATGTAATGGATTTACTAAGAAAAGCGGGAGTTTATACAAAATGGTACGAAAATGACGACGGATGTAAAGGTGTTTGTAAAAGAATTGAAACGATAAATGTCCAAGCAAGAAAGCATAAACTATGCAACGACGGCGAATGCAAAGACGAGATTTTGATACAAGATTTAAAAAATGAGGTAGAGAAATTTGAAAAAGGAAAAAATAAAAATGCAATAATCGTTATGCATATGATCGGCTCGCACGGCCCTCTTTATCATTTAAGATATGCAAAAGAATTTGCAAAATTCAAACCAGAATGCACAAATAGCAATCCGGCGGAGTGTTCAAAAGAAGAACTTGCAAACGCTTACGATAACACAATTTTATATCAAGATTTTGTTATTCATAAAATAATTGAGTTGTTAAAAAATATGAATAAAAATAATAAGAAAAACAATAAAAATACAGAAATTACTTTAATGTTTGTCTCCGACCACGGTGAAAGTTTGGGTGAAAATGGTGCTTTCTTGCACGCTTTCCCTTATGGAATAGCTCCAAAAGAGCAAACAAATGTGCCTTTTGTATTTTGGACGAATAATGAAAAACTAAAAAAAACATTGTTTTTAAAACAAAATCAACAAACCTCGCATGATAATATATTCCACACACTGCTTGGATTATTTGATATAAACTCAATAGCAAAAAATGATAGTTTGGATTTAACATTATGAGCGAAAAAAAAAGTATTTACATCACAACACCAATTTATTACGTCAATGGCGAGCCACACATAGGACATTTTTATACCACTCTTGCGTGCGATATTTTAATACGTTTATATCAAAATGACGGCTACGATGTTCGTTATTTAACAGGAACGGACGAGCACGGGCAAAAGGTTCAGCAAAGTGCAGAAAAAAAGGGAATATCACCAAAAGCATTTTGCGATGAAGTTTCTACAAAATTCCGTCAAATGATGATTGATTTTGATTTAATACAAGCAGAAAATAACTTCAATAATGGAGAAAGTTGGATTAGAACAACTGACAAAAAACACGAAGATTTTGTTAAAAATGTTTGGATTAGATTGGAGCAAAACGGCTGGCTTTACAAAGGCAAATACGAAGGTTGGTATTCAGTAAGAGATGAAACTTTTTTTACAGAAACAGAGTTAGTTGATGGAAAAGCACCAACTGGTGCAGAAGTCGTTTGGCAGGAAGAAGAATGCTATTTTTTTAGGCTTTCAGTTTTTCAAAATGCTCTTTATGAAATGTATAAAAAATATGATATTTTACAGCCAAAAGGTTCTTTTAAAGAAGTTTTGTCATTCCTTGAGCCACGAGAAAATAATAAACTAAAAGATTTATGCGTTTCTCGCTCAAAAAAAAGTTTTAACTGGGGAATTGAAGTTCCAACTGACGAAAATCATACTATTTATGTTTGGATTGATGCTCTATTTAATTACTTCTCCGCACTCGGAGGCGATAGCACAGAAGAATTTAATAAATACTGGAAAGATGGTTTTCCAATTCACATAATGGCTAAGGAAATTGTTCGCTTCCACGCAGTTTATTGGGAAAGCTTGATTTATGGTTTATATCATAAATACGGAGAGGAAATAAATGTAGATGAATTGGCAAAAGTATCGCCAAAACAAATTTTTGCACACGGCTGGTGGGTTAAAGATGGGGAAAAAATGTCAAAATCTATCGGCAATGTAGTGTCTCCGCACGAAGAGGTGAAATGGCTTGAAAAAAATGGTATTCAACACAATATTGCGATTGACTATTTAAGATATTTTTTAATGTCTTGTATGCCATTTGGAAACGATGGAGACTACACAAGACCGCGTTTTGTTGAAATAGTTAATGCAAGTCTTGTGAATAATCTTGGCAATTTGGTGCAACGTGTTTGTAGTATGTTAGTAAAAAACTTCGCGGATAAGTGTAATGAAATTAACAAGAACTTTGAAAAAATGGATTTTAAAAAAGAAATAAAAGAAATCAATTTTACTGAAATATTGGAGAAAATTTTTGCAGAAACCACAAAGCTAAATCAAGAATTTGACGCCTCTGCTCCTTGGGTTTTGATAAAAGGCAACGAAGACGACAAAGCAAAAGCATTTGAAATTTTAAGCAATCTGGTTCCAAGAATTGCAAGAGTTGTTGATGCAATTCAACCATTCTGCCCGTACGTCTCCAAAGCATTAAAGGAAAATTTAAAGCTCGCGGAAATGCCAAAAATTGTTTGTAGCAGAATTATATTGAAGTGAAAACTTAAATAAAAACTTGAACAAACAAAATCAAATCAACCGACAACGACAAACTACCCGAGCCCAACATTGTTGTTGATGTAAGCCACATCGTTGACCGGCTTTTGTTCCTTTAGAAACTTCTCACAATTTCCAATATGTCCAAGAAGTTTGTCAATAACTGCAACAATTTGCAAATCTGCATTTATGATTGCTAATTTTCTACAACTCTGACTAATTTCAAATAGCTGAAAATCTTGTGAAAATAAATTCGTCAACAACATCGTCAAACTCTCTTCCGTAAAACTATTTTGTTCCAATAAAATAGTTCCGTTTCTATCCCTTAAAAACTTTGCATTTTCCATTTGATGATTGTTTGCTGACGTTGGCAATGGAATTAAAATTGACGGCACACCCAAAGCACAAATTTCGCTTATCGTAGTGGAACCAGCTCTGGAAATCACAAGATGAGAAGCACGCAGAAGCTCGCCTATATTATAAAAAAATGGTCTTACATCGTGAGAAATTCCGTGTTGCGTATAATAATTTTCCAAAATAGCAACATTTTCCCGCTTACATTGATGGTGGATGATAAGCTTATTTGCTATTGAATTTGGCAAAGCAGAAATAGCCCGCGGAAGCATATCATCAAATGTCAAACACGCCTGACTCCCGCCGATAATTGTAAGATTTATTACATCGTCAATTTTATAGAAAGCACGATAATTTACGGAAGGGTTGTCATAATTATAAACCAATTTTTTAATCTCTTCTCTTATTGGATTTCCCACAAAAACGCACTTTCTTGAATATTTTCTCTTAATTCCTTTGGTTGTTTCAAATGTTAATAAGCAGAGCTTAACAAACGGCAAAAGCAACCTATTTGCAAGCCCGATTACGGCATTTTGTTCGTGAATAATTGTTTTCTTCAATGTTAAAATTCCAAAAACAACCGGAGCAAACGACACAAGACCGCCGAAACCAATGCATAGCGATACCCTTTTGGTTAAAATCACGTGGCTTCGCCAAAAATCTCTTAAAATCATCAAAATTTGTTTGTATCTTGGAGCATTTTTTGCACATAACTCAACAATTTCAAACATTCCGCAATGTAAAATTTCATCGCCTTGTTTGATATAATTAAAAATTTTCTTATCGGTAAAAAAATAAATATAATACCCTTCTTGAATTAACAACTTTGCAACTGCCAAAGCTGGAAAAATATGCCCGCCGGTTCCGCCAGCAGATATTGCAACAACACGGTTTTTAAAATCATTTTTATTATCTTTTATTTCAAACATTTTAAAAAAACTTATACGGCGAGTTTAAACGATAAGGCTTTCTTGTAAAAGCAAGTAAAAAACCAAAAATTATTGAGCTTGAAATCATTGACGAGCCTCCGTAGCTCAAAAATGGGAAAGTCATACCCTTACTTGGAAGCAAATTTAAATTTACACCAATATGAACAAAAGATTGTATTAAAAAAAACATCAATGTGCCATAAATCACAAGAAGGTCGTATCTATTTGCAAAAATGTTTGAAATCAAATGCCTAAAAAAGAAAGCTAAAATACAAACAAAAAGCAAAAGAATAAAAATTGCACCAAGTTCTTCACATAAAACTGAAAAAATATAATCCGTATGTGCGTCAGGAAGTTGATATTTTACCTTGCCCTCGCCTAATGAAGTGCCAAAAAAACCACCATTATGTATACTTTCAATGGCTTTTCTTGTTTGATAATGCTCGCCACCGCTGGAAAAATGCAAAAAATTCACAATTCTATAATGAAAGTGCGGAAAAAAAATAAAACCAACAACCAAAATTAAAAGACCAAAAATAAAAAGCCCCCAAAATAAGATTTTAAACCTCAAACCTGCAAATAACAACTGCATCGAAAGTACGAGAGAAAATACTATTGTTGAACCAAAATCTGGTTGTAAAATCAACAAAAATAGCAACAAACCACTGCTTGATAAACAAGCTAAAAGCCCGAAACTTCTATTTTTAAAGTAAGCAAGAAGGTAGGCGTTAAATACCACAAAAAATGGTTTCATCAACTCCGCGGGTTGCAATAAAAAAAAACCTAAATCTATCCATCTATGCGAACCTTTTGTTGTTCCGCCAATAATCAAAACAGCAAACAAACAACAAAAACAGAAAAAATATCCAAAAAATGAAAAACTCAAAATCGCTTCTTTTGACAACATTGAACAAAATAGCATTACCGCAAAGCCAAACAAACAAAAGATTATGTGATGAATAGTAAAATGATAACCATTTTCAATACCAATTCTTGCGGTCATCGCAGGACTTATTGTGAAAGATAAAAGCAAACCAAGAAGCATTAAAGACGAGGCGAAGTAAAGAGTGAATTTGTCAATGTCGTAAAACCATTTTTTTATGAACTTTTCACATCTCACGATAAAGAAAATAAAACAACTTTTAAAAAATCAATCTTCGTCGTCAAAAATACGATTATCCTTTATTGTAAATATATCACTATCCACACCTTTGTTTATTTCCACATTTTGGAAGACAATATCCATAATTTTTTGATCAAAAACATAACCCTTTCTTTTTTCTCCTTTTTGTAATTCCGGTAAAAGATAAACGGAGATATTGCTGATTGTATTTTTTTGTAAATCAATTTTTAAACAAGCAATCTGTTCATTTCCAAAACTTTCAAACGGCAAGCAAAGCTTATCAGCTCCATTTTTTACAATCTTCTCTGGCTTTAAATTATCTGTAAAAAACTGCACCAAATCGCTATAACTATTATCAATATAGGTTGTCTGCCCTATATTCTCATCAAAAACCTTTACATTGCCATTTATTGAAACTATCTTTAATTTAAGACCTCCGCCATCGTGCCTCAACATTACACTACTCGGCTTTTTTACAAAAATACTTCCTTTTGCTTTTTCAATCTGTTCTCCATTTTGTTGCTCTTGTATAAAATCCGCTTTTAACGTTTTAATATCCATTAAAAACTTAACTGCTTCATCATTTTTATCCGCACAGAAAGCAAAAGAAACGAAGTAAGAAGATGAAAAAAAGAATAAAAAACCAAAAAAGCCAACAAACAAAAAAGGACTTTTAAATCTTTCAAAAGTTTTCAAACCTTTTAAGCTTTTTAAAACTTTCAAAAATAGCAAATTACTGCCCAACAGGAACGGAAACATTTTTCTCGCTTTTTGTTGAAACTTCATCGCTCGAATTTCTACTATTCCCATATTTTAAATATGAAATTAACAAACAATTTACCAAAAAAATAGCAACGGCAATTCTTGTAATTCTAACTAACAACTTATTGGCTCCGCCCGGTGAGAAATGTGTACTTGAAACCAAAACCGTGCTCTCTGCCGACCTTTGTAGTAAAACAAGGAAAATTATCAAGAATATTAACGCAAAATGTAAAAATATAAAGAAAGACATCGCAATTTGAATTAAAAAAGTGATTTTATTGTCAAGACACTTCTATTTGCAATATCGTCAAATTGTTCCTGCTCATCTTTTAAAAATTTTGACAAAACATAATCACTTACATCAAAATCCGGTTGCGTTGGTCTGCCCACCCCTATTCTTATACGATTATAAACCTCGTGGATAACGTTATTTATTGATTTTACACCATTATGTCCTGCAGAATTTCTTGATTTTGTAGTTTTTATTTCACTAAATGGCAAGTCAATGTCGTCGTGAATTACAATAATATCCTCTGATTTTATTTTATAAAAATTTATCACTTTAATCACACTTTCGCCGGAATTATTCATAAAAGTATTTGGTTTTATAATTAAACAATCTTTCTCAAAAAGAGATCCGCGAGACAAATTGCAAACAAGTTTCTTTTCCTCTTTCCAACTTGGAAAATTAAACTCTTCTTGAATAAAATCACCAACTATAAAACCAACATTATGACGAGTTAAATTATATTCTTTTGGGTAATTACCAAGGCAAACAATCAACTTCATATTTAAGAAGCCATACTTCTCACGTAATTTGTCATATCTACAACACGGCACGCCTCATCCCAAGAAGTTATTCCATTTACAAGTTTCAAAATCACGTCTCTCTGCATCGAAATAAAGTTTTTATCTTTTGCTACATCTGTTATTTTTTTCATTGTAGGATTGTTTGAAATTACATCTCGTAAATCATTGTCAACAAACAGCACTTCGCTCACAACAGCACGACCTTTATAACCTGTTTGATAACATTTTTCACAGCCAACCGGAACACACATTGTATATTCCCTTCCGCTCGGCAAATACAAAGCATCACACATATTTTGCGGTATTGTCTGTGCTCTTTTGCAATTATCACATAAACGACGAACAAGCCGTTGAGCTATAATACAACATAAACTATCGCTCAACATATACGACTGAACGCCCATGTCGATTAAACGTGTAATTGCGGATAAAGCGCTGTTTGTATGAAGCGTTGAAAAAACCTTGTGCCCTGTAATTGAAGCTCTTACCGCTATTTCAGCGGTTTCTTGGTCTCTAATCTCTCCAAGGAATATAATATCGGGGTCTTGACGAAGCATTGAACGCAAACCAGAGGCAAAATCAAAACCAGAACGATGATTTATTTCACTCTGTCTTATCATTGGAAGTCTATACTCAACAGGATCTTCAAGCGTCATTATGTTGTCATCAATTTTGTTAATCATCGCTAAAATTGAATAAAGCGTTGTTGTTTTTCCGCTACCCGTCGGTCCCGTCACGATAATAATACCTTCTGGACGTTGTAAGGCCAAATTTATAAGCCTCATATTTGTTTTATTAAATCCAAGTTGCTCCAAAGTCATTAAACCTTGCGTTTTATCAAGTACACGAATTACGATGTTTTCGCCGTATAAAGTTGGAATTGCCGACACACGGAAATCAATTTCGCGTCCCTGTAAAGTCATTTTCATAGCTCCATCTTGCGGTTTTCTGCTTTCGGCAATATTCATCCCTGAAAGAACTTTTACCCTCACACAAATTCCAGTCCAATAAACTTTATGAATTATGGTTTTATTCATCAAAACACCATCAATTCTAAATCTTATTCTTACGAAAAGCTCATCCGGTTCAATATGTATATCACTTGCGCCTGCTCTTATTGCTTCATAAAGCAAGGCATTTACAAACTTAACAACCGGAGTATTTTCCTGTTGAGTATCTTCGTTTTTGACTTTATCAATATTGACTTCCATCTCGTTCAAAATATCTGATAAATTTGCAACGATATTACCTTTATAAAACCTATCAACAGCGGCCATTACTTCACTTTCTGAATAAGGAATTGCGTTGATTTCCTTACCACCAAACATTCCGGAAACTTGGTCTAATAAAACAATGTCATAAGGATTACTTGTTGCAATTTTTACCTCCTTATCATTTGCGGAAATTGGAATTACATTGTGCTCAACTGCAAACGATATTGGTATATTTTTCAACAATTCCATATCTGGAATCATTTCCGCCAGATTTACTTTATTACTACTGTCCGCTTGTTTGTTTTCAAAAATTCCGTGAATAACAGACTCGGAAACAAAGTTCAATTTTACTAACACATCAACAATGCTGTCGCCACTTTTCCCCGCCTCTGTCTCCGCAACTCTAACTTGATCGGTTGTTAATATACCTTTATCAACCAATGTTTCAAGAATGCTGTTTTTTTTCTTTTGATTGCTTGTTAAAAACGACCTCAATTTTACTTCTGGCTCGCCCTGCTCTTGTGGTTGCGATTGTGACGATTTGACTTTATTGCTCTTTGAAAACAAAAAAGCATTTTTCTTATCATTCAAAATTGCATTAACTTGTTTATTTTCCTTTACACTATCATCGCTAATTTCTGCGATTCCTTCAATAACACCGCCGGCTCTCTCTATTGAATTCTCAGTTCTTGTATTATTTTCTTCTTCGCTATCACCGTCTGTGAAAATATTTTCATCTTCCATATCGTTTTCTGCCCCATTTTCATTTGCTTCTTCGTTTTGCACTCCTGTGGCATTCTGCATTGAATTAGTATTGGTATTGTCTGCATCATTATGATTTAAATCACCTTCTACTTGCATTTGTTGCTCTTTGTCTAATCCGTTATCAACATTTTCCAGTTCTTCTGTAGAAACATCTGTTTTGCCGTTCTCTTGATTTTTAACAACTTCGTCAGTGTTTTTTTTCCTACTAAAAAACCCCATAATAAAAACAGCTAAGAATGATACGACTTAATAAACAAATGTTTCAATTAAAGTCAAGAACAACAATCATACTTTAAAAAAGTGAATATAAAAAAAAACAACTAAGTAACGAAATTACCTCACACAAATAAACACATTTACACAAATTGCTGGCGGTTGAACTATATTTGAACGGCCATAAATATTATTGCTTTTTGATGCATCAAACAAAGTATTACCACTAGCATAACCAGCACCTGTTTGCACCATTTGCGAATATGTGCCTTTGCCGGTTGTGTAAAATGCTCCATTTTGTGTTGCCCCGGAAACATTTGAAATAAAACCCCAATGGCCTCCCCCGTTTCGTGCATAAAGTTCACCTGTAATATTTGGCAGACCGGATGTTTTGGTTTGATTTAAATTTCCATTTGCTCCCCAAATTGTTTTATCTCTAAAATCTGGTAAATTAAACGTTGTCGAACCATTTCCGGCTCCGCAGGTTGTACCTATAACATTAAATAATTCAGGATAATTTGCTCTGCTCAATTCTCTTCCGTCACAAATATACCAATTATCGTGGTCGTAAGAAACGGCAGAAATTTTATAATCTCCGCATCTTCTTATTTCCCAATCTCTCAATGTTCCAATATTGTGGCAAGCCGTGTCTTGGTCGGAAATGTCTTTTAAATTCTTCGATTTATCAAAAGTATTTTCTGTTAATGTCGTGATGCTGGTATTTATTGTTGTAATTTTACCATCAACTTCACTTTTTGAATAAACATTTAAATTTGTTCTTGCGGTTCCTGCGTTTGCCAAATCACTTAAATTATTTGCTTTCTTTAAACAATCGCTTGTGTCAACATTGATCTCGCCATTTAATTCAATATTTGCAAGTTTATTATCCACCTCGCCTTTACTATAAACGTCATTTTTACCATAAACCTCGCTTTTTGAATAAACATTTAAATTTGTTCTTGCCGTTTCTACATCCGTCAAATCGCTTAAATTATTCGCTCGTTTTAAACAATTACTCGTGTCAACACTTCCGCCTTCTCCGCTGATGTTAAAAATATCCGTTGGCAATTCGCTGAATTTTTCATCAATTTCTGTTTTGTTATAAACCTCATCTTTTGAATAATTTTCTTCCTTGCTATAAACGTCACTTTTTGAATAAACATTTAAATTTTCCCGAGCTTCTTGAACGTCCGCCAAATCTTCAAGATTGTTGTATTTTTTCATAAATTCAGTGGCATCAAAATTTTCAGGCGTAGAACTTCCGCCATCTCCATTTGACAAAATCAAATCATTCCACGAATTTCCATTGTAATAAATAAATTTTTCCTCATTTTTCAAAAAAGCTATATTCCCTTTTTTTGGACTATAAAAAATCCAACCAAGATTATTGTTATAACAAGCAACTTGATTGATTTTGTCTTTAAATAAAACATCGTCGTTTATATCTATTAAATAAAGCTCTTTTGCAACAACCTCATCATCTGCGGAATTTGTAATTTTACTTTTTATTGAAAGTGTCTCAAAACTTTCAATTTTAAACATATTTTCATTTATTGTTTCCTCAAAAGAATATTCATTTTGATAAAGATTTTTGAGGTTCAAGCCATTCGTTGCCATATCTAAAAACAACAAACAGAAAACAAATAAAAAACTTTATGGAAGACAAGAAAAGTTATTTTCTAAAACTATTTGTTGAATGTTTAATTTATAGATTTAATTAAATTTCACTTGAACTCAAAACATTGCGAAAATCTGCAAGATTTTTTTCAAAATTCAATATTCTATCCTGATTTTCAAGTTTAATCTTATGCAATGCACTGCCGACAACAGCACCATTTATGTTTTCTTGCAATATTTTAGGTAAAACTTCAAGATTTATTCCACCATCAACAAAAACCTCAATTTTATCTTTAAGGTTCAATTTTCTCAAAATCTCATCCAACTTTTGGAGCTTTAAAAATGTATTTTCAATAAACTTTTGCCCTGACAAACCAGCCTTTACGGACATAATCAAAACCTTATCAAGGAAAGTTTTTTTTAAAACTTCTTCAACAATTTCAACATCTATTTCTGGGTTTAACACAATGCCACATTTTGCTCCATTTTTTTTAATTTCTTCACAACATTTAACTATTTCCTCCAAACTTTTGCAAGCTTCAACGTGAAAAGTTATACAACCCGCTCCTGCTTCAACAAAAGTTTTAACTTTTGTAATTGGATTTATAACCATCAAATGAACGTCTAAAAAAAAGCCTTCAAAACCATTCTTTATTTGCCTTACAAAATCCTCGCCAATTGTTATTTGTTCTACAAACACACCATCCATTACATCAACATGCAAATTGCTTATGCCGTGCTTTTGCAAAATAAAAAACTGCTCCTTTAACCTCAAAAAATCAAAACAAATTAACGAAGGAGCAATTTCAAAACCCATAAAAACATTGCAACTATTTGATTTACTCAGGAATTGTTATAATTGCCCCATCCATAGCTTCGCTCACAACAACCTGACAAGCAAGCCTTGAATTCGGCTTTAAATCAAAAACAATGTCAAGAACATCTTCCTCTTCTTCTTGTGCTGGTTCTATTTTTTTTAAAGTTTCCTCGTCAATATAAACGTGGCAACTTCCACAGGCACAAGAACCACCGCAAGCACCAACGAGTTCAATATTATTCTCCTCAGCAACTTGAAGCAAAGTTTTTCCAACTTCTGCATCAACTTTTTTACTTACATCACCTTTTATAAAAGTTATCGTAACCATAAAAATTAAATAATCTTGACAATAAAAAGAATGGTTTTTTCAAAAGTCAACGTTGTTTTTTTCTCTATGAGAAAGAGTTTTATTTTATCCTCTCTTTTTACTTTTTTGTTTCTCGCTCCGTTTTCATATTCGGCAGACAGCCAAGTTGGTTACAAAATAAAGTCAGGTGAAAAAGGTGTTGCAGTTAATTGCTACAACGAGGACAGAAGTACTGGCGACCAATCTCTTTGTGAACAATATTCAAGTGTAAAAAACTCAAGCTGTGAAGCTATTGAAAGCACATTAACATACGATACACCAATTTATATGTGTAATCCTCCGGGAGAAGCATATTGTTTTGTTGATAGTGATTGCAAAGTTCTTGGGAAAAATACTTGTGTGACAAAACCGGGAAGTTCAAACAGATTTGAAGCACAATTTGATGACGGGGAACTTGAAAGCAATACCGAACTCGTTGGAATTTGTGTTTCCGTTGGTGGAAGCGGTGAAGATAACGCATTCGGACAAGCCATTTGTAATCTTATGAATGTCGTCACTGGAAATGCTGGTCGTGCTGTTGTCGGCGTTGTCGTGATAGTTGTTGGTATAATGTTCTTCCTTGGTAAAGTCACTTGGTCTTTGGTCTTGGCTATTGCTCTCGGTGCTGGTGCAATATTTGGTGCTCCTGCAATCGTTAGTGTGGTAACTGGAAAGCCGTTTAAGTGTTAGAAACGCGTGGCATTGTTAACAATTACCGTGTGTTCTTTTTTTAACGCCATACGTCGATGATTTCCTGTTTATGCCACAATAGCAGAGGAGGGTTCCTTGGTGTATTTTTAAGTTGTACTTTTCTTTAGAAATTCTTCATTAAACCATCTATTTTTTTCTTATTCCCTATTGCATTGCTAACACCTGCTGTGTATTGATTGTCGGCTTCTTTTATCAGATCGTTGTCAAGTTTTAACAAAGTAGTTTGTTTATTTATCGTTTCTCTTCCATTTGCATCAAGTTTTACATCAAACTTTTCCAACTGTGTGTTAATTTTACTTGCATCATTAACTTTATCAAGTTTAGCTTCAACGAGACCTTCAAGAATTCTGCTGGCTGTTTTTTTGTCTTCCGGATCAATTTCAAATTTGCCACCCACTTCTTTCGCCCCAAGTGCTTTTTTTATAGTCTCCGTGCTATCTGCTATTTTTGCTTTCATCAACTCACGTTGCTTATTCAATTCTTTCTTTGCAATTTTCATAGCAGCACTCTCCATATGAAAAAAAGCCCTAAAGCCTCCCCATATGCTATCATAATACTCTGTCTTTAATCTTTCGTATTCTTGCTTATAAAAATCGATACCATTCTGTATGGACTTGGTGAATTTCTCATTTGTCGTTGCATTTTTCGCTGCATCCTCTTTTGCAGAAATAGCATCGTCCATAGCTCTTTTATAATTATCAATGGTTGCACGCACATTAGTTCTCTCACCTTTAAATAAATTAGGAAAATTGGTATCTAACTGATTGAAAAAAACCATTTTTTCTTCATCACTTAAACCATCCACCGCGTTCTTGATGCCATTTATGTCAAACGAATCAACGTTTTTCCCAAACCTTCTTAATTTACTTGCAATGCTTTCAATAAAATTGCGTACATCCTTCGTTCCATCGGTGGCCATTTGATCTTGCAATTTTGCAAGCTCATTCTTAAACCTATCAGTGAAAACACTACAAATATCTCCTCTTAATAGATCTGACATTGAGCCTCGTTCAACTTCAATGTCTTGCAAAAAATCTTCTGTTTTTTGATGATGCATATTTCCCTGTTCCATCTTTTCGTTCGTTAAATACTCCATGTTCTCTTTCGTATAAGCACCAGTTTTGCTTGTGTTTTGTTTTGTTGTCGTTCCAACTGATGTCAGAGTTTTATAGTTATCCGCAAATATAGGATACTCATTGCTATCTTTTTTTATTTGCTCATCATTAGATTCCCAAATCGAGCCAGGTGTAGATGTGAAGAAAACTTCGCTATCTTTATTTGTTGTCGTCATATTATGCCACCCTGAATTATAACCATGTTTTGAAACAAAATCAAAATTATTTTGATTATTTTTTACAAAATTACTATCCGCACTTGTTGAAGAAGTATAATTATTTTCATTTTGTAGCATCGGATTGTTATCGTTGCCGATTGTTTGCGAAAAACCCCCATTATTAACACTTTGATTATAGAAATAACCATTTTTTCCATAATTGTTTTTTCCGAAAGTCCCACCATTTTGTTGATTATTGTGATCGACATCAAAGACTTCGCCAGCATGATTACTACTCTGATATTGTAAATTGTTATTATTTTGTTGTTCTTGTGAATTATTGTTCAAATTGCCTTCACCATAAAAACCGATACCCTGACCATTATTTGAAAAATCATCTCCATAACCAGAGCCATTATTATTCGCATTATTTGCATTATTTACATTATTTATCTGTCCATTATCACCGCTATTACCAAGGCCATAAAAACTACTTTCAGGTTGTTCGGCTTGGCCGTTAGAATGATAAAAATCTATATTGTTTCCATGCGAACCTTCCGTATTGTTGCTGTTGATATTGTTACTAACTGCGTTGTTTGTTTCGTTCGAAGGAACCAAATTATTCGCTTTAACATTATTATAACCTTTATGATTACTACTATTCTCAACTGGATTTGGGTCGTTTAGGAAATTTTCAAGATCGGTCTCAGCCCACCCTTCTTCATTGTTTGGCTTGTTTTGAAAATCATTATCTTGATGTTCTCCGGCACCTTCGCCGTTGTTTTCTTCATCAAAATGTTCTTCAACATTGTGTTTGTGTTCTTCGTTTTGTTCTGAAATGTTATCGCCAAAAACTCCTTTAAAAGGATTTGCAAAACCTCCGTTTTCTGCTTCGTTTTCTTCATTGCTGTCGAGATTGTTATTGTTTAGATTATCATCACCACTATTTAAAGGTTGCCCACCATTAAAACCTTCGCCATTATTCATATTCAATAAACCTTCCGTATGATTGTTTGCGGAATTATTTGCTTCTGTATTATTTTGTAAATTTACATTTTGAGATTCTTGGTTCAAACCACTTTCTTGAAAAACGCCAGTTGTGTCGTTATTATTTTGAATATTATTATTTTCATTATCATTATTTTCATTATCGTGTAAATTTTCTTCTTCATTACCTTCTTTGTTTCCAAAATCCTCGCCATGCTCTTCTTCGTTTTCATCGTGATACTCTTCTACATTTGAATTATCTTTACTTTCATCATTTAATTCAGTTTGTTGTACTCCTTGTTGTTGGTTAGCTTCTTGTTTTTCTTGTTCTTTTACTTCTTGTTGTTGTTGGATGGCTTCTTGTTTTTCTTTTTCTTCTTGTTGTTGCTTTGCGACCAACTCATTAAATGTTTTTTCAAGTTCATCTAAATCATAAGGTTGTGTCAAATTGCCATCTGAAAGATTATTGAATTTTTGATACAAAAGATGTTCCAAATCTTGATCTGATTTGCCAATTTCACCTTTTCCTATTTTTTCATAAATATCTAAATTACCTTTTATATAAGTGTTTTGATCTGGATTTAAAATGTAATCCTTTACATTATTATAATATTTATCCAAATACGCAGTTTTAAACTGGCTATAAGTATCCGCATATCGCGAATACCGGCTTGCCAACTCCTGTTCAAAATTTGAAAAACCCTTATCACCTTTCCTATCCTTTACCCTATTGTAATTAGGATTATTCGTTATACTATTCTTAATTTGCTTTGCTACCTCAAGTTTTTTCTTGATCAGTTCCTCCATTTTATCAATGCCTTTACAAATAGTGACCGCTCTTTTTTGTCGTTCTTGGTGTTCTTTATCCTCCTGTTTTTCTTGTTCTAGTATTTTATTCAAGTCCTCTATCTTTTTGGTTTTTAAATTATTCTCGTCTTCTGTTTTATTCAAAGCTAATATTTGCTGGATTACATCATCTTTCTCTTGATTTATTTTAATTTCTTTTTCTCTACTCCTCAACTTTTCCAATATCCCATTATTTGCACTTAACTTGCTTTTTTTTTGCGTAATCGCTTTTATCAAACTTTGTTTTTGGTTTTCATAATTGCTAATGATTTGATTGTTGCCCTTTTGTTGTTTTTCCAAATATCCGATCAACATATTTTTAATATGTTTTATAAAATCTTCAGCACCACCTGGATATTTCCCGATGTTGGCTTTGATTTTGTCAATTAATTGTTTATATTTTGTTTCGTCTATCAAAACTTTGTAAATCTTATCACGATCGCTTATAGCAAGAAAGTCTCCAGAAGTAGACTTAGTAATTCCATAGTCATTTTCTAAATCTGTAATAATACTACCGAGCTGTTTTGGAATTGTTAGTTTTTCAATCTTCTCCGTTGAATGTCCGAGTTTTGTTAGCATTTCGTTCAATTTAACATTTTCTTGTTCGGCTTTTTGAACCTTAGCAGGTTTACTTTCTTCAAACGATTTCAATTTCAACTCCGTGTTTGTAATCTGAACATTTAGATTTTCATTTTCTGTTTCATATTGTTTTATTGCCTTCGCTACCTCTCCAAGAGTATTTATTTTCGCAATATTATTATCATCAAGATTTAATATATTGCTCTTT
The DNA here is from genome assembly GCA_002394665.1 of Rickettsiales bacterium UBA4311. Lineage (GTDB taxonomy): Bacteria > Pseudomonadota > Alphaproteobacteria > Rickettsiales > Deianiraeaceae > UBA4311. The sequence goes on from DGUL01000007.1 coordinate 127,479, forward strand.
GCGGTGTTTGCATTGGTTGATGTTTTCACGCGAACATTTTACAGAATCAGCAACAAAATTCAAACTTTACTTTTAAAACAAACAAATCAACCTGTTTCGTATGTTCTTAGCTATACATGTAAGCTCACTTGAAATTGAGTTTGGAGTTTTAAACGATGATGGAAAAATTGTTTCAAAATTCAGTATCTCAACAGAAAACAAAAAAACAATAGACCAATATGTCTTGGAAATAAAAAATGTTTTTGATTACTTAAAAATAGGGAAAGATGATATTACGTACGCCGCTGTTTTAAGCACAATACCAAAATTCAACCATATAATTGCAGATTTTTTGAAAAAATACATCAAAATTGAACCTATAATTATCACAAACAACATCATTCCATTACAATACAACAATATTGACATAAACGAGGTTCCAAATGACCTATTTGCCGGCTGTTATGCTTGCAGTAAAAACTATGGTGATAATATAATTTTTATAAATTTTGACTCAATTATCACTTTTGGGGCTTGCATAAACAACGAATTTAACGGCTATGTTGTTTTTCCAGGAATGGATACACTCGCAAATGTTGTTCATAAACAAGATTCAGTTTATCCGGAAATAGTTATTAAAGAAACCCGTGAAACACACGCAACAACACGATACAATGCACTAAATTGCGGAGTTTTTAATGGCATTATGGGAGCTTGCGACAACATTGTAAATAATATTCTTACTGAAAACGAAAAAAAACAATTTAAAGTTGTCGCCACCTGTAAAAATGCAAATCTTTTGAGATATAGCAAAACAATAAACATTATAGACCAAGATTTGAGGATAAAAAGCATCGCAGAAGTAGCAAAGTACAACTTACTCGCGATGTAGATTTTTTTGAAAAAAATACTAAAATCATTTGATGAAAAGTGTCGCAGTATTGCTTAAATCAAGAGTTTTTGCTTTTTTATTTTTATTTTCAAAAGTCATTGTTTTCGTCATCTGTTTGTGCTCATTTGACCCGCAAGATATTATTTTAAAAAACATTGATTTATTACCGGACACAAACGATAAGACAAATAGAGTTCCAAATTTTATACCAAAAGATCTAAAAGATGAGAAACCTCAAAAATTATTTGACAGACCAAAAATGCCAGATATAAAAGTAGAGGAAAAACCTGCCGATGATGTCGTAAAAGTTAAAGGCTTTTTAAAAGAATATATTTTTACAACACAGGATGAGCTTGAAAAGGCTTTTACGCCAACGGAAGAAGGAATAAATAATATGTTTCATCTAAAGGAAATTGGGCTTGTAGGCGATAAACCAAGTAAATCCAAGCCAATTAAAATCACAACATTAGACGCAGAAACAAAAAAATTTCCTTTTATAAATCCTTCTGGAATGAAAGTTTATAATGGCAAAACTTGGATTGTCAAAGGCATTTCAGATTTTCAAGCCGTAGGAATAGAAGATGTGTTGCCAAAATCGGTCGGTGCACCACTGACAAAGAAAGACTACGATCCGCAATCAATATTTGAATTCTTCCCAAAAGGCATAACACCAGACGATATGCTGAAAACAAAAATTATAGATATAATACCATAAAAGCAATAAATGATAGTAAGCACAAAATGCCAACTAACTCTATTTCTATTTACTTGCAACTTTTTCAACGATACTTTTAAAAACACTAGGATTGTTTATAGCCAAATCAGAAAGCACCTTTCTGTTTAAAACGATGCCGGCTTTTGAAAGTCTATCTATAAAAGTAGAGTATTTCAAACCAAACTCCCTAACTGCTGCGTTCAAGCGAACAATCCACAAAGAACGGAACTCTCTTCTGCGAACACGACGATCTCTGTAGTTATATTGTCCTGCCTTTTCAACTCTTTCCTTCGCTATACGAAAACAATTTTTATTTCTTCCTCTATATCCTTTTGCTTTTTTTAAAACCTTTTTATGATAATAATGAGTTGTTGTACCTCTTTTTACTCTTGCCATAAATCAAAAAAAATAAAACCGAACTAATGTAAATGTAAATTACAAACCTTTTTCAACATTGGTGCTTCCTCTACCAAGAAAGTTGTTCCTCTTAATTCTCTTATTTGTCTTGAAGATCTCTTTCTCATATTATGTCTTTTATTCGCTTGTGTAGCTCTTACTAAACCATTTGCAGTTAGCGAAAATCTCTTCTTTGCGGAAGACTTTACTTTCAGTTTATAATTAGACTTCTTCACACCATCTTTTGTTTTATTTGAATTACGTAACTTACGCATCTTTTTGAGTTTTGGTTTCATAAGACACTCATCTATAAAATTGAGAAAAATAAAAGTCAAATTGAAAATCATATTTCAAAAGTTGAAAGAATAAAAAAAACATCAAAACTTTTTTAAAAAAGCATTATTGCTTATTGAACGGTGTGACTTTCACTCACTTGATTGCTCTTTAAATTCTCTTGAACTTGATTGTGAATATTTTTGTATTGACTTTTTTGCTTTTTAGAAAGCATAACCACCACAGCTATAATGATCCCGACCAAAGTTATGGCACCAACAACAATTCCAATTATCGCGCCAGTACTTAAACCTTTACTCGTCGCATTGTTGTTTTTTTCAGTATTATTATTGGTTTTTTCCTGATTATCGTCGGCAGAATTGTCTGGATTGTCATTTTCGGAAGGCTCTGGGGTGTTATCATTATTCTCTGGAACATTGTTGTTATTTTGTTCTTGATCTCTACTGTTGTCAACTTCCGCAATTTCACTTTGTGTTACCACTCCGTCTTTGTTGAGATCATACATGCCAAAGAATTCATCAACCATCTTATCATTAACCAACATTTTCATTGTATTTTTTGATATATCTTGGTCTGCACACAAATTTCTCCAAAATTCGCCATAAGATATCTTATCATCGCCATTCAAGTTAACCGTTGGTAGACTATCCTCAAAAAGCTTTATTGCCTGCTCTTCCGTCTTTCTTTCGCGTAAATCTGAATGATTTGTATAAAAATCAATAAATTCATCTTTCGTCAAATTAAAATCTTTGTTTTTATCTATTTGAAAAAACATTTTATCAATAAGTGCTTCGCGACTATTTGGATCGTAATTTGACATATAACAACGCTATACTAATATAAATACCATTTTAACTAAAAATCACAAATTTATTTATTGATATTTGATGTAAAAACAATCTTGATTTTAAAAAAATATAAAAGACTTGTTTTTTGGTTGTTTGTATAAACTGATTATACTATAGATTTATGGAATATTTTTTTATTGATACGCTTTCAAGTGCAAATGTTTGATTGACTTTCTATCAAACTTTTGACTTAGTATATTCATTTTATTCGGCGACTACAAATATAGTAAGAGATTTTAGTATTTTTATGTCAAAAGTAATAGCAGATTGTTCAAGAAAAAATAATTATTCAATAGCAGTTTTAAACGATGCTGATGAGTTAGAATATTTTAGTTTTGAAAATAACCAAAAGAAAACAATAAAATCAAATATCTACTTGGGCAAAATAACTCGTGTTGAATACTCTTTACAAGCGGCATTTGTTGAATATGGTGGCGATAAAGCAGGGTTTTTACCTTTTGCGGAAATACATCCAAATTATTACCATATACCAACACGAGACAAACAAGAGCTTTTAAAACATAGCAGATACGGCAGAATTGACGACATTGACGAAGATGAGAATAACGATATAAACTTCAAAACAACACAAAAAAAATACGCTATTCAAGAAGTCATAAAGAGAGGTCAAGTTGTTCTTGTCCAAGTCACAAAAGATGAAAGAGGAAATAAAGGCGTTTCTTTAACCACGTACATAAGCCTCGCGGGAAGGTATTGTGTATTTATGCCAAACGGAAACAACGGAATAAATATTTCAAAAAGAATTTCTTCTTACGAAGAAAGAAAAAAAATACTTAATATGTTGAAAAAACTCAACATTCAAGAAGGTTCCGGAATTATTGTTAGGACGGAATGCTTAAAGGCTACGGAGGATGAAATATTGAACGATTACAACAATCTTGTCAGGTTGTGGGATGAAATATGTAAGAAAACAATGCACTCAAAAGTTGGTGGAGGTGAAATTTATAAAGAAATAAACATAGTAGAGCAAATTATTCGCGATAATTACGAGAGTAGCCCAAAATCTCAAATTATAATAAGAGGAGAAGAAGGATACGAAAATGTTGTTGCATTCGCAAAAGCCGTAATGCCAAGCGAATTGCCAAAAATTAGACTATACAAAGACAAAATGGCGATATTTAAAAAATATGAGATAGACAAAAAATTAGATGAGTTATTGCTTCCGCAGGCAAAACTTCCTTCCGGTGGCTATCTTGTAATATCTCCAACAGAAGCACTTGTTTCTATTGATGTAAATTCCGGACATTCTATTCACGGCAAAAATGTTGAAGAAACGGCATTGCAAACCAACCTTGAAGCAGCTACTGAAGTAGCAAGACAATTAAGATTAAGAAACCTTGGCGGACTTATCGTTGTTGATTTTATAGACATGAACGAGCCAAGAAATCGCCATATTTTGGAGAAAGAACTACAAAAAGCTTTTATGTTTGATAAAGCAAGGGTGCAAATTGCAAAAATAAGTCAATTTGGACTTGTGGAAATTTCAAGACAACGAACAAGAAGCAATATAAATGAAATGATGACAATAAAATGCGAACATTGCAATGGAACTGGATATGTAAAAGCACCGGCAATTGTTTCAACGGACATACTTGATAGTATTGATGAAAATATGCAAACAAACCCAAGTAAAAAAAGAGAATTCCTTGAAGTCGTAGCCTGCCCTGATGTTATAAATCACTTAGTCGTTCAACACATAAGAGAGATAGAAGATAAACAAAGAAAATATAATGTAAAGATTATCACCAAAAAACACAACTTTGATAGAAACGAGGAATATATTTTACGCTCAACGGATACACAAGGCGATGTCAATACCGCAGAAGAACTTTACCACGCAATCGTTGCAAAATTTAATGCCGCAACAGAAGAAAGAAGAGCCACAAATAAAACCTTCAAGCTTTTAGCAAAACAACTATTTTCAAGAATAAAATTCTTCAAAAAGAAAAAACAAAAACCATCAAGAAGACGTTAATTTTTTCTTTAAAATAGCTTGAAAAATAAAACTGCAATATTGCGATGTATCAGGGTATGGCTGAAACGATAAATCCAATGCATCAATTTGAGTTGAAGAACTTTATAAACATAGAGTTTTTTGGCTATAATTTCAGCATCACAAACGGCTCGCTTGCAATGGGTTTTGTTGTCTTTTTGGCACTTGCTTTTGGGTTTTTGTTAAAAAAAAACAATGCACTCATCCCATCGCGAGCACAATCAGCACTTGAAATGTTTATTTCAACAATAAAAAACATCGTTCAGGGTTCTCTTGGTGAAGAAGGAAAAAAATACATTCCATTTGTATTTTCAATCTTCCTTTTTGTATTGCTTCTTAACCTCATTGGGCTTATTCCAACTGCTTTTGCCGAAACTTCGCATATTTCTATAACATTCGCATTGGCGATGGTGATTTTTACACTATGTATATTTATAACAATAGCAAAACGAGGAATTTTTGGTTTCATTAAACATTTCGTTCCAGCCGGCACGCCTTGGTGGCTTGTTCCTCTTTTGTTTGTTCTTGAAGTTTTTTCCTATTTTGTTCGCCCCGTCAGTCTTTCTGTACGTCTTGCGGCAAATATGATAGCCGGTCACGTTATGCTTGACGTTATAGCTTTCTTTGTTGTTATGATGGGGGTTTTTGGAGTATTCCCATTTGCTTTTTTGTCAATTATGATGGCTTTTGAACTATTCGTTGCATTCTTACAGGCTTATATTTTTTCAATCTTTGCTTGTGTTTATATCAGCGAAGCCTGTGCTGAAGGACATTAGAAATTTTGAAAAAACCAAATTCAATCAAATAATGATTTTTTAAAATTTGAATTTGTTTTTATTTTAAATAAAATGTTTGTGTGTTATAATGGATAACGAGAGCGACGTTAAAATGCTTGATTACTCAAAAAAAAGAAGAAACTTAAAAAAACTTGAAAATATCTATAAAAAAATAGAAAATATAGCACAATTAAAACTTGGATTTAATCGGCCAAAAAATCAAAAAATGACCGATAAAAAAGCTACCGAACAAAAGGCGAACGGAATTGTTTGACAAAAATACAAAAAACAGAAACCTTAAAAATATCCTCTATCACAAATCAGCCTCAACCAGCTTGTATATTCATTTGGTTTTAAAGAAATTTCTCTTTTTAACTCATCGATTCCGATAAACTTCACTTCTTCAACTTCGTTATCGTTAAGATGAAATTCTGTGTCATCTACTTTTATCAAGCCTTTGTAAATATAATCAACCTCATTTTCAACCAAACCATTTCCGACATCCGCTTTATAAGCAAAGATGTCAATAAATTGTAGCTCGCCATTAAATTCAATGCCAAGTTCTTCTTTTAATCTTCTTTTAATAATTTCCTCTTTATTTGAAAACTCCTTCAAATTTGCAAAATGACTACAACAAGAATTACTCCACAGCCCACCTGAATGATATTTGTTTTTTGCTCGTTTTTGAATTAAAAGATTGCCGTTTGTATTAAACAAAAACACAGAAAAAGCAAAATGTTGCAAACCCTTCTTGTGTGTTTCTAATTTATCGTAAGTCTCTCCATTTATCAACAAAACATCTGCCATAATCTTTATTTTCCAATGCAAAACTTGCTAAAAATGTTATCTAAAACATCTTCCGTGTAGACATCTCCAACGATTTTTCCGATTTTATCGCAAACAAGTCTCATTTCTTCACCTATTATTTCTATTGGCATACTTATAAAATCAATATTTTCAAGCACATTCAGGCAATCTTCAAGCAAAATATAATGCCTTTCGTTTGCAAAAAGTGGCGATCGATTTTCGTCTATACTTGAAATCAAATTTTCCTCAATTTTTCGCAACAGAAATTCAATGTTCTTCTTCTCTTTTACAGATATAATCACAGCATCACTCATGTTTTGGATATCCTTGTTGTATTCAAATAAATCACTTTTATTTAAAACAAAAATGACGTTTTTATAAATCTCCTCAAAATCTCGTTTTTTATCAACAAAATCCTCAATTTGATCAAAAACAATCAAACACAAATCCGCATCTTTTGCTAATTTCTTTGCCCTCGCTACGCCGTCTTGTTCTATAATGTCCTCACTTTCTCGCATGCCAGCAGTATCATAAAAAGTTGCCTTATAGCCATCAAAATTCACATCAACAGACAAAACATCCCTTGTTGTCCCCGCTATCGGTGAAACAATTGCGACGTTCCTTTTTGCAATCAAATTCATTAAAGATGACTTACCGACATTTGTTGAACCTATAATCGCTATTGAAAACCCATTTAAAATTTTATCAACGGCATTTTTATCTTTTAAAGTCTCCTGAACCATCGTTTTTAAATCATTTGTTATAAGCTTTAAATCTTCAAAAGTCGTCTGCGGAACTTCCTCCTCGGAAAAATCTATATTTGTTTCAATCAATGTCAAAATTTCAATCAACCTCTTACGAATTTCTTTATATTTGCTTGAAAGTTCGCCTGTAAAAATCGTATTTGCAAGTAAATATTGTCGCCTCGTTTCTGCACGAATTAAAGCATTTAGCCCTTCGCACTTTATCAAATCCATTTTGCCATTCAAAAAAGCTCGCCTTGAAAACTCGCCATTTGTTGCAAACTTAAAATTTTTGATTGAAGAACAAATTTTTAAAAACTCTCGCAATAAAATATTGCTTCCATGCAAATCTATTTCAACAACATTCTCACCAGTAAAACTATGTGGTTCTCTAAAAATCTTTACAACCACCTCGTCAAATTGCTTGCCATTGTAAAATAACTTTGTAAAAAATAAATCTTTTTTGCTATAAACCTCCCTACTTACAGCAAAAACATCTAAAATATCAAAAGCATTTTTTCCAGAAAATCTAACGCTCACAATACTTCCTCCGAGCGGACAAATTGGTGCAAAAATAGTATTCATACTACTCATCCTGCAATACGGAAGAACATTGAATGTTCCAAAGTTCTTTATACAAACCGCCTTCCTTCTGCATCAATTCGTCGTGCGTACCCTCTTCTATAATCTGACCTTTTTGCAAAACAATAATTCTATCCATATTTTTCAAAGTATTCAACTTATGAGCTATTGCAACAACCGTTTTACCTTTCATTAAATTCTCCAAGCCTTTTTGAACATATTTTTCATTTTCCGCATCAAGTGCCGAAGTTGCTTCGTCTAATATCAAAATAGGCGAATTCTTTAAAATTGCACGAGCTATTAAAACTCTCTGCCGTTGCCCCCCGCTCAATCTCATTCCTTTTTCACCAACATTTGTTTCATAACCATATTCTAAATCCATTATAAAATCGTGAGCATTTGCAATTTTCGCGGCTTCAACAATTTCTTTAAATGTTGCCTCCTGTTTTGAATATCTTATATTCTCCAACACACTACGATTAAATAAAGTTGTATCTTGTGATACTATCGCAACATTTTGCTTCAAACTTTCGTCCATTACACCATTTATATCTTGCCCGTCAATCAAAATTCTTCCATTATTAGGCGACAAATTTCGCAATAATAAATTTACCAATGTAGTTTTTCCAGCACCAGAACGACCAACAAGACCGACTTTTTCACCTTTTTTAATATCAATTTTCAAACCATTAAAAACCTTATTATTGCCAAAACTAAATGAAATATTGTTGAAAGAAATCTCTCCATCAGAAACTTTCAGCTCTTTGCCACCTTTGACATCTTCAACAACCTTGCCCTCGTTTATTATATTTAAACCTTCTTGAATAGAACCGAAATCTGCAATAATATCCAATAAATCCTCGTGCAACATACAAAGCATTCCGTAGCAAGAGCCGTTAATACCAACAGAATACAAAATATTGGAAATTGAAATCTTGTCCAAATAATAAAGATAAAACGCATCGGCATAAAACAAAACACAGCAAAGTATCCATCCGAGTAAGCAACGATACACTTTCAACCTTTCCAAGTAAATCCCTGCACTCGCAATTCGTTTTGATTCATAATTCTGTATCCTTTTTGCTCTGTAAACCTCATATTTTTTTTTTGAAAAAAATACAACACTTGGAAAATTCATTATCACGTCCGTAATCATTGATGTCGTCCTTGTGTAAGCATCTGTTGCTTTACCCTGAAAATAAAAGATTTTTTTATAAGTTAATGCAAACATGGAAAAGTAGCATACTGCAAAAAGCATAGTTATTATTCCTAAACTCCAATGAACGAAAAATAAGGATGTCAATAAAATAACGCAGGTTGTTGCAGTAGGACAAAGATTTCTCGCAAACTTTTTAAACACACACTTGATATTGAACAGGACACGATAAAGTCCGCTTGTTATTCTTCCTGTAGAACTACTTGTGAAATACTCATAAGAATTTTTCATCGTTCTATCCAGATATGTTATTTTAATTTTCGCATCTATCATTGGTTCCAAAACCTTGGCATAATACCAACTACCAACTCTAAATATAGCATCACCAAACATCCATATAAAACCAAAAAAGCATAAAGCACCCACGATGTTAACAATTTCTATATGTTGGCCATTGCTTTTTTCTACAATTTCAACAAGCCATTTTGTAAAAATAGCACTATAGCTCCAGTCAATAAGCATACCAACAATGGCTACGACAATGAAAGCAACATAGCCGATCTTGCAACCCTTTAGTAGAGCGTTCATCATTTGAAGAACAGAAACATCTTTCGTTCTTTGCATACTTGTTTCGTATGCCACAGGAAGAAAAAGTCTATTTCGCAAATATCTGACTCTTTTTTTAGATAAAGGCATAGCTCACCTGAGTCTGCAAGTATAAATATAATTTTCAAGGTATTAACTTTTAACCTTTTATTTTATTGATTTTATGCTACAATTTCATAGATTTTGTGAGCGACGATACTGGAAACAAACAAATAAAAGTAGATTTCTCTGCGATAGACGACAAAATTGCCGACTTTGTTTTTGCAGTTAGAGACGCTGAACTTAAACCAAAAAACGAACAAACAAACGAGCAAAAAAGTAAAAATAATAGCGAACTTTTCCCACGACCTGCAAAAAAAAAACTAAATGTTGAATTGATAAAACAACTAATAAAAGATACAAAACAGCAAACGAAAAATATGAAACAGAAAAAAGGAAACGACAAAAATGAAAAAGACGGAGAAGAATTTAAAAATAGCAACGAAGAAAAGCTGACATTACCAACAAAGGATGAAAAAAAAAGCAATTGAATTACCTAATTATTTTAAAACTGCTATTAAATTTATAGATCTGATATAAAAAACCAAACAAATAAAGACAACTTAACAAGATTTTTACACTACATCAGCCCAACGGCTTTTTTTACTTCAAGTAAAGTTTTACTTGCCACATTATTTGCCTCAAAGCTTCCTTTTTCAATTATATTTTTCAAAAAATCTGTATCCTGCTCTAATTCTTGCAATTTTTCTCTAATTGGCGAGATTGCATTTATAACCAAATCCGTCAAATCATCTTTAAATTGCTTTGTGTTTTTATCCTTGTATTCTCCGCTTATTTCTTCAATACTTCCGCCGCTGATTGCACTATAAATATTTATCAAATTATTAACCTCCAGTCTGTCTTTATCGTAAAAAATTCCCATTATACTATCTGTTTTTGCACTTTTTATTTTCTTAGCAATCTGTTCGTCCGTATCTGTTAAAAAAATCCTGTCCCTCTCCTCACCGATGCTCTTTGACATTTTCTTACTTCCGTCGCCTAATGACATAATTCTCTTACTGGTTTTATCAATCAAGCCTTCTGGCATTATAAAAATATCGCTATTATACAAACGATCGAACCTCTCTACTAAATCCCTCGTAAATTCAATATGTTGTGTCTGATCCTCTCCGACTGGAACAAAGTTTGTTTTATAAAGTAAGATATCTGCTGCCATCAAAATTGGATAATATAGCAAGCCGGCATTTATTTCATCAGTAGATAACTTTCCTTTTTTGTCTTTAAATTGTGTCATTCTTTCAAGTTGTCCCAATGGTGTAATCGTTGACAAAATCCAGCAAAGCTCGCAGTGTGCTGGAATTTTTGATTGCTGAAAAAAAACAATTTTCTCACTTGGAGTGATGCCACAAGCAACATAAGTCGCAACAAGTGAAATAATATTTTTTTTCAATTCCTCTGCATTTTTTTTACTCGTCATAGTATGCAGATCGGCGAGCATAAAATAAAACTTATCTCCATCTTTGCTGTTTTTAATAATATTTTTCCAATTCAATAGAGCTCCAATGTAATTTCCTAAGTGCAAAGAACTCCCGCTTGGTTGAATACCGGATAAATAAACCGCCATAAAAGCATTGATTTATTTCCTTTTAAAAAAAGAATTATTTTTTTTCAAGACATTTTTTTTTTGCTTTTCATTATTCCCGCTACAAAGCCTCAAAAATTCTTCCAAAATTTTCCTATGTGCAACGCTGTTGTCAAAATACTCATTTGCGTAATCATAAGCATATTTACAAATTTTGTTATATCTATCCTCTGGCATTTCAAGAATTTCCAAAATAGAAGAATAAATATCCATAATCGTGCTTTTCCTAATTAAAAAACCATTTTTACCATTAACTATTGCTTTTCTTGAATTTACTGACGTCGTTGTAATAAATGGTTTTTTCATAAAACCAGCTTCGCAATAAAAATTTAAAAAATTCTTGTCATCATCTTGCAGGCAAATAACTGCGTAAGATAATTGTAAAAGTGCCCTACGATCACTAATTGTATTACTTAAACGAACAAATGTAGAAAGCCCAAATTCCTTGATTTTTTTAACCAAATCCAACCTTTCCTTTGATGTGTTGTTGAAATCTCCAACGAACAAAAAGAAAAAATCATCTCTTTTCTTCAAAAACTTCAAAGCTTTTAGAATATCGCAACAAACTTCGGTATCGCTATAATTGCAAAAGCAAACCAATATTTTTTTATCTATACTTGTATCCCCAATTTCTTTAAGCATATCGCAAATTCTGCCGGTGCCAATAAAATCATCCAGAGCCTCTAATTTATTGGCTGAAACATTGAAATTATAAAGTTTGTTATCATCAAATTCGTAATTATTTAATAAAAAATCACAAACATTATGAGTAAAAGAAAAAATTGCGTCATATTCAACGACACCTTTTGAAAGCGAGTATTTTGCTCTACTGGAAATATCTAAAATGTTATAAACAAAAACCGAGTTTTTTGCATCAGACAACTTTGAAGCCAGCTTGATTGAAAAATAAAAACCATTGCAACAATTGCAAATTAAATCAATTTTAAACTTCTTGCACAAACTGCAAATTTTCCAAGTCAAAAAAGAACTATTAAAAAAAAAGTTTTTTTTAATCTCCAAAAAAATGCCACTTTTTGTAAAATTTCTAATCTTGTTTTCCCTTGTCAAAATAACAACACAGGCACCATTTTTTAAGCAATAATTTGCAAAGTCCACGATACTTCTTGATTTGCAATCGTCTATTAGACTTTCAACGACAAAAAGAACATTTATATTTGATGTTTTTGCTTTTTTCAAAAATGAACTTTGCGATTTTTCACTCTTAAAAAAAACCATCAAATACCTGTCTTGACTATTTTAATAACTTTTTTTAAAAGCAATTAAAAGACGTGAATAAAGAAAATGTAAAAAAAATTGGAAAATCAATAAAACATATAAAACTCGCATTTTATTTCAGGTTCTACCTTACTTGCTTCACGATTTTGGCAATTATTTCATATTTCGTCATCGTGACAATAAATAAAAGAGCTATAATCATAAATTCTGGTTTTAAAACAAAGCATTTTGCAAAGGAAAATACAAGCACTATTTCACAACAAGCAGACACGACTACATTTTTAAAAAACGAAGAAAAATTGATAATCAGGAGCAAAACAACGGAAACAAAAAACAATAAAATCAATCTATTATTTCAAAACCATATAATTACCCCGCACATAAGAGGAAAAATATACGAAGGAGACACAGAAAAAATTGAAATAAATGATGGCAAACAAGAGTTTAAAATTCCGCACGAAATGCTTTTGAAAAATGGTAAAAAAAATTATATCCACACACAAACCGCAACAGGAAATTTTGACGGGCAAACTCAAAGCGACTTACCGTTTAAAATTAACGACGACGACTTATTTTTATCAGGTGATAATTTTTTTGCCGATGAAAAAACTAACTACTTACTAAGTACAAAAAATTCGCATATCATTCAAACACAAATGAAGCCAAAAAATGGTAAAAACACGACACAAAAGTATGATATAAAGAGCGAAAAAGCGGAGGTTTTCGGAGAAAAACATATTGCGGAGTTTACAAAAAAAGTTGTTTTCACGACCGATAACAATATTGTAAAATCTGCGTTTGCACGAACTTATTTTGATGAAAAATATAATATTACTGGCACATTTTTGGAAAAAAACGTAAAAATCATAAACAAAGACATTGATGCAACTTCAAATTTTGCTTATTTTGATACGAATTTAAACCTTGTTGTTTTGTATGATAATGTAAAAATTGTCAACAAATCCACGCAATTAAATAATGAAATATACATCTACAACACAGAGAATAAAACCAGTATGTCCTTCAACGAAAATGCAAAAATATCAAAAACAGAAGCCGAAGCAATTTATACAATTCTTAATGAACTATCGCAAGAGTTAACCGAAAAACACAAAAGAAAAATTCACAATGTTATAAAAATGCATAAGAGGAATAAAAATAAATCTTCAAAAGAAAGCGATAATTCAAATATAAATAGAAATAAAAGAGCAAAAATAAATCTTTATGAAAAATAAGACTTTTACGAATTCAAACAAAATAAGCAGAAACGAAAAACAAGACAAAAACCAGAATAAAACAACATTTCAAAACTATATGCAAATTGCTATTGATGAGGCAAGAAAGTCGTCAAATAAAAATAATGAAATACCTGTTGGATGTGTGATTGTGAATAATGACAACGGCAAAATAGTGGCAAAAAGTTGCAATAAAACAATAAAAAACAGCAATCCAACACAACATGCGGAAGTTATTTGCATAAATCAAGCATTAAAAAAACTAAAAACAGACAGGCTTGCAAATTGTAGCATTTACATAACTCTTGAACCTTGTCCTATGTGTGCCGGAGCACTTGCTTTGGCAAAAATTGGAAAAATTTATATTGGTTGCGAGAGTAAAAAAACCGGTGCAATAATCAATAATATAAAGCTTTTTTCTCAAAACTTTTGCAATCATAAACCAGAAATTTATCATCCAATTATGGAGAAAGAATGTAAAAAACTAATTACTTCATTTTTTGATAAACTAAAATGACAACAATTGACAACAAACGGCAAAAATACATAATAGAGAGTGTTGTTTTTTTTAAAAAAAAAATACAAAAAAGCGGTTTCGTTGATTGAAACTTCTGTTGTCTTAGGAATTCTTGGAGCGTCCATTGCAACTGCAATTCCTGCGATTTCTTATCTAAAAAACATAACTCCAAAAATGACAGACGAAACAAAAATGCAAAACATTAAATCGGCACTGAAAGAATACTTTAAAATTCACAATCGCTTACCAAAGCCGGCATCAATAAAACTTGCAAGAAGTAGCTCAAATTATGGATTAGAAAAAACAACAACCGACGACAACGATTTATCTTTTGATAGCGATTTTCACACAGCAACAACGGAGAAAAATTTTTCAACAGATACCGCAAATAAAAACACGGCCGTTCCGTCAGATTATCAGCAAGTTGAATACATTGAATCGACAGGGACGCAGTATATTGATACCGGTTTTAAGCCAAACAGCAATACTAAACTTGAATTCAAGATTAACTTCCAAGGCGGAGGGCATTTTTTAGCTTATGATAAAAATAACAGATACGGGTTTTACTACGATGGCGTCAATTTTAGATATGACAGACAAACTCTTATGACAAATGTTGGAACTTTCAATACTGGGGTCGATTGGTACATTGAAGAGTATAAAGGAGTCAAAATCGGCACATCTCCCAATAGCCTAACAACTTACGCTACCGATACAACAAGTTTTAGCGTAAACCAAAATTTCTGCCTTTTTGCAATGTGTTATAATACGGATAACACACCGAACTGGTTTTCGAAGGCCAAACTATATTATTTCAAAATGTACAACAACGGAACTTTAATAAGAGATTTTGTTGCTTGCTATCGCAAAAGCGACGGAGTAGCCGGTATGTATGACACCGTTGGGAAAAAGTTTTATACAAATGCAAATTCAAGCTCAACGGCAAATTTCGTCATAGGCCAGGCTCAAACAAGCATAAATGTAAAATACATAATCCACCGCGGAATTGTTCCGTTTAAAGAATTAGGTTTATCAGAAAAGGACGTTGTTGATAACAACGGCAACTTTTTTGAGTATTATGTTCCAGAAATTATGACATTAAAAAAAGGAACGGCACCAACGACATATCAAAACAATGCGACAACGACGGCATTTTACAAAGTTGGTTATGGCAAAAAAGGTGGAAAAAACGGAGAATATTATGAATATCCTTGCATTTCTCAAAAAAACAGCAAACCGGAATATTTGTGCGAAAAAGGTGAATACGACCAACACGGAGTAGAATTTATAGAAAGCAATAACCCAAACATTCCAAACACGTACGAACAAGTGGAGTACATCCAAGGAACTGGGTCGCAAAAAATAAATTTAAACTATACACTTACAACATCAACAAGAATTCAATTCAAATACGTCTACCAAGCTTATTCCGGTGGTATTTTTATAGGAAAAATATATGAAAATGGTTCCGATAATAATGATTATCGCTTTTTTCGTGCTAACGACGTCACTTACTTTGATGCTGGAGACAATTCAACAAGGATTGGAACAACTTACATAACCTCAACAACTTCAATTTATGAAACCGAAATTTATAACTATGGGATAAAAGATTTGTCCGGAAATTATGTCGTCGCAACTTCAAACGGCACCGTAAACGTTTCTTCGGCTCAACCATTTGGAATTTTTATGACGAGTGGCGACTATGGAAAAATATATTACATCAAAATCTATGAAGGAACAACCTTAAAAAGGCATTATTTGCCGTGTATTAGAAAATCTGACAAAGTGATTGGACTTTACGACACCATTGAAAAAAAATTTTACACAAATTCCGGAACTGGAACGTTTTTATATGGGTTGAAAAACACAATAGAAACACGCTATATTCAACCGCCTTATGGTCTTCGCATCAGAGATATTGAAGTAGAACAACAAACTGCAAAATATGACAACAATAAAGGTGTTTATGTGGTTGACCCGACACAAGCATATGTTGACAACAATGGCGAAATTGCTTATGTTTTGATTTCTCACGGAGAAAATAGCAATAAAACTTGCGGGATACAAAGTCCGAAAACAAACAATACAGCACCGGTATTTATTTCATCATTAACCAGTTGTGCAAAAATAGGACAAAACGATAAAGATACAATAACCGCAAACACTCTTGACGATTGCGTAAAAACAACAACCAGTAAATACGAAGCTCAAAACTGCTTCAATGTAGAAGAAAATGATGCATTTGATTTAATTGGTAGAGAAAAATTTTTATCTGGCAAAAACCACGAAATTACCTTTTATCAAGGTAAAAAAAGCCAATCTTTTGACGACATAGTTGAATATGAAACCCTTGCAGGGTTGCTATACGGAGGCACGGCAGTAGCAAATTATTAAAACAATCTTGCAATTTAAAAAGATAAAATAAAGCTTCGTTGTAATTGAATTTTACCTTTATGTTAAATAAAGTCATATTGATTGGAAATGTTGGAAGCGACCCAGATGTTAGAGCTTTACCAAATGGTGGAAAGGTTGCGAATTTCTCGCTTGCGACAAGTGAATATTGGACAGACAAAAACGGAGAAAGACAAAGCAGAACAGAATGGCATAAAATTGTAATTTATAATGAAAACCTTGTAAAATTAGTTGAAAAAGCAGTTCATAAAGGCTCTCGTTTATACCTTGAGGGCATGATAAAAAGCAGAAAATACACAAGCCAAACAGATGGAATTGAAAGAACTATTGTTGAAATTGTCTTACAAGGATATGATCATACAATAAAATTGCTCTCACCTCGTCAAGAAGGAGGAGAAAGAAGTGAAAATTCTTCTTACGGCAACAATGAACCACAAAAAGAACAAAATGAAAACATCAGCAGTGAAAATGCAGATGAT
This sequence comes from Rickettsiales bacterium UBA4311, assembly GCA_002394665.1. Classification (GTDB taxonomy): domain Bacteria; phylum Pseudomonadota; class Alphaproteobacteria; order Rickettsiales; family Deianiraeaceae; genus UBA4311. The sequence goes on from DGUL01000007.1 coordinate 144,811, forward strand.
GACATTCCATTTTAGTTTTAAAAACTAGGAGCTGTTTATGTATAATAATTCCTCTGTTCTCGGAGTTTATAAAAGGTTTAATTTTGAACCAAAGCGGGCTGATGGGGTTTATTTATATGGAGAAAACGGCGAGCGAGTTCTGGATTTCTCTGGTGGAGTTGCTGTGAATATTCTTGGCTACAACAATAAAGTCATTGAAAAGGCTTTGTTGAAGCAGTTAAATAGAGGATTTTTTGCTCAATCAAACTTATTTTATAACGAAGAACAAGAGAAATTAGCCAAAAAACTTTGCAAAAAAGCAGGATTTTACGAAACGGAAGACATAAAAAAAAAAACAACTGGAAGAGTATTTTTTTGTAATTCCGGTGCGGAAGCAAACGAATGTGCTATAAAAATTGCAAGAAAACGATACAATATTCTTTGCGAACGAGAATATAATGAAATAATTTGCTTCAATAACGCATTTCACGGGCGAACAATGGCAACAATTAGTGCGACGAAAAGGAAAAAATTAACTTTTGGATTTGAGCCACTTTTACAAGGTTTTAAAATTGCAGAATTTAACAATATTCGCTCCGTGGAAAAACTTATAACAGAGCACACGAGTGCGGTAATGCTTGAAACAATACAAGGTGAAGGTGGAATTTTGCCTTGCGATGTAAAGTTTTTGCAAGATTTAAGAAAACTTTGCACATACCACAAAATTGGCTTAATTCTTGATGAAGTTCAATGCGGAAACGCAAGGAGCGGAACATATTTTGCATTTGAAAAATATGGAATAAAACCAGATATAATAACAACAGCAAAAGGACTTGCTGGCGGACTACCAATTGGAGCTTGTATTGCTAATCACGAATTTGCAAAGTATATGGATGTCGGCTCTCACGGAAGCACGTTCGGAGGCAATGCTTTATGTTGTTGTGTTGCAAATTCTGTTTTTGATATTTTATCAAACAAAAAATGTTTAGACCATATTGAAAATATTGGCAAAAAGCTTATTGCGATGCTTTCGGGACTTTCAAAAAAATATCATCACATAATAGAAAATGTTTCTGGTATCGGCTTAATGATTGGAATAAAAATCAACGATGATGTTAACAATAGAAAATTTGCTGAGTTATTACTTTCCAATGGGCTCTCTTCTGCTCCCGCAAGCAATAATACAATTCGTTTTTTACCTCCTGCGATAATACAGGAAAAACATATAAAAGAAGCAAAAGAGATTATAGAAAACAGCATTTCACAGCTCAAAATCATTGAAAGTTATTAAAGTTTTTTTTAATTTTTTCACCTTTCTTTTTTTTCTCTTTTCCGTCTTTGTTAACTTCTTGTTTTTTTTCTTATTCACGTCTTTGTTTTTCCTTGATTTTTGTTTTCGTTTTCTAATGTTTAACTTTAAAAACTTTTCTTCAATTTTAAATAAAACCTTAAATTTACTATACTCTTCATTTAAAATGATATTAAATTTCACCTTCCACAATTAACCTTTCAATTTTTGAATTAGTTTATCAAAATGAAAACTATGCGATGCTTTAAAAAGCAACACATCTCCGTCTTTCGTGAAGTTTTCAATTTCATTTTCAAAATCTTCTGTTTTTTGAAAAAACAACTTTTCCACGTCGTCCGGCAAATTTTCAAAAATTGCCCTGCTCTCTTCTCCTATTAAAACAATATAGTTTATTTTATTCTCCACTAAAACGTCAGCAATTTCTTCGTGCAATTGCTTTGATTTTTCTCCAAGTTCAAGCATATCACCTACAATAGCAATAATTCTTTTGTTTTTATCTTTATTTTTTTCCTTTAAAACACCTAAAGCTCTTATTGAGGCCTTTAATGCTTCTGGGCTTGAATTATAACAATCGTTGATAATTTTTATAGTTTTGCCTTCTTTTGTTTTTATGTCCTCAATATTTCCTCTACCTTCAACCGCGGAAAATTTTCGCAAACATTCTGCAACTTTTTGCGGTTTTATTCCCAAATTTTCAGCAACAGCAAAAACAAAAAGCGAATTTTCAACATTTGCAAACTTGTAGTCCTGTATTTCACAATCAACAATTTCTCTATTGCAATGAACTTTATATTTTGTTGTAAAATTATCGGTAAATTCATATTCAACAACAAAAACATTGCTATTTTTACCACCAACTTTTAATATATTGCCAATACCCTTACTTTTTGCAATTTCAAGCAAGTTTAAAAAATACTCATTACTTTCATTTAAACAAACAAAACCATTTTTCTCTAAACCATTAAAAATTTCAGCTTTCGCCTCAACTATCTCGCTAACATTTTTAAAATTCCCAAGATGGGCATTTGTAATATTCGTTATAATTGCAACATCAGGGCAAGCAATTTTTGTTAAATAATCAATCTCTCCTGTATGATTCATTCCCATTTCCAAAATTAAAACTTCCGTGTCCAAAGGTGTATTACAAATCGTCAATGGCAAACCAATATGGTTATTATAATTTTTTGACGCTGTGAAAGTTTTGAAAAACTTTGAAAAAACAGAAAAAAGCATCAATCTTGTCGTGGTTTTGCCAACATTTCCAGTTATACCAATAACTTTCGCCTTCAAACGATTTCGTTGAAAAATAGCTATATCCTTCAATGCTTCTATTGAGTTCTTTACAACGGCATATCCAATGCCTTTTTGTTTTAAAAAATCCTTCTCTTCATCATTTAAATGTTCACAAACGATAAAAACCGCACCATTTTCAATGGCTTGTCTAATGTATTTATGCCCATCGTTGTTCTCTCCTTTAATAGCTATAAATAAGCTATTTTCTTTTGCCTCGCGGTCATCTATAACGACCGAGCTTATCAAAATGTTTTCCGGAAAAAAAAGTTTTTCTTCTCCGAGTTTTTCAAATGGCAACCGCAAATCACGCCATAATAATAGACTATTTTTAAGCATTCAAAACCAAGTTCAAAAAAAAAAAAAAAAATAATCATCAATATTTGACACAAAATATTTTTTCTGTAATATCTTGTTGTCATTGTTATGAGTTTTTTAAATGGCGACACCTCTACGATATCTTCGGCACAATTAGCGGACAATGCTAATGCAGCTATAAATGAAACAGACAGGTATAATTTGTGGACAAATGCCAATGCTACAGCGGAAGCCGCCCAAGAACAAAACAGCACACTTGGATCAAAAGCAATGGTAGGATTTGGTTTTGCCGGTGTTGTTGTGTCATCTGTTTTGTTAGGTGGAAAAGTTTTTGGAGAAACAGTGGACGGTGTCAAAAAAAATCCTAAAGAAGTGAAATGGGCTATTGCAATAATAATCGTGGCCTGTACTTTATTAGCATTAGCCGGTATTGTCTCTTCCTTAAAAGGTACCGCAAGAAACAATCAGTTAGCTGACGATATGAATAAAACGGCAATTGAAAATCAGAAAGGCCTGCAAGAACAAGCAAAGATGATGGTAAAAAGACATAAAGAATCAACTGATGCCGATACAAAACTTTATAAACAAAAGTCAGCTCTTATTGGGAAGGGTTTGGCAAACGCGGTTGCAAAACAAACCGATCAGCTAATAGTCGATTCCAAGAAGGCTGGGCTTGATCTTGTAAGAGAGGCTAGTACGATTAAAGACACAGAAAACTTAAGTACAGCTATAGACAGTTTGTCAAGTATAAACAATATGAAATCAGCAATTGAAAACTCCGGAATGCTTAGGGGAGCTGTTGGTATATAAAAATATCGGAATATTTTTTTTAAATTCTCCTTGTAAATTAAAAATCGTATTCTCATCTTTGTCGTTTTCTTATGGCTCCAACCTCAAAGAATGCCAAAAAAAATCGTGGTTCGGGTGTAAAATTAATAGTAAATTATAACGGCAAGGAAGTTGAAGTTTGCCCTGCTCTTTTTATCGGTAAACACGTTGGGATGAAAAACTATATGGCAGTTCAAGATAAAAACACAAAAACTTTATTGCTTGATGAAAAGAAACAGCCATTAGTTTGGAAGATTACAAAAATAGAAAAGAGAGTTGCTTAAACGTATATTTGTGGGATATAAATACTTTGAGCTTTGCATAAGCTATTTACGACAAGCTGTTTAGTGTTATTTGGGTGTTTTTTCTCCTTGGAGAAGAGGTTTTTTTTATCATTTTATGTGTCTTGTACTTTCTAATTTTCACTCTGTTGTCATTAAAAATTTGTCCTTTTTACTGCTTTCTTTTGCTATTTTTTCTTGCTCAAATGGAAAAAAAACAAAACCAATTATAATAAAATCGCCAACTTGGACGCGTGAATACAACAATAAAAACAATTTCTCTGCCATTGGTATAACTACGAAAGAAGGTAATCTAAAAGAAAAAATTAAATATGCTGAAAAAAATGGGATACAAAATTTAAAAACAAACCTTGGTGTTGAATTAGAAAATTTCTTACTACAAGAAATGGCTTGCTTTGAAAAAGACAGAAGAAATTTAATTGTTTCAACACTTTTGAGCGACATAAACAATAACATTCGTGTGAGAAAATTAGAAGACATAACAAGAAGAGAGGATGTGTGGAAAAACCCAAATAATAATTCTCTATATGTTTTAATGGTAGCGGATAAGGGTCTCGTTGCTAATGCGATAATATCTGCATTGGAGAGTATAAAAGGCAAATATAGGATATACCCTGAGGTTCAGCAAATTATAATTGATGCTAAGTATGATATTTTTGCAAACAAATTTAAAGCACGGAAAAGAGTTTGTAATAATAATAAAGAAGAGCAAAACACCAAAAATTTTAACAAAACAGAGAAAAATGTAGAACAAAAAACATCAAATTTAGAAGAAAAAAAAGACGATAGTAGCAAACAAGATAATATGAAAGAAGAAAAAAATAAAACTTTAAGAGTTGATGGGAAAAACAATAACAAACAAACAGATGGTTTAAATATAAAAAACGTTATTATTTCCGGCAAAACAGAAGGAGATAATAAAGAGGAAGAAGCTGAAAATGTCCAAAGTAAGGATGCCATTGAAGACCAAATAAAATTGATGAAAAATAAATACTCAGATGAAGAAATAACAAAAATAGTTGAAGAAGCCATAAAGTTGGCAGATTTACAAATCGATGATCGGCAAGAGGAATATTGAAAAAAAAAATACATTTAATAGATACAAAAAAATAAAATAAGAAAATGACAACTTCAAATAATTTCGTTGATTTTTTTAAAAATAACTGAAAAGTTCCATCTTGTCTTCCATTTTTAAAAAATAAAACAAAACAGCTTTTGAATAATTATGGTCTCTATCTTCAAAAGCAAAGCAAAAAGGCAAAAAGTTGCCAATGAAAATCGTTATTTTGACAGAACTTATTACTTTCAAACAAATGTAAAACCAAAATTTGGCAATCGCGATTATGAAAACTTTGCTTATGACGGATATATGAGCAACATCATAGTTTATAGAGCTGTTAATATGATAACTAATGCCGTTTCTTCCATCGGATTGTGCTATTACGAAAACTTAAAAAACAAAAAAAAAGAATTAAATGAAAATGATGAAATTGTGAAATTGATAAAAAACCCAAATCCAAATGAAAGTTATATGAAATTTATAGAGCAAGCTGTAAGCTCCTATTTAATCTCCGGCAACATATTCATTCAAGCAGTTCGTGGCGAAGAAGACAAAATTGACGAAATGTATTTACTACGAAGCGACAGAATGACAATTCTACCGGGTGTTGGAAATATACCAAGTTTTTACCGCTATAAAATAGGTAATTTAACTTTTGACTTCCCTTGCGATGAAAAGACAGGAATGAGCGATATTTTACACATAAAAACATTTAACCCCCTTGATGATTGGTATGGACTTTCGCCAATGGAGCCAGCACAATATTCAATAGAACAGCATAACGAATGCATAAAATGGAATAAATCACTTCTTGAAAACGGAGCGAGACCTTGCGGTGCTTTGGTTGTAAAACAAAATATGACAGATGAGGTTTATGAAAGATTAAAAGCAGACTTAAATGACAATTTTAAAGGTGATGAAAATGCTGGTAGATATATGATACTTGAAGGTGGTGTCGAATGGAAAGAAATGGGTTGCTCGCCAAAAGATATGGATTACATAGAAACCAAAAACTCTTCCGCTCGTGATATTGCAATGGCTTTTGGAATTCAACCGCAATTATTAGGCATAAAAGGCGACACAACTTACAATAATATGTCCGAGGCAAGATTGACGTTCTGGGAAGATACAATTATTCCAATGACAAAAATGATTTTATCATCAATTTCAAAATGGCTTTCTCAATCTTTCAGTAGAGATATTTCAATAGAGCCGGATCTTGATACAATCTCATCATTAGCAGAACAAAGACAAAAAACTTGGGAAACTATTAACAAAAGCAATTTTGTGAGTAATGAAGAAAAACGAGAAAGTCTTGGTTTTGATGCAACAGAAAAATCAACAACAAAATCAATAAACAAAAAACAAATAAATGACAAATAAAAAGAATTACAACATTTGACAAATAAAAAAACCTTTTAATTCACTTCCTCGTTGTTTTATTTTGCCACCTTTAAAAGGTGAAAAAAAAGGCTAAAATTAAGATGGCTCTTTTAAAGGCAACATATGGCAACGAGAAAAAAAGGAGAAAAAATAATGACTATTGGAGAGAATTTGAAAAAAATGAGAAAATCCTTTCAACTAACACAGACGGATATAGCTGAATGTTTAGATGTTTCTACGCAACAAGTTTATAAATACGAGCAGGGGATTGACAGAATTGATGCTGAAAAATTGGCAAAACTATCAACTTTATTCGGTTGCGATATGGAAGATTTTTTAATTGCAAAAGAAGATTTTGGAAATAATGGTATGCTTATGCTTAGTGAAAAAAAGAAAAGCTTACCAAAAAAAAGAAGTGCCAAAAACAACGAAATTGTTGAAATGTTAAAAACATATATCCAACTTGACACAGAAGATAAAGAAAAAGTAAAATCATTTATCGAAGATCTCAAAAATAAAACTTCACAAGTGCAATAAAAACGACTTTACAAAAAAGCTTCTGGCAATCTCATTTCCGTGTTCTTTTGTCATTTTTTCCGTTTGCAACGCCAGTTTAACATATTTATCAAAAACTTGTTGAGTTATTTTTGAAACTGCAATTTTTACAAGTCCTTTTCTTTTCCAAAAAATTCTTGCTCCAATTTCCTCCCAAGTTTTGCCATTATTCATTGCTTGTTTTAGCTCCCAAATTTCTTGAACTTGCCGAATAAAAAAACGAAGAAGCATAATCATTTGAATATCTTCTTGAACCAATAAATCAAATTCTTCTACCGCTTTTTGAGAATTCCCAGCAAGTAAGTTGTCAATAAAACCAATTAAATCGCCCTTCTGTTCGTTTTCTATTGCATTATCAACATCCTCACAGGTGATTTTTTTATCTCCGCAGTAATAAATCATTTTTTCACATTCTTGCAGTAAAGCCAACCTGTCCCCGTGCAACATTTTTGCAATCGCAACGATCGCATCGTTATCAATTTGAATCCCTCTTTTATTAAAAAAATCACCAATCACCGACCTTGCCACCTCTTCCGTGTCTTCATATAAATCTACACAAGCAACTTTTTCACCTTTTTCAAAAAATGTTTTTAGCTCACTTCTACTTTGCAACTCCTCGCCAAAAAACAAAATCAATTTATCTCTAAAATCTTCTTCGTCTAAAAAACCAATTTCCTTTGAAATGCCTCTTTTATTTTCAATATTAAAAACCTTAATCAACCTCTTTGATGAAAAAAAACCACTTTGCAAATTTGAGCGTAAATTTTGAATAAACGGGCTATCTTTTTTATCATCTTGATAATCAATAAAAACTTTTTCTTCCGCTTGAAATGCATTTTCAAGTTCATCGCCCATTATCGTTGCAAGCCCATAGTTTGACCCAGAAAATAGAATTGCATTTATTTCACCATTTACAACACCATCGAGACACTTTTTGAAATCTTTTGAAGTAAAACGCATAGCAACCAAACTTGAAAATAAAATTTATAACAATCAAATCAATATAGGCGTCCGTGGTGGAATTGGTAGACACGCTGGCTTCAGGTGCCAGTTCAGCAATGAATAAGGGTTCAAGTCCCTTCGGACGCACTCTGTTGGACTTACTTCAAAAATAAAAAATTCAATTACATTAAAGTTTAAATTAAAAATTAAGACAATTTGAAATAAATTTAAATTTAAAAATAAAAATATGCAAAAACAGACAAAAGCTTCGAAGCTAAACATTAAAAAGGTAAAACTTTAAAAGTTTAAAGTCAAAAAGTCAAAACTCGCATTTGCTGTCCTTATATTTTTCTTTGAGCTTTTCTTCATACTTCAAAGCATTTTGCTCCATATTAAACATTTTTGACAAAACTATCAAACGACAAAAAACTCGCTCCTCAATTTCTGGGACTAAACTCTTGTGTTTTTGAAACATTCCAGCATATCTTCTCATTGCTCCAATATAATTACGACGATTAAAATACAGCTCGCCAATCTTGATATCGTTTAATTGCATAAGTTTATCAAGATATTCAATTTTTTTCTTCGCATCATCAACATATTTACAAGACGGAAAGCTTGCAATTAAATCCTCAAACAACAATTTGCTTTTCATCATTGCATCAAGCGATCTCATATCATCACCAGTGTAAGAATAATATCCCATTGCTTTAATGTATTTCATATAAGACGTCTGCTCGTCATTTGGGAAAAGCCTAAAAAACACTTCAGCAACACCATCTATTTTTTCTCTTTCGTCATTGATGTAATTCAAAAATGCTTCCATAATCAAAGCATCCCTTGTTTTCATTGATGACGGATAATTGTGCGATAAGGCCTCAAATTGTTCTGTCGCGGTCGTGTAATTTCTATCAACATATTCATAAAAACCATCTAAGTAATACTGCTCCAATGTTTTTACTTTTTCTTCCTCAGCAACGGCAAAAGAATAAGAGAAAATAAAAGCTATAAAGTAAAATAAAAACCTAAACATCGTTGACAGTAAATGAATTATTTACTTATTGTCAAGCAACGATAAAAGCATGGAATAAAAAAGCAAATAAATATAAAAAACAACACAAGCTTAAACAACAAGCATCAATAAAAAAATCTCAATATTGATTTTTAAAATATGCTTATTCTTCTGCTTCCGCTATGTCTACCTGTTATTATTTAACAAAAGAGGGATCAGAAAAACTAAATCAGGAGATAGAAAAATTGGAATATAGTGAACTTCCTGTTGTTGTAAAAGAGGTTTCAACAGCTCGCGGAAATGGAGATTTAAGTGAAAATGCAGAATATCACGCTGCAAAAGATAAACAGAGAAGTATAATGAAAAAGCTTGGCTACTTAAAAGATTATAAATCAAAAGGCGTGGTTGTCGATTTAGATGAATTTGATTGCGAAACGGCAAAATTTGGACTTTTTGCTGAAATTATTGATTTGGATACAGAAAGAAAGAAAAAAATAAGGTTAGTTGGAGATTACGAAGCGGATATCGCAAAAGGTCTTGTTTCTGTTTCAGCTCCGCTTGGAAAAGCTCTACTTGGCAAAAAAGTCAATGAAGAATTTGAATTTGAAAATGGAGACAAAAGTTTTTATTACAAAGTTTTGAAGATATCAAAAGAGTAAAAAAAATAAAGTCCCTAAATTTCTATATTCGTGCCTTTTGATACATTCTTTCAGTAGTACTGCTTACTCCACCCCGCCCCGCTCGCGTTGCTCGCT
>DGUL01000007.1:154646-185726 GCA_002394665.1 Rickettsiales bacterium UBA4311
GGGCGGGGGCGGGCGTGGGGTGGGGTGGCGGGTGGAAAAAAAATATCAATTTACGCTTACTTATGTAATTACAACCTTAATAATCATTTTGCATCAATAAACGAGTAATAAAATACTTGAAAAATACAAAACAAAAATAACAAGTTCAATGTGATTGAAATAATAATCTTTGCCATCATAGCTTTTTTTGTTTTAAAAAAGCTTCATTCAATACTTGGTGAAGAAGACGATAGATTGTTTTTTGACAGCGACAATAAAGGCTTTTACAAGCAAAAAATAAAAGACGCTGAAAAGATTGAAAGCGAAGAAAATAACGACGTCGCCAACGAAGAAGAATTCAATTATTTATCAGAAAATAGTTTAAAATATTCAAAAGAAATAAGCGAAAAAATTGATGGTTTTAATCTAAAAAAATTCCAGTCTATAGCCATAAAAGTCCTTGAAATGGTTATAAAAGCAAATAACGATAAAGATAAAACGACAATCAAAAAATTTCTATCTTCTCCACTTTGTGACGTTGTTTGCAACTCATTTGATGAAGATAATAAAAACAATATCATACTCGTTGAATGTAGTGAAGGAAAGATTGAAAATATAGAAAAAAACGGCAGTAAGTTTGATATTATCATTTTATTCAAAATGAAGCAAATAAATTACACAACCGACAAAAACGGAGCAATAATCGACGGGGATAAAAGTGAAATAATTGATGTAAATGAAAAATGGACCTTTACACACGATTTTGCATCAAAAAGTAAAACTTGGTTTGTTGAAAAAATAGAAGAATATTGATGTTTTAAAGTTGTTTTATGTATTTAAAAACGAAACTTGTTGCTTTGACGATAATTTTATCCGTCGCGTTGACGTCTTGCACGATTAGAAAAAAAAGAGGTCATTATAGACAAAAAGTAAAACAAGATAAATATTATGTAGCAAACAAAAAAAACGAAGTAAAAGCTAATAAAGCTTCTTATGTTAATACAAACATTTCTTCCGTTTCTTTGGAGGAAAGTATTTTCCTTGAAGACGTTGAATTATCAATACAAAAACAAGGCAATACAAACATAGCAACGGGAAGAAAAATATTCACTCAAAATCATATTAGTACAGACATCTTTTCTTGGGACAGAACGGATTTAATGGGAGAAATTGGCATTTGCAGAGCTAAACAATCAACACTTCTCAAAGACCTTGAAGATGACGGACTTATCAATGGGACAATAAAAAGCGTTTGTTTGGATAACAAAAGAAAGTTTAGACGTGGGCAAATGCTTTTTGAAGAAACTGGATATTCATATCTTGAAGACTGGCACGGCGATGATTTTAAAGATGCACTTTATGCGTTTTTACAAAGCTGTAAAGCATACAAAGGCACAAAACCAATACAATCAAAAACCCTAAAAATAGGCACAGAAGCAGATTGGCTTGAATTATGTTCCATAGGCTACCAATATTACAAAACCAATTATGCAAAACTATTTTTTGAAAGATATTTCTCTCCATTCAGAATAACCGACGCGAGTGGAAAAGATACGAGCAAATTTACAGGTTATTACATCTGGGAACTACCTGTTTCGTTAAAAAGAACAGACAAATATTGGTATCCAATTTATTCAATACCACCAGAATGTAAGACTTCAAAACAATGTTTAAGTCGTAATCAAATAAATCACGGCGGTCTTGCAGGGCGAGGACTTGAAATAGGTTGGGCTTCTAACCCTATGGACGTGTACTTTATGCAAGTTCAGGGTTCCGGTATTGGAATAACAGAAGACGGACAACAAATTCGTTATAATTATGCCGGCAAAAACAATATGAAGTTCACCGTCTACAGCGAGTACATTAAACAACATCCGGGTTTTTGTCCTGTAAGTGGATATAACAATACAATTGCTTGGTTAAATGAACATCCAAGAGAAGCTTTACAAGCAACAAGTATTACAGATAGCTATGTTTTCTTTGAAAAAAAATCAGGTCTTGAACCAGTTCTTGGTTCACAAGGTGTTCCATTAACACAATCAAGAAGTATTGCGATTGACCCAGCCTACATACCTTATGGCGTGCCAATGTGGATACAAACGCACATAGCGATAGTTGACAGCGACAATCGCGACGATGATAAATGGGTTGACTGGAACCGCTTATACATTGCACAAGACACAGGCAGTGCTATTAAAGGTGTCGTGCGTGCTGATTTATATATGGGGCACGGACAAAAAGGTGAGTTTATAGCGAAAAATCAAAACTTCCCCGGCGAATGGTTTATGTTGATACCAAATTCATTGGTTGATAAAGTGAGATGAAGAAGTAAGAAAAGAAAAACTTTCAATGAAATTACTTGACTTTTAATAGAGTTTCTTTACCTTTCACGGCGTCGATATGAGATTCTCAAGAAGAATTTTATTATTACCGTTCATTTTTTTGTCCTTGACTTGTACAAAAAAATCAAACGCAACAATATACTTTGGAGCCGGTGTTGGTACTCAAGGTATTTCATTTGGAGCTTCATACTACTGGAAAAACATCATTGGATTGAGGGGTGTATATGATTATATGCCTGATGCAGTCGTTTCGCCTATTAGCAACATTGCAAAAAATGCTTCTGATTTAATAACGGATGCAAGTGCAAAATTTTCAAGCTGGGGTTTTGATTTATCTGTAAGACCATTTAGAGGTTCTTTCCATATTGATGCAGGTTTTAGGATGATGGATTATAGTGTATCAGTGAATGGTGCTAAACGTTTTGACGTATACGCAGGAGTAATGCCTATGCATTTCGATATCAGTGGCAAATTCAAATTCACTATTGCAAACGGCATTAAACCTTATGTTGGTTTAGGTTGGGACTTCAATCCTATTGTTGGGCTTACACTTGGGTTTGACGTCGGTGTAATCTATACAGGAAAATGGAAGGCGTCTATTGAAAATATAACGACAAACTATAATGTCGGTGGCAATAATGCAAACTATCGCGATTATAGAAATGTTTATAGAGTTGCTAATAACGACACTAATAACACCTATGGTAGCAATATTGAGAGTATCTTAAGAGATTTAAATATAAATCTTGATGCAAATCAAATTAATTGGAACGATGTTATAGAACAATATGGAGACGATGTTTCGGTTCTTGATAGTGAAGGTAATGAAATAAATATTGGCTCATATTTTGAACAACACGGGGAAAATAATCTTGCCGAAGCACTCATCAATCAATATAGCGAAGACATTGAGAATGGACAACGTGAAGTTTATAACATTAGAGACGATATAAATAAAGCGGTTCCAAGCTTTGCTTCATTCTGGCCTGTCATAAAATTCAATATTGGTTATAAATTTGATATCATTTAACTACTTCTTGAAGTAGTTAGTAAAAAAAAAGAATTGATTAAAATAATCTTTATTTGATGCTTGTTCTGATTAGATGCTTACACAATTAAAAATTGACAACATACTTCTAATGGACGAACTTCAAGTTGAGTTTGGCGATGGGCTTACTGCCATAACCGGACAAACTGGTGCAGGAAAGTCGGTTTTACTTGACAGCATTGGAATAATTCTTGGCAAGAGAGCTGAAACAAGCATTTTAAGAAATCCAGAAAAGTACGGAGTTATTGTGGCGACTTTTGAAGTTGAAGACAGAGAAATTCAAGGTCAACTTTACGAAAATGGTTTTTTTGCAAACGAAAATGAAACAACGATAATCATTAAAAAAATCATCACAAGAAACGGGAGCAAGATTTTTATAAATGATATACAAACTACAATTCAGTTTGTAAATAGCATAGCAGGACATTTGCTGGAAATTTATAGCCAATTTGAGCAGACGGATTTGTTTAGCATTAAAAAACACTTATCTATTCTGGATAAATTTGGCAATTTGCACGATGATTTGAAAGTTTGCAAAAAACTATATTTTGAAGCAAAAGAAGCGAAGGAAAAATACGAAGCAACAAAAGCAGAAATTGAGCGACAAAAAGAAAATATGGAATACTTGCAGGATTTTGTCAAAGACATAGAGGCACTAAATCTTGAAGATGGCGAATATGATAAATTGCTGTCCGCACGCAAACAAATGGTGGATAGCGAGAAAATTGCCACTTATATCAAAAACGCTTATGATTGTTTTTTTAATGCAAAAATTGGCAATGCAATCAACAAAACACAGGATAATTTGCAACGAGCAGAAGCAACAATTGAAGAAAATAGTGATTTAAAGGGCAAATTTTTCGCAATAAATGAGGCACTTGAAAGTGTTTATAATTCCAGCCAAATGGCAGAAGAACTCATTGCAGATTTTGCATCAAAAAATTATTTTGACGACGAAGAGCTTACAACGATAGAGGAAAGAATTTCAGCAATAAATGAAATAGCAAGAAAGTATCAAACGACGCCATACGAGCTTTTAAGACAATATGAACAAGCAACGGCAAAACTAAAAAAATTATCTTTCTCCGACGAGATACTTACACAATTACTGAACGAGGTTAGAGTCGCGGAGAACAAATATAATGAAATAGCTTTAAAGCTTAAAGAAAAACGCAAAGAAAATGCTAAACAACTTGAAGCAATCGTGATTTCAAAACTGCAAAATCTAAAAATGGAAAAAGTAAGATTTTATACACAATTTGAAGATATTGAGCCGACCGAAACTGGAACAGATAAAGTTGTATTTTTTGCTTCTATGAACGCTGGTTTGGCTCCTTCCCCTATCCACAAAATAGCTTCAGGTGGTGAACTTTCAAGGTTTATGCTGGCGTTCAAATCAGCGTTATGCACAACACAAAGCACATCAACGATTATATTTGACGAAATTGACACGGGCGTAAGCGGAAATGTTGCATTTGCGATAGGTTGTGAAATGAAAAATTTAGCACAAACAACACAAGTTATTTGTATAACTCACAATTCTCAAACGGCAAGTTGTGCTGATACTCACTTTTTTGTCAGTAAGGAACAGAATTTGGATATTGCAAAAACAGCAATTAAAAGGCTAAATTACGAAGAAAGAGTGAGAGCAATAGCAGAAATGATATCAGGAGATGAGATTACAGAAGAAGCCTTAAAAAATGCAGAAAAATTACTTGAAAAAGTGAAAAAATAGTTGAGACATTCTGGATAAGATGAAAAAAAATCAATCTTGCTTTTTAATAAAAAAACTTTTCTCTCTTTTGAATGTCTTCAAAAGAAGGAGAAAAAAAATTAGGTCGCGGTATAGCAAGTCTTTTGGCAATGGACGATAGTTTTAACAGCGATGTTATTCAACAAATTGAAAAGCAAGAAAATGGTTTATCCAAAAATATGCTATTAGAAATAAATATTGACGACATCAAAGCAAACCCAAATCAGCCAAGAAAAACTTTTGACGATATAAAATTGCGAGAATTAAGCGAAAGTATAAAGAACAATGGATTACTTCAACCAATTGTCGTGTCTGTTGATAAAAATGACAAAACAAAATATTTAATTATCGCTGGTGAAAGAAGATTTAGAGCTTCAAAACTTGCTGGACTTGATAAAATTAAGGCTATCGTGCTTGATATTGAAGAAAAAGAAATCTTAAAGAATGCCATCATTGAAAACGTTCAACGCGAAGATTTAAATCCAATAGAAGAAGCAAATGGATATAAAAAAGTTCTTGATGCTTTTGGTTATACACATCAGGAGTTGGCTCAATCAGTTGGCAAAAGCCGAGCACACATCACGAATTTATTGCGAATTTTATCACTTCCTGAAAATGTGCAAAGTGCGATTAAAAATGGAAATATCACACTTGGACACGCAAAAGTTTTGCTCAGCGTAGATAACCCAGAATATTACCTTGAAACAATTATTGAAAAACAACTTTCAGTAAGAAATCTTGAAAAATGGATTGAAAAAGGAACTCTTGAAGAAGAAGGCCGAAAAAATGATAAAAAAAATAACGACGATGCTTCAAATGATGGCAATGACGATGTTGCTAACATCACATTTGATATGATAAAACAATTGTATAGCCCTATTCTACAAAATAACAGTGAAGAAAAAATAGACAGCGAGCAACTAAAAAATCGCATATCAAATCAAACAGATGTAGAATGGCAAAATATACAAAATAATGTAAAAATCATAGAGGAACAACTAAAAGATAGTTGTGGTTTCAATGTAAAATTGTCTCTAAAAAGAAACGGGAGCGGAAAAATTGAAATTGACTTTGCCGATGCTGATGACCTACTTGAAATCGTCAAGTTATTTCAATAGTTGTTGTTTTAATAAGTAAAGTATTTTACATACATCTTTTTTATCCATTGTGTATAGTTTTTGTTATATGAAAAACATTTTGAATAAATTATTGTTGTTGGGTCTGTATCTCAATCCATTACTTGATGACTTTAACAAAATCTTCTCCTATTTCTTACCGTAGCAAAATATTATTCGCTACATCACTTTGATTTTATATGTTTAATTCTTGCTTTTTTGTATTAGATACGTTGACATTATTTTGCTTAAAAGTTGAACCATTGACGCTATTTACATTTTTGATAAATATTTTCTTTTCATCGCTTTGACTTTTCGTAGTGCCATCGTTATTGATGCGATCTTGATGTGAGGCATTATCCTCTCCAATTTTTGTCGATTTACCTTCTATACTCAGTATATTTATTTTTCCCTTTTGCTCTTCTGGTTTTTGTAAAGATAAATTATTGCCATTTTGTTGTTTTTCATATTTGACATTATCCCTCACGCTCTCTTTTTCGGCTATCGTGTATTTTTTAACAAACTCATCCAAACCGCATTGAGATATCTTTTGAATACCAGCACTTGCTGTCGCCATACACATTCCATTTGACGCCTGTGTTTCAACTACATTGATACCATTTTTCGCAAGCGTATCATCACTTGGAAAACCACTGCCGACCATTTTTCTACCGCCTTGATCTACCAAAAAAAATTCTTTCTCACCTTTATCGTTTATTTTTGAAGCAAAAACACCAACGTGAAAAAGTCCTCGTGCAATAGCACAACTTTGTTTATCACTGTTTATCAATGTATCAAGTGTTCTATTTTCACTACACATTTGTTTAAGTTCTTTCTGTTTTGCTTCCAAAGATTTTGTCAATTCTGGATTATTACCTTCTTTTGCAATCTGTTTTTTAATATCGCTAATATCGTGATATAAGCCTATGCCTTTTGTAACATCTTTAATTCCATCTTTTTCGTTGTCCTTAACGTAGTCTATATTATTTTTTTCGCAATTATTAGCAATCATAGGCTCTTCATTCTTGAACCTTTGGTTATCTTTTGCTCCCTGCTGTGCGAGTTTTATTAAATACGTAATACCAAGCGTCAAAATATCAATAAGTTCAAGTTCCGGTGTTTCGTCTTTACCGTTATAGATAACTTCGGATGCGTGTTTATCTAAAAAATTGTCAAGCCCTTCCTTAGATATTTTTTTTAAACAAGCATTCGATGTTGCCATACACATACCGTTTGTTGATTTAACGTTCATTACTTTAATGCCACTGCCAAACAATGTCTGTTCGTCAGGAAAACTACTTCCGGGTGCTTTTCTCCCTCCTTGATCTATCAAAAAAAATTCTTTCTCACCTTTATCGTTTATTTTTGAAGCAAACACTCCAACGTGATATTTTCCTTGTGCCAATGCACACGCATCTTTATCGCTGTTTACCAACACATCTAACGTCCTATTATTGGCACAAATACCGTCCAATTGAAATTGCTTATCTTCTATTTTTGAAATAAGTTCTATGTCATCGTCATTACCTTGTAGTCCTCTTTTCAATTTTTGTATATCATTGTATATACCTATACCGGATGTTATTTCTTTTATATCGTCGTTCCAATTATTTGACACGTAATCTACATTATTTTTTGCACAATTTTCAGCAACTTCCTTCTCATCTTTATCCCTAAACTGCTTACAATCTGTATATCCTTGAAATGCCAATCTTGCTAAAAATGTTGCACCAAGCGTCATGCCGTCCAATAAGTTAAATGAAGGCACCTTGTCGTCGCCGTTATTTAATACTTCCTTTCCGTATTTCGGCTTTTTATCTTTAAGATCGTCGTGATATTTTTCCAAATCATCTGGGTGATTTACCAAATCAAGATCATTTTGTATTTGATGAACTTTTGGATCCGAAACGCAAGAAAGATCGTCATTTTCAAAACGATTTATAACATCGGCACCAAATGTTGAGCCTAGTTCTTCAATTCCAGATTTACTCTCCTCACCAAACCCCACATCTAACTTTAGTAAAAATCCATTAAAAAAACAGAATTTTTATAAAAACTAATTTTTATAAAAACTAACTAACAGAGATAACGATTATCGTATAAAAAAGTGCCTCCAGTCGGAATCGAACCAACGACACAGGGATTTTCAGTCCCATGCTCTACCAACTGAGCTATAGAGGCAACACCGAAAGATTTACGATAAAAATATAATTTTCAAGAAAATTTGAAAAAATCAATCAAAATGGTATAAACTTGGTGTTTTCTTATGGAAAGTATTAATTCTAATAATAATAACATGCAAGATCTGGAACTTATCCCCGGCATTAAAGAACCCGTTGTCCTTAAAAATGTCGGTAAAATGGTCGATACCATCTTTGCATCATCTGTATCGGGTAAAAAAATGAAAGAATTATCTAAAAAATCACTAGAGCCATGCCAAACAGGAGTACCTACGAAACAAGATTTGCAAAAAAAGTACGATACAGTTATGGACAACATAACAAAAAAATACGAATCTTTGCTATCGCAAAAAAAGTTGCCTTACTCAGATCCGCTTTTTTTACACGCAAATGGGCAAGGATGGAATTTATGTGAAATTTTATTCAACACACTATACCCGAAGTGGGAAGAAGAATATAAAAAAAAAACATTAGATCTAATCAGAGTTGAAGAATTGATAAACAAACAGACGGAAGAAATGAAAAATTCCAAAACCAACTTTTGCAAAAAAAGCAACAACTCGAACAATTTATCGATATTTATCAAAAGATGGACACTAGTTCTCAAGATTTTGAGACGGCAAAAAATAAACAACTTTCAAATCACGAACGATTAAAACAATTTGAAGGTTTAATATCGCAATTTACATCAGACAGATTGCTTAACAAAGAAAGAAAGAAACAAAATATTGAATTAAATATAACGACAGACAATCTTTGTCTTTTGGCAAATATAGCTTCTAATTTTTACGACGATATTAAATCAATTTTCGATCCTAAAGATATATCGCGAAGAGAATTTTATGCGTGCTTTTATTCATGGGTAGAAACAATGCACGATGAGATGATAGGCGATTTTCAATGGGCCAACAACCAAGAAAAGCAAGCTTTTTTTGACAATGAAATAGCCAATATAGAAGAAGATGATGATTTTGGCATAGACATTGAAGGTATAGAAATGAGACAAATGGAAAGATTAGAATATATCGGAAAAATATTGCTGGTATTGAATAGTATAGCTATACACCGTGATGAAATAGGTGAGCAAAGAGGGGTTTTAAAGGCACGCTTAAAACAATTACACGAAGAAGAAGTCGAAGCAGAGGAAGAAAAACGCGATACCGTGCAAGGTGCAGGTAAGAAAAAAAAGAAAAAGAAAAAAACAAAAACGAATAACATTTCTACTATAAACAATATTTCTACTGTCAAACTTGACGAAGACAAAAAGGAAAAAAATTTGAACATAATAAATAATCCAGATGGCGGGAAATATGCACAGAAAATAGATCTACAAATTGGTCAAAAAAATAATAATCTTAATGAAAGCAAAAGAAATTTTTCGTTAAATAAAAAAAAGGAAAAAAACAACGAGTTTTATTTATTTAAGTTAAAACCTTCTAAAAGCAAGAAAAGAGACAAGATAATAAATTGCATAGAAGGCTTTAACCATAGCGTAAGGTATAAATTTGGGAGAACTTCTTTGGAAAGAGCTAATCAATTGAGTAAAGAAAAAGGAAATAATTATTATATAACGCACAGTAAAGTTAAATTGGAAAATTCGTTAAACAAAATTCAAAAATACAACAAAGAAAACTTAGAATGGAAAGACACCAAGACACTGAAAACAATTCTAGACGATAATATCAAACATTCGAAAAACGTGCTTAATAATGCTTTTCAACTCGATTACGAAACAAAGTTGCAGAAAGAAAGCAGTTTAAAAAAAAATTTTGTCGATAAAAATCATTTTATGGAAATACAAAGGATGATACAAGAAAGCAATTTTTATAAAAATGCCGAGAACTGCTCAATACAAACGGAACGCGATGATAAAAGCGTAATACTCGACTTATACAAAAATAATCAAGAAGAAGATAAGAAAAAGAATTACAAGTAAATAACCACTATTTCACAACCTTTGCCTCTGGAAATATTGAAGAAGCATTTTTCAAATCTTCATCCTTAATGGTTTTTAATATTTCCACTGGCGTAGGGAGCGTTGAAATATAACAAAGTTTATAAATCAAAATTGTTAAATATTGACGAGACTGAATGTTTTTAATCTCTCCAAGCGAATTTGAAACAACTTGCCACATTCTCAAAAGACGAGGAATATTTAAATTATTATCATCAATCAATTTTAACAAAACATCAGCGACTTCAATACTTGCTTTATCCGTTTCAATTACTCCGCTCGCAACTTTTAAACCTTCAAGAATTATTTCCATAATCTCATTCACGACCGAAGAAATATCAACCTCATTTGAAATAAAACAATCGGCCTTTTCCAATGACTCTTTTATGTTTCCAAGATAAACAAAATAAAAAAGCTCTGCCAACATTTGCTTGTCTGGAATTGCCAACATCTTTTCAACTTCTTGCAAAGATACGGCACCGCTACAAATACTGATCGCTTGATCCAATAAAGAAAGTCCGTCTCTAACCGAGCCGTTGGCATATTTTGCTATCAATTTTAAGCTTTCTTCGTCGTATTTAATCCCTTCCTGTTCGCAGATTTTTTTTAAATGTGGAAAAATTACATCAGCGGAAACATTTTTTAAATAAAACTTTTGGCACCTTGACATAATTGTAATGGGCACTTTATTGACTTCCGTTGTTGCGAAAATGAATTTTATTTTTTCAGGTGGCTCTTCAAGTGTTTTTAAAAAAGCATTAAAAGCACTCTTTGACAGCATATGAACTTCGTCAATAATATAAACCCTATACCTTGACATCATTGGAGCATAGGCAATTTTATCAAGCACGGCCTCGTGAATATCGTCTTTGCCTGTATTGCTTGCGGCGTCGAACTCAATTACATCAGGGTTCGAACCGTTTAAAATTGCCTTGCAACATTCGCATTCAAGGCAGGGTGTCAATGTAGGGGCATCAAATTTTTTACAATTTAAACTCAAAGCCAAAATTCTCGCGGACGACGTCTTCCCTACGCCTCTTGTTCCAGTTAATAAAAAAGCGTGATGCAATTTATTGGTTGTAATAGCATTTGATATTGTTTTTACAAAAACATCTTGCCCTATAAGTTCTGCCAAAATTTTTGGTCTGTATTTCCTCGCTAATACAATATGTTTTCCCGCTTCTTTGTCCATAAATCACCCATCTATATCAGTAATATCAATCTCCTCTTCTTTTTTTTCAGTTGGAATTTCATCAGTTTCTTTGAACGCTTCAAAAATTGCATTATCGTCGTCCTCCGTTGGTATTCCAGTATTACGATTGACTTTCACAAAAGTAATTCCATCGGGAGTTTTAAAATCCCCGAACACATAGCCATCATTATAAAGCTCCATCAGAATATCTTTTGATATTGGCAAAGCATATTGTCCGCCATAGTTATTCGTTTCAGTTGGAACATCATAGCCGACAAAAGCAACAATCAAAAGCTCTGGCGTCATAACAACATTCCACAAATCTTTTCCGCCATTTGATGTTCCTGTTTTTGAAGATAACGACATTGGCATACTGGAAAGCCTCCTCGAAGTCCCGTTTTTAACCGCTCCTTGTAAGATATTTAAGATTTGATAAGCAGTTTGCGGTGTAAACAATCTTCTTTTTTCTGTTTTCTCGTCAAGTAAAATAACCTTGTTTTCTTTATTATTTCCCTCCTCACTGTCAGAATTTTCTTTATTCTTTCCTTCATTGTCATTCAAACCTTCCTGTTTTTGTTTTGTTTTTCCTTGTTCTGTCTTGTCCGCATCTTTTTCATTTGTATTTTTTAAATCATCTTTTTTCTCACCTGTTTGTAAAGCATTGTTTAAATCTTCAAGCTCAATACGACATTGAGAATTTGCATCGCAATCAGTAAAAAACAACTTACCAAGCACCAAATTACTTGTTTCATTATCCTCCTTTTCGTTTTTATTAGTTTTTTTATTTTCTTGATCATCTTCATCTTCAATGTTCTGTTCTGTTGTTAAATCTATAATTTTCTTGTTTTCTATAATGTTTTTAACGGAAGATATCATATAAGTTTGAGGCATTACGCCGTCATTGACAAAATTAGAAAATGCTGTCCCAATTTTCAACAAAGAACTCTCAACTGAACCAATGGCAATACCTAAATTATGGTCTGGATTATCGTTTATTTTAGCCTTTTTTATCGCTTTTCTTATAGATTTTACACCAATCTCGTTTGCAACTCTCACCGTCACTGTATTTCTTGAAAGTTCCAAAGCTCTGCGAAGTGTCATTGGCCCTCTTGTTGTTTTGCTGTCATTTTCCGGTGTCCATATAATTCCATCGCCGATATTTATATTTATGTCCGCATCCATAAAAATTGATGTTGGCGTATATCCTTTTTCCAAAGCAGTTCCATAAACAAAAGGCTTTACAATAGAACCGAGCTGACGAAATGCTTGAATTGTTCTATTGAAAGATCCGGCAGGATCGTTATATCCTCCAACCATTGCCAAAATCTCCCCACTTTTTGGGTTCATAATAAGCACACCTCCGTTTATCTTTGGCAACTGCTCCAATGAGTAATAATTGCCTATGTCTGTCTTCTTGCCAACGACAACAACATCTCCAACCTTTAACACCTGACTACAATCTTTTATTTCAATGTTTTCCACCTCTGTTTCCGAGATCTTGGGCTTCGCCCAAAGCATATCATTCAAACCAACAAAACCTTTTGTGCCGTCTTTTAAGCCAACTTGAACTTTATCCTTTTCTACTTTCAAAACCAATGCCAATAAAAACTTTCCTATATTTTCCGGCTCATCTACGCTTCTCAATAGTTCCGCTGGTGTTTTTTCTTTCATTTTTTCCTCCGAAAATGAAAAAATTGCCCCCTCGAACCCGTGATTTTTTGAATATCTTTCAAGGTTTTCATTCAAAGCCTTTTGTGCCAATCTCTGCATTTTTCCATCAAGTGTTAAGTTGACAATATAACCATCATTCAAAACATTATCCTTTGAGAGCTTTGTCTCTTTTGAAGTTAACAAACTTTGAGCAAAAAACGCCGGTGCATAAAATGGATAATAAAAATTATACCTTTTCTTTACGACAATTTCCGCATTGGAATAATTTTCATATTGTTCTTGTGTGATATATCCATCTTCCATCATTCTTTGCAATACATAATTTCGTCTTACTAATGCCCTTTTGTAATTTCTAAACGGATTTATAGCCGAAGGAGCTTTTGGCATAGCTGCAAGCAATGCCATCTCTGGAACCGTTAGTTGAGCCAAAGTTTTACCAAAATACTCCAAAGCTGCACTTGAAATACCATAAGCTTGATTGCCGAGATAAATGTGATTTAAATAAATCTCCATAATTTTGTCCTTTGGCAACTGCTTTGCGACTTTATATGACAAAATGATTTCTTTTATTTTTCTTGTAATACTATATTCATTTGTCAAAAGTATGTTTTTAACAACCTGCTGTGTTATTGTTGAGGCACCTGCGAGCCTTTGACGGCGAAGAAACTTTACTGCATCTTGCAAAATCGTTCTTCCAAGACCGACAAAATCAACCCCTGAATTTGTGTAAAATGTCTTGTCTTCCGCACTTATGAAAGCATAAACCAACATTTTTGGAATTTTCTCAAATTCAACATATTCACGTCTTTCGTTTCCAACCTCAAAAATCATTTCACCATTTCTGTCGTAAAATTTGCTTGATAAAACTGGGCGATATTCCGTTAGTTTTTCAATTTTTGGCAAAGTAATTACGCAAAACAAAAGGTAAAAAAACACAACCGACACCCCTGTAAAAGTTAAAAAAAACCATTGTCTTGGTTTGGTTTTTAATAAGCGAAAATACCACCAAAGGACAAAGAACGGAAAGAATAAGATGAACAACAATAGTTTTGGCAATACCGAAGGCTTAAATGCTGTATTTTTTACTATCGTAATCTTATTTCTTATAATCCTTTTGTTATTGGAGGAAAACCTTAATGCAAGTTTTTTGCGAATATCTTCAATTTTACTTACCTTCTTCAAGAAAGACAAAAAATAACCAACCTAACGGATTAACGATTTTTATTAAAATCAATAATATTTAGCCAATCAGTTGATAGCTATTTGCAACAAACTAAAAATTTTAATCCTCAATAACACTTAATTAAAATTAAGCAATTTCATTCAGCACTTCGTGTTTATTTTTCTTGAATTTTATTTTTCACAAAAAAATCTTTCTTGGGTTTTCGTTTTTATGAGCGATTGTGGATTTAATATTGGAGTTAATGAATTGAAAAAAATAGTTTCACAGCTTGAACCAATTTTTTCCGGCGGAATAATGAGCGATAACAATGTTTTGTTTGTAATAGGCGAGAAAATTACCGCAAAAACCATAAATGAAGACGCGAAAGTTGCGATAGTTTTTGATTGTGAAGAAAAAAAACAAGGTAGCTTTGTGGTTAATGGAAAAGTTTTTGCCAGTATTGTTAAAAAAAGTGTTGGTGAAAAAATTAACATTTCCACAGAAGAAAACTTCCTTATTGTTGAAAACAATGCTTGTAAATTCAAAGTTGCTTTGAGCGATGCAAGCGAAGAATACTTTGAAACCCAGAAACTTGAAGACAGCGGAAAATTCCAAATCAATGCTCAGGATTTAAAAACTGCAATCTCTGCCGTCAGTTGTTGCATAGACCAAGCAAAACAACACATAAATTGTGTAATGATACACTCCATTGAAGAGCAAAAAGGCAAAGTTTTTATCGTCGCAACAGATGGAATGCGACTTGGGGTTGCTGAGAGAAATGCAAATTACGATAAAGAAATACCAGAATTAATTGTTCCAAAAAAGGCTTCGGAATATATCTTGACAATGATAGGCGAAGAGCAAAGTGAAGTAGTAATTGAATACACAGAAAATACAATTCAAGTTTCAAATGGATTTGCAACTTACACTTCTCGCTTGCTTGATACGAAGTTCCCAAAATATAGAGCAGTTATTCCAGAAGCAAATAACAAAGTTTTGGAAGTCAAAAACACAGATTTGCAGAATTTAATAACTTACCTGACTTCGATAGCAGAGAACACTTTCCGTATAAAGCTCGCAATTTCAAAGGATGCCGTTTCGTTGACCTGCGATGAAAACGGAAATAATTCATCTGGTAAAATTGATGCAACATATGGCGATAGCGAGAATATAGAAATTGTTTGCAATTATCGTTTGTTGCAGGAGATTTTGAAAAAGATATCTTCAAGTATTGTTAGATTTCAAATTCTTGATGCAACAACACCACTTTTAATAAGACCTATTGACGACGATAGCGTAAAATATGTCTTTATGCCATTTGTTAGTTAAAAAATGACCGATAAAAAAGTTTTAGATAAAATTAGCAACATATCTTCAAAGGGTGTTCTTACTAATAAGGGTGTCGTTTATCGCGAGATAAGGCAAAAAAAACAAAGGTTTCCGAAGTTAATTTCCTTTATCGTGGTTGGTTGTGTCTTTGCAATATCCTCCAGTGCAGTGCATACAATTTTGACAAATCCTTTTAATAAAGGAATAGAATTTGCCGGCGGACTTGTTGTTGAAATTCAATGTAAAGATTGCGATACTGGGACAATCAATAAAAATATAGAAAAAAGTATCAATTCAACCCCAACTATTCAAAAAAGTGGCGATAATTTAATTATAAAAACTACAACAACAAGCGATTACGACAAAGTAATTGAAAAAATTAAAACATCAATCAACAATAAAGATGCCAAGATTGTAAGCACCGATTTTGTGT
This sequence comes from Rickettsiales bacterium UBA4311, assembly GCA_002394665.1. Lineage (GTDB taxonomy): Bacteria > Pseudomonadota > Alphaproteobacteria > Rickettsiales > Deianiraeaceae > UBA4311. Next base: position 170,805 of record DGUL01000007.1, read on the forward strand.
CTCCGCAAATGACAAAAACATTCCTCGAAGATAGCTTTTCGGCCTGTATTTTTGCTCTCGTTTGCATTGGGCTTTATATGATAATTCGCTTTAATTGGCGATTTGCACTTGCTGGGATTATCGCACTCTCTTTTGATGTCTTGATGGCTATTTGTTTTATAAACATTAAAAGTGTTGAGTTTTGTCTTTTAACACTTACGGCATTACTAACCATTATAGGTTATTGCATAAACGATAAAATCGTCGTATTTGACAGAATAAGGGAAAGTTTAAAGTTTGAAAAAGATAAATCAGTTGCAGAAAATGTCAAATCAAGTCTTAAAGGTGTGCTTATTAGAAGTGTCCTGACGTCAATGACAACAATAATAATTGCATTGAGCTTGCTATTTTTTGGCGATAGGTTTGTTTATGAATTTGGGCTTGTTGTCATTTTTGGCATTATCGTTGGCACAATTTCATCGCTAACTTTTGCCCCAAGTTTGCTAATGTTGTTTGGAATTAAACATATGCAAAACCAAACGATAGAAAAAACTCCAATGTTTTATGCAAGTTAATTTCAAAAAAGCTTGTACATTTGCACGAAATGATTGGCGGTTGAATAGAAACGAATTTAAAAGCCAAAAATAAAAAGCTTGATTTTTTTATATTAAATTATCGCTTTTACTGCTTGTGCTCGTAGCTCAGCTGGATAGAGCGACAACCTCCTAAGTTGTAGGTCGCGCGTTCAAATCGCGCCGGGCACACCAACCTAAAAAAAGCAACAAATGACCGACCAAAACATTGCAAGATTGACTTGCAAAAAGTTTTCCATTCTCTGGCAAATTGCTGGCTTAAAATTTTGCATTGAAAAAAGATTTCTTGATAAGCTTTAAATCTTCAACTTTTTTGTCAAGAAACCAACAATAAGACAAATTGGAACAATTATCACAATAAGCCCGATGTGATAAGAAAAAGATTTGGCTAAAAAACCTATAACCATAACATTAAACATTTGCAACATTGTGCCTATTGACAAGGCAAACGATGTCGCACTTCCGCGAACTTTTTTATTTGAATATTCCTCAAACTTTCTTTCCGCAGAAACTTGAAATAAAGAATAAGTCATACAAGTAAAACAGCCGACAACGGCAAAAAACCAGACATTGTAAATTACACCGGCAAGCAGAGCGAGCAATATTTGTACGAAAGAAATGCGAACACAATTTTTTACAGAAATACCACTCGGGAAAAACAAAATCGGTATTGCCGTTCCTATTGCCATTGCTGTCGTCATAAACGTTGTATATTTCGCAACCTCTGCACCAGTCCAGCCGTTATCAACCAAAATCATATCACCAATAATTATAAACAGCGGATATGTCATACATGACAGCACACCATAAAAAAGAATTAGATAAGTGAAAATACTGCTATTTTTCATACAAACAATAATTGATATAATAATTTCTTTAATACTACTTGATTTAAATTGCTGAAAGCTTTCATCTTTGCCACTCGGAATAAAAATAAAGACAGAAACAATTGCTAATACTTGCAAAATTACCCCTGCATAAATCAAAATTTTATAATCATAATACTTTAAAACAAGCGAGGCAGAATAAGACATAATAGCTATTGCGATATCCCAAACAAAATAATATGCACTTGCAACACGCGGATAAATATGTAATTTATTGTTTAAGCTCAAAGTGTTATAAACATAAGAAGTATATTTCCCGTAAATAACTCCGCGAGAAATACCAAAAAGCATCATTGTTATAACAAAATTTATAAAAGTAGGATTTAATAAACACAAAGTTGCCAGAAAGCTTGCAACTCTTCCCACAAAGAAAACTAACCTCGCACCAAGTAAATCAAAGGCAAAACCGCTTAAATAGAGAAAAATAAACCAAAAAGCTGTTTGAATTGTATGCAAGCTTGAAATTTGTAATGCGTCCATTGAGCTTGCACGAAAATAAGGAGTAATTACTTGCCAAACGAGATAAACATTGAAAAAAGCGTATAAACTATTACTAATAACCAGCTTTTTTAGGCTGAAATTCATAACTCACTCTCCGCAGGTTTTGAATTTAAAAATAATTGTCTATAAAAATAATCTTCTTGCCCTTTTCTGCCTACATCGCAAGTGTCGCCAATATAAACCAGCCTTCGCCTTGCTCTCGTGATTGCCACATAAAACAACCTATATTTTTCGCTTTCCGTAAGCTCTTTATCTTCATCTATTGCTTCCAATAATTCCGCACAATTATCATCATCTTCTTGCAATTTTGCGCCAGAAGCTTTATACCAAAAGCTATTGCCGAAAAACAAAAACTGTTCACCATTTGAGGCCTTATTTTTTGGTTTTAAAAAAATAACACTATCAAATTCCATTCCCTTTACCCCGTGGATTGTGCTTAAAAAAACTTTTGATTTTGTTTTGTGTTCGTCATTCGTTTGAAGTGTATCGTTTTTCTCATAATCCTCAAAATTATCGCTCCCAACGGCTTCAATAAAACCCCTTATGTCAAAATTATAGCTATCCTTATATTTCTCAATGCAGTATTTTAATAAATCAAAGGCATTGACATAATTCCCAAGTAGCTCGCCATTGCTTTCAATAATCAATTTAATTACACTAAAAACCTCTTCCGTGGATATGCAGGCAACGACTTTTTTCAATGTCTCAACCGCATACTTTACCTTTTGGTTTTCCTCTGCGTCAAGCAAAACCTGACTTTGTATTTTTTGCCACAAAGTATTTTCTATATCAATTCTCTTTCCACTTGTGCAAATATTTTGTAAAAGTTTGTCATCAAAACCAAAAAAATCGCTTTTCAATAAACAGGCAAGGTTCATGTTATCTATTTGCAAACAAGCAAATTGAAAAAATGCCAACAAGTCATAAAAATAAATACTTCTACTTTCAAATTCTGGTTTCAATTCAACTTCAATATTGTGGTTTTTACGAAGTGCATTTACTATTTCAAAAATGTCTCCATTTGAATTTTTTGGGTATATCAAAGCCACACGATTATATTTTTTATCAACAATGCCGGCATCAATTTCTTCTTGATTTATCCTGACATATTCAGCGATTTCGCCAGCAACATTTTCGTTGCTTTTTTTTCTATTTTCCTGCTTTTCTCTTTCTTTGTTAATCCTCGCGAGCCATAAAGATTGTTCATTACTTCCTGCCAGTTCAGTGTTCTCATCTCTATCTTCCTGATTTTCTTCTTCGTCTTCGTTGCCGTAAAACTCTTCAATGTCTTTAAAAATTATACTTTTATCATAAGGCAAATTATAGCCATCCGCCTTATCTTTCACAATATTTTCATTAAAAATATGATTTATTTTTTCCTCGCCTTTTGTTGTAAAATTCCTTTTTGCTTTTTCGTTATTGCAAAACTTATCTGCAATTTCTAAAATAGGAGAAATTGAACGATATGAAACTAATAAATTGGCGTCATCAACAAAAATATGACCAAAATCGCAAGCTATTTTTCTAAAAACCTCCTTATTTCTCTCATATTCTTCAACTCTTGCTCCTTGAAATCTATAAATTGACTGCTTTTTGTCTCCAACCACAAAAAAATTGCAACCACTACGTCTTACAATCTCCTCCACAATTTCCCAGCTTATTGGATTGGTGTCTTGTGCTTCATCGAGCATTAAAAACTTTATTTTACTGCCAACGATTTCCCCGTTTTTCACCACCAAACTCCCACTTTTAATTGATTGCAGAGCTTGAAATAAAATATCGTCATAGGTTATGACTTCCATTTCTGTTTTAATTTTTTGATATTCAAAAAGCACAAAATAAGCAAATTGCAAAGTTGAAATTGTTGAGTTTATACCTATTTGACGAAGTTGCTCAACGAAATAATCCTGAATTTCCACCACAATTTTAGATGAACTTTTGTCAACTTTTTTCCTCCTCGTATTTGTTGTTGTTAAAACAATGCTCCGCCAGTTTTCCAGCTTATGAAAATCGTAATGATTGCTATATTTTTTTTCAAACTCTTTCTCTCCAAGCACTTCAATGGCAAGGCTACATAAAAACGGCAAATCGCATTGCTTTAATTCGTCTTGCAACTTTTTTCTTTTTTCAAAAAGAACAGGTTGATAATCCACGAACTTTGTCAGCCCGTTTGGCAAAAGCTCCTGCATTCTTTTAATGTCTATGCTTTCTAAAATTCTATTTGAGGAAAATCCGTTGCTATTTGGTTTTACAATCTTAGCAAACAACGACAAAAACGCATTTTGCTGTTTTATGATTTTATCAACAAGCTCGTAAAAAGAAGTTATATTCTCAACTTCCGACAAATTACTTAAAATGTTGGTAATGCTCTTTTTTAGCTCAACATTTTCGCAAAATTCAAGACTTTTTATTATCTTCTCAATTATTTTTCGTTTTATTTTTTCATCACCATTAAAGATTTTTATATCCTTACTTATCTCGCCGTTTTGCTCTAAAAGATCTTTGCACATACTATGAATTGTGGAAATCTTTAATTGGTATCTTTTAAGAAAAAGCCCATTTTCTTTTGATAGACGCAAAACTCTTTCAGCCATCTCGCTCGCCCCTGCTCGTGTGTATGTAATGCAAAAAATCTCCTCTGGTTTCAAACCACTTTTTAATAATGACAAAAACCTATTAACCAGATGAGTTGTCTTTCCACTGCCTGCATTTGCTGTAATCCAAAAGCTTTTTTTTAAATCATTCAAATCATTCTCCTCGTCTGCCATAGTGTTTCACGAAAGGTTATTTTACAAATGGCTCACTTCGTCTTCGTAGACAAAAATACCGGAAAAATTTCCACTACAAAGCTCCTCTACAATATCAACGGTTTTCGGATCTATAATATGAACGCCCTGTGTGCCATTTTTTATTGCTTCGGCACTTGCTTTTGCGACGTTTGAAAAATTCGCACTATATCCATCTTCACCTACAACTTCAACAATACGATCGGCTCCATAAACGCAACCTTTTGGTATTTTCTTCTCATCGCTGTATGTAATTACGCACTTTAAAGCACCAAGCAAGCCAGCCAAACGAGCGGAAAAATACTTGCCTTCCATAACGTAATTTACTCCGTGAAAATCTCTTACTATTGGTGAAATTATTGGAATAATATCGGTTTTTAATATCTCATCCAACAAGCCGACACTTGTTTTTGAAGTTTTATTTTTAAAGCCAACATTATTGAAATTTCTCCTATCCTTTTCAAAAAATGCAAAATCATTTGCTCCTATATCTGCAAATTTAATTCCAAGAGTAGAGGCCGAAACGGCAAGAACATTTGCTCCAAAATTATCCATAACATCGTAAACTGCATTCAGGCCATTGTGTTTTATCAAAACATCAACAACATCATAATCTTTTTCAATACTAACAGCAACATCATTGTCAAGCTTACTTTCAATACCGGAATTCTCGTATAAATATTTATTTACCTCGCTTCTTATGTCCATAACGAGAATAACAGAAACACCAACATATTTCATTAGTAAAATTTCTCGTAAAAAATTTTCAAGCAACTTACCGTCAGTGATGATTTTTTCATCTATACTTATTACCATCGTTTCGCCGTTTAGATATTTCAATTTTGGTAAAAAAGAAATAACATCAATTCCCCTTCTTCCTTCTTTATAAGTTTGAGATTGACCGAAAAAGTTTATTATCTCTGCCATAAAAAAGAAAAACAAAGCAAAGGTCGGCTATTTGCTTTTTTTTTAAAATCAAGACAAACGAACAAGGCAAATAATTGAAAAATCAAATTCTTTTTTGCTTTTTAATGGAGCTTAAAACGTCTTCAAGCTTTTTTCTTAATTCTTCCTTTGAGCCGTTGTTTTTTACAACAAAATCGGCCATAGCGATTTTTTTGCTGTCCGATAATTGATTTTTGGAAATTTCAAAAAAATCATCCTGTTTTCTGTCTTGTGATTTTGTATTTAAAAACCTTTCAACTCTGACATCCAGGCCGGCGGTTATTAAAACGGAATAGTCAAACTCGCTGATAAGTTTTTTTTCAAACAACAACGGCGTTTCGCATACGGCAAAAAGAACTCCTTTATTTTCCGATATCTTAAAAAATTCTTTTCTTACACTCTTGATCGCAGGATGAATTATACTTTCAAGTTTTGCTCTTTTTATTTTGTCATTAAAAACAATTTTCCCCAACATTTTACGATTTACAACCCCTCTGTCATCCACACAACCGAAATGTGTCTTAATCATCGCGACAATTTTGCTATTTTTCTCAAAAAGCCTATGAACAACATCGTCGCTCGAAAACGTTGCACATCCAAGACTTTTAAAAATACTTAAAGCGGTGCTTTTGCCACTTGCTAAACCACCGGTTAAACCTATCCTTATCATTATAAAAATTATCCAACTTTTCTATCCTTTAATTTATCTCCAAAATCGTCTTTTTTGCTTTTATTGTCATCTTTTTTTTTCTTGTCGTCTTTTTCGAAAAAGCCTTTCACCTTTGTAATTTCCTGAATATTGTCCCCTTTTTTTTCTATCAAGAAATCATTGTCTTCTCTCTTAACTCCAACTTCCTTCCAGCTACTTTTCGGAACATCATACATTGTATCAAGCAATACTTTTTCAACAAGAGAACGCAAACCACGGGCACCTGATTTTTTTTTCATACTCTTCTCCGCAATCAATTTTAATGCTTCTTCTTCAAAATTTAACGAAATCTTATCCATCTCAAAAAGCTTTTTATATTGCTTTACAATCGCATTTTTTGGTTTTGTTAAAATATTCACCAAATCATCCTCATCCAAAGAATCAAGAACAGCTATAATTGGCAAACGACCTATAAGTTCAGGGATTAAGCCGTATTTCGTAAGGTCGTCGCTATTGATTTTTTTCATTATCTTCATATTTTCTTTTTCATTATCTTTGCTTTTCACATCAGCTATGAAGCCTATTGAACTTTTTGCAACTCTTCTGCCGATTATTTTGTCAATGCCCTCAAAAGCTCCACCGCAAATAAATAAAATGTTTTTTGTATTTATATTGTATCTCTCACTATTTGGATGTTTTCTGTCGCCCTCTTTGTTAACACTCGCTGTTGTTCCTTCTATAATTTTTAGAAGAGCTTGTTGAACTCCCTCCCCTGATACATCTCGCGTTATTGACGGACTTTCGCTTTTCCTGCCGATTTTATCAATCTCATCAATATAAACAATCCCCTTTTCTGCTTTTTTTACATCACCATTTGCGTTTTGTATCAATCTTTGCAAGACATTCTCGACGTCGTCGCCAACATATCCCGCTTCTGTTAAAGTTGTAGCGTCTGCTATTGCAAAAGGAACATCAAGTAATTTTGCCAATGTTTGAGCCAATAGTGTTTTTCCACAGCCAGTTGGGCCAATCAATAAAACATTTGATTTTGTTATTTCAACATCATCTTCAATTTTCTCCTTTTCCAAGTATTTTAACCTCTTGTAATGATTATAAACAGCAACCGATAAAACCTTTTTTGCATAATCTTGCCCAATGATGTAAGAGTCCAAAAACTTTTTAATTTCCGACGGAGAAGATAGTTTATTTTCACCACTATTATTTTTTATTTCCTCATTCTCCTTATGGAATAAATTCTTTACCGGCATTGTTTCAAGTCCTAATAACCCAACGCAAACCTTTACACATTCGTTGCAAATATTCACATCTGGGCCAGTTATTAAAGTCTCAACTTCCGCCTTAGAAGACCCACAAAAGGAGCAATATCTATTTCTTCTTATTTCATCACTCATAAAATAAGTTGCAAACAACAAACGGCAACAAGCCATAAGCATTATATTTTCTCTTTTATATTTTGCAACGATTTATTTTATATCCTTTCTTCAATTGCCAAAATCCATTTTTTTGAGAAAACACTTGATTTTAAAATCGTGCATAAAAAGTTGTACTTGTACTTGAATGTCATCAGAGATGGATGTAAAGAAAACCGACTTGGTTTATGCTTATTTTGAGAGCTTTGTAAATAGTAATATCAACTCCGTTGGTAAAGTCGTGAAAGGAAAAGTCGTCAACATTGATCGCAAAAAAGGAATTGTCGTTGTCGAGGCTGGATTGCGTTGTGATGCTGTCTTATCTATAAAAGAATTTTATCGTAAAGGCGAAGGAGAAAATTTACAAATTGGCGACACAGTTGATTTATACGTCACAAGCAACGACAATATTGGAAAAACTTCGCTTTTAAGCCGTGAAAACGCAATAAGAGAGGAATCAAAATTAAAAGTCTTTGAAGCACTTGAAAAAGATGAAGTCATTGAAGGTATTCCATTTGCAAAAGTAAAAAGTGGTCTGTCTGTTGATATAGACGGCTTTATTGCCTTCCTGCCCGGTAGTCAAATCAGCGCAGATGGTATTTTAAATGAAGACGAATTGATTGGAAAGAGGCAAAAATTTAAAGTCGTCAGCTTTGATGGAAAAAATGCAGTTTTATCACGTAAGATGGTCTTAGACGAGAATTATAAAGGCGAAAGAGAAGCGTTCTACGAAACACATCAAGAGGGCTCAATTATAGAGGGTAAAGTTAGAAATTTAACGGATTATGGTATTTTTATAGACCTCGGCTTCGGTGTTGATGCTTTGGTACATTTGTCCGATATATCTTGGAATAAAATTAGTCATCCTTCAGAGGTTGTGAACATCGGAGACGTCGTAAAAGCAAAAATAATCAAATTTGACAAGGAAAACAATAAAATTGCTGCAAATATGAAAGTTTTGACAGAAAATGATTGGTTAAAATCTGTTAAGGTTGAAATCGGTACAACTCTTAAAGGTAAAATTTCGAAAATTGATAAATATGGAATTTTTGTTGATTTCCCAGACAATCTTAGCGGTTTGGTTCATATGTCTGAAATCTCTTGGGAAAACGGCAAAACTGACAAGCTTGCACAATATAATGTCGGCGACGAAATAGAGACAATGGTTATTGATATAGACGGAGAAAGACAAAAGTTGGTCTTGTCAATCAAGAGGCTTTTGAGAAATCCATTTAAAGAATTTGCCGATCAAAATACATTCGGGGCACAATTTGAAGGTGAAATTACAAAAATTATAGACTACGGCTTTTTTGTTGCTGTCAATGAAATTGAGGGTTTCGTAAGCATTGATAATCTTGGCTGGCTTGTTGCAACGGATATTTTATCAACTTACAAAGTCGGCGACAAGGTTAAAGTTGTTTATTTGTCAATAGATGATAAATTCACAAAAATCGCTTTCGGCGTCAAGCAACTTACAGAAAATCCATTTGAAAAAGAAAACAATCCTTTCGTTGTCGGCAAAACGATCACTTGTGAGGTTTTGGCTTTAAGACCAGATGGAATAAATGTCAAAGCTGGCGACGGAGTTTATGCTATGATTAAAAAATCAAACCTTTCTCGCGAAAGACTAGATCAAAGAATTGATAGGTTCACAATCGGTGATAAGGTTGATGCAAAAATATTAGCTCTTGATATAAATTCAAAAAAGTTAATTTTGTCAATAAAAGATCTTGAAGAAGATGAATATAAGAAAATCATTGAAAAATATGGTTCAGAAGATACAGGTGCGTCAATTGCAGATGTTCTTGGTATTAAGGTGAAGTAAATAACAGCTTTGCTATACCTATATATTTAGTTCACCTATCAGGAGCTCATAAAAAAGCTTTTATTGGTATTTTTTGAAGTTTTTTTTTAGCATTTTGACTTTGTGTTTTCCTCGCAAGTAGCGCTTTGCGAGAGAAAATATTGAATTGGTATATGAATGAAAAAAGTGCATTCTTTGCACCAGTTTCCGATGTCCATTTAAATTTTCATATGGCACTACACAACCCAAACTTTAAATCTTACCAATACATAAAAGAGGTGTCAGTCCTTTTGCAAGACGATACACAACAAACAAAAACGTTGGAGCCTGAAATATCTTGATTTTTATTTTAATAAATTTTTTCTTTTTTAGATTTTGAGCTTTTATGGCAGAATATACCATTGATAAATATAGAAACATTGGAATTATGGCTCACATTGATGCCGGCAAGACAACAACAAGTGAGCGTATTTTGTTCTATACAGGAAAGACACACAAAATTGGCGAGGTTCACGAAGGTGGGGCAACAATGGACTGGATGGAGCAGGAAAGAGAAAGAGGAATTACTATAACGTCTGCTGCTACGACTTGCTTTTGGAAAGACCATAGAATAAACCTCATTGACACTCCGGGACACGTGGATTTCACAGTTGAAGTTGAGCGTTCGTTGCGTGTTTTGGACGGAGCAGTGACGGTCTTTGACGGCGTCGCTGGTGTCGAGCCTCAAAGTGAAACCGTTTGGAGACAGGCGGATAAATATAATGTTCCTCGTATTTGTTTCTGTAATAAAATGGATAGAACAGGGGCAGATTTTTATCGTTGCGTGGAAATGATTGTTGAACGTCTCGGGGCTAAACCAATGCCTATAACCTTGCCAATAGGGAGTGGTGATAGTTTTACTGGTGTTGTTGATTTAATGAAAATGCAAGCAGTTTATTGGGACGGCGATCATTGTGGAGCGACAATGAGACATGAAGAAATACCTGAAAATATGAGAGCAAAAGCCGAAGAATACCGCGAAAAAATGATTGAATTGGCCGTTGAAATGGATGATGATTTAATGGAAAAATATCTCGGTGGCGAAACAATTTCTAACGAAGATATTAAAAAATGTATAAGGAAAGGAACAATAGCCTTCAAATTCGTGCCAGTTCTTTGCGGTTCGGCTTTCAAAAACAAGGGCGTGCAGTTGTTGCTTGATGCGGTAATTGACTACTTGCCTTCGCCTATTGATATTCCGCCAACAAAAGGAACAAATCCAAACACGGAGCAAGAGGAAGAAAGAAAATCGGAAGTCAGTGAACCATTTTGTGGTCTTGCATTTAAAATTGCAAATGACCCATTTGTTGGCTCTATAACCTTCCTCCGTATTTATTCAGGAAAACTTGAAGCAGGTAGCAGTGTTTTAAATAGTGTTAAAGGCTCAAAAGAAAGAATTGGGCGTATGCTTTTGATGCACTCAAACCAAAGAGAAGACATAAAAATCGCTCGTGCCGGTGATATTGTCGCATTGGCTGGATTGAAAAATACAACAACAGGCGACACACTTTGTGCTAATGAAAAGCCAATAATTCTTGAAAAAATGGAGTTCCCAGACCCAGTTATTCAAATTGCAGTTGAGCCAAAAACACAAGCAGACCAAGAAAAAATGGGAATTGCGATAAGCCGTTTGGTTGCAGAAGACCCTTCGTTGCAGGTTGAAAGTATTGAAGAAACAGGGCAGACAATCTTGAAAGGAATGGGCGAGTTGCACCTTGAAATTATTGTTGATAGAATGAAAAGAGAATTCAATGTTGATGTTAATGTTGGTGCCCCACAGGTCGCCTATCGTGAGACACTTGGCAAGGCAGTTCAAATTGATTACTTGCATAAAAAACAAAGTGGTGGTGCAGGACAATTTGCTCGTGTTGTTATTGATTTTGAGCCATTGGAGCGTGGCTCGGGTTATCAGTTTGAAAGCAAAATCGTTGGTGGTGCCGTGCCAAAAGAATACATACCGGGCGTGATGAAAGGTTTGGAATATGCTCAAAAAGACGGGCTTGGCTACGGCTATCCTGTAATTGACTTCAAAGCAACACTCGTTGATGGTGCTTTCCACGAAGTAGATTCAAGTGCGTTGGCATTTGAATTGGCTTCTCGCTATGCGTTTAGGGAATTAAAAGAAAAGGCAAACCCAAAGTTGTTGGAGCCAATAATGAAAGTTGAAGTCATCACACCGGAAGAATATATGGGTGATGTAATTGGAGACATCAACAGCCGTCGCGGACAAATAAACGGAATGAGTGCTCGCGGAAATGCACAAGTTATTGACGCATATGTTCCTTTGGCAAATATGTTCGGGTATGTCAACACGCTTCGTTCAATGTCGCAAGGAAGGGCTCAATATACGATGCAGTTTGAGAAATACGATGTTGTGCCTGATGCTGTCGCGATGACGATGAAGAAGTAATTTGTTTGCAGTTTTGGTTTATGTTCGTTGGATTTCGTTTTACTCTTGTTGAGTTTTTAAAAGTTCATAAAGTCTGTGTTTCTGTGCTTGCCTTCGCACTTCTGTTCTCTTTGTCGTATTATAAGATCAAGAAGAACAGGACACTCAAAAGTGTTGCCACAAGCATAGACAGGGTTTACGTTCTAAATATGGAGCGTTCTACCGACAGGAGAAAAGCCTATGAAGATTATGTCAACAACAACCTCGGTGGCAAATTGTTCGGGCAAACTCTTGATAAAGTTAGATTTAAATGCACAGATGCAAAATTCTCAATTATAATTGAAAACAAAACGACTGGTGAAAAAACCACCTCAACAGAGTTTTTGAAAGGCAACAAAACTTTTGAGTATGACAATTTGTATTATATTTATGATATTCAAGAGCCAGATTTTATCATAAAATATAAGCCAGCAAGCGATATGGGAGCTTTCATAACAATGGGCGAACTTGGAGCAACTATGAGCCATTTGCGTGCAATAAGAGATGTGGCAAGAAACGATTATAGAAATGCGGTCATTTTGGAAGATGATTTTGTATTTTTTGAGCCACAAAAATTTGCAAAAATTGAAGAGAGCGATATGTTTAAAAATGTGCCATATTATTACGATTGGATAAAACTTGACGTATCAACAGGAAAAAAACAAAAACAGTATAAAATATCTAACTTGTGGCAGGATTTTGTAGATTTGTTTAAGAACGGCAAGAATAAGTATTTCAATGAGATTTACGACCACAATTATTACATTGCGACAGGATATTTAATATCGCACAAGGGAGCAAAAAAAATGATGAACTATGTTGAAAATCATATTTTTGATAGTGTTTTTACCATTGATGATGAATTTTTATTTTCTAAACGCCTCGGCGAGGAAGGTGCAAGGATTTTCTATTCAAAAGTGCCAATTATTTCACAACGTGGTATAGTAAAAGGCAACAACAATGAAAGTGAAGTTGATTTAATTGCAAGAGAGTTTGGTAGCAACGAAGATAGGTATAAACGGCATAAAAAGACCAAAACCGAAAATAGTGCAGAAAGCAAGAATTAGAAATTGAAAAAAATATTTTATCAGCCAGATGCTAGCAACATTCCTACAGAGTCTGTTATGTGTGCTTTGTTAAAAAGACAAAAAACTATAACTCAAATTAGTTATAAACAAATTACACCAGCAAAATCTCATACAATGCTAATATTTCCCTAAAATCAACGATAAAAATATAATCGTCTTGTAAAAAATGCTTTTTCTGGTAAACTTTCTTGCATTTATATGCAGAGTTTTGCCTATAAAGTTAAAAAAAATGAAAGGTTTTTAAAAGGAACAATAACGAGTTTTAATCGTGAAAGTGCGGAAGAGTTGCTAACAAAAACCGGTTGCGAGATAATCTATCTAAAAAAACAATTTTTTACATTAGAAATTGATAACAAACTTTCAAAAAAAGAATTGATAAGTTTTTTCTCGTCAATGGCGTCAATGGATAAAGTCGGTATAGATGTCTTGCACGCTTTGGAACTAATGAAAAACGAAGTCGCTGGCAGTCTCACGTTGAAACAAATATGTGAAAAAATATATTTCTCAGTTGCTGGGGGTATGCCTTTGTCGCAGGCGTGCAAAAAAGCCTCTAAAAGTTTTACAAGCGATTTTGTAGGTCTTATAGCAGTGGCGGAAAAAACTGGAAAATATGCCTCAACTTTTGAAGAAATTGTGGCATACATAAAATGGGATTATGATGTAAAATTGCGTGCAAAGAAAGCCGTTCGAGGACCTCTTGCAACACTTGCTTTTGTCGTTGCAATTATTCTTGGTCTTTCCACGGTTCTATTACCAAAAATCACAGATTTCATAAAATATTTTGGAATGGAAACGCCACTTTATACAAGAATGTTGATGTCGTTTTCAGAGTTTATAAGAAATGAGTGGTATGTTGCATTACTTACTTTTATTTTCCTATTTATATCTATTAAAAGTTTGAAATTTTTAAGCACCAACTTCGCAATTAAATTTGATAAGTTTAAATTGAAAATACCTCTTTTTGGACAGATGATTTTAAAAATTGATACTTCGCGTTTTATAACTTTTTTTAGCGTAATGTATAAAAATGGAGCAGACATTGTTGAAATTATGAATAGCATTTCCAAAATTGTAGCGAATAAATACTTAGGACATAGAATAGAATTCATGAGTAAAAAAATTGAAGACGGCGAAACAATTTTTAATGCAATAGAAAAGGAAAAAGTTTTTCCGCAAATGTTTAGAAAAATGATTGCAATTTGCGAAGCAACCGGCGAAGTTGGCCCTATTTTAGAAAATGTAAGATATTTTTACGACACAGAAGTAAAAGATACTACGGAAAAAGTAGTTGGAATGTTAAAGCCTATTACAACGATTTTTCTTGGTATCGTTGTCGCGTGGATGGGAATGGCGATGATGGGGCCAATCTATGCAAACATAGGACAAATTAGCGATATAACAGCAAATTCAAAGTCATATTAAACGGTTGTATCAGCTGTGCTTTTATATTTTTCTTTAAAACACTATTTTTAAAATAGACAAAACATAAAGTTGGCTTTATTTAATTTTTACAGCAATTTCGCTATCTCTTGCGGTTTGTATAATTACATTATCAAAGTCGTTGTATTTGCCATTTTCTATATCCTTTTTAATTTGTTTTAATTGCTCTACATTTTCAACCTTAATTCTTACTGCATTTTTAGGTTGCAAAACGTCACTTCGTTTGCCAATATAGCAAGACGATAATTGCGGTTTTACAACACTTACCTTTGCGAAAGCTGAAGAATTTGCGGACTTCCACGGCTCGCTAACGCTCGCCGTTGGAACTCCGCCCCCGCCCGCCCCGTAGGGGC
>DGUL01000007.1:185793-204508 GCA_002394665.1 Rickettsiales bacterium UBA4311
GGGGGGGGGGGGGGGGGGGGGTCGGTAATTCTACGGCTTCCGTTAGGAATGCCTATGGAATTACCGACAGAAGCTGGATGATTAGCAGAAAAATTGTTAGTAAACACACCAGACGGAATGCCAGACGAATAATCGCCACCTTTCTTCTTTTTGTTGGTTCCAAGTTTTACATCTTTTGGTGTTGGAAATTTTACAAAAAATGCATCCAAATCATAAATGTCTGCAATATTTAATCTTGTGCCGGTTTCCGCCGTTGTTCTTGCATTAACCTCAACGGCGACTTTATGTCCTTCCTCCAATATGTTGGTTTTTTCATTTATCAAATCATCGTTAAAAATTGTTGTTTCATACATTCCGCCCAGATCAAGCAAATGCACAAAAGCAAACTTCTTTTTGTTCCTAAACCGCATTGTGATTTTCGTAATCACACCATACATCAAAATTCGCTTTTCCTCCTTAAATGTAGTATCCAAAACATCTTGTGCTGTCTCAAACTTATACTCCTCCACCTTGTCTTTATAAACATAAAGCGGGTGAAAACGCATATAAAACCCAAAAATTTCAAATTCCAGTGCAGACAATTCGTTTCCATTGTACTCCGCATATTGCTTTAACGGCGGTATCAACGGCAAATTGTCATTTTCGCCAAACATATTCATAACTGCTGTATTCTTTTGTTCCTCTGTTCGCCTTGTGAATTCCAAAGCCGTATCAACCACCACTTGCTCGTTTTCCATTATTGTTCTTATATTTACACCCAAACAAGTCCAAGCACCGGATTTTGCTAAACTTTCAATAACTTTTTTATTCAATAAATGTCCGCAATTATTGAAAAAATCTTGCAAATAGCTGAACTTTTTTCCTTTTAATCCATCCCTTATTTTACAAATCTCGCCTGCCAATTCCACACCCATTCCTTTGACAGCACCGAGTGCATAAACAATTTTACCATCTCTACAACTAAATTCTGCTGTTGAAACATTCACGCTCGGCGGGATTATTTCAATTCCCATATTTTTCGCCTCACTCGCAAAACCGCTCAATTTATCCGTCTTGTTTATATCCAAGTTCATCAGCGAAACCATAAACTCAACTGGATAATGTGCTTTTAAATATGCCGTTTGATAAGAAATAATTGTATAACTTACGGCGTGGGCTTTATTAAATCCGTAGCCAGCAAATTTTTCAATTACATCAAACAACTTTTTCGCTTCCTCTCTACTTACAAGACCAACTTTTTCCGCTCTATCAACAAAAACAGCCGATTGCTTTTCCATTTCCTCCTTTATCTTTTTACCCATTGCACGGCGTAGTAAATCTGCCTCACCGAGCGAATAACCTGCGATTTTACGGGCAACTTCCATAACTTGCTCTTGATAAATTATAATTCCATATGTCTCCTCCAAAATTGGTTTCAAAATTGGATGATAGTAATCTATTTTTTCTTGTCCCATTTTTCTGCGAATAAACGAAGGCATATTTTCCATTGGACCGGGTCTATTTAACGAAGTAATCGCAGCGATATCTAATATCTTATTTGTTTTAATTGCTTTCAATGCATTTCTTGGCAATGGAGTTTCAAGTTGAAACACACCTTTCAAATGTCCTGTTTGTAAAAGTTTAAATGTTTTTTCGTCATCCGTTGGAATTCTTAAAATATCAATATCCACACCAGTATTTTGCTTTATCATCTCGCAGGCTTTTGCAAGCACCGTTAGAGTTTGAAGCCCAAGAAAATCAAACTTTACCAGTCCAATTTTCTCGCAATCTTTCATATCATATCCAAAAACCGCAAGCCTGTTTTCCGGTTTTGAGTTAAACCAATCATTCCCTAAAAGCCCCGTCCCAGCGATGCCGGTTATACCTTTTTTCGCCTCTTGTTTGTGATGTGATTTTTTCACCACATTTCCGTCTTTATCAAGCGTTTCTCCTATAAAATTGCTATTATTAGCCTTATTTTCTTGCCCTTGCCCTTCGCCACTTTCTGCGTTTCCGCCTTCATTATCATCAACATTGTCATCCTCTTCGCTACATACTGGGCCAATTTCAATCAATGGTTTATCCCCAATGACAACACCCGCAGCGTGCATTGATGTATTGCGGTTCAAATCCTCTAAATCCATTGCAATATCAAGCATTTGCTTCATTTTCGGGTTTGCATCGCGTTCTTCTTTTAATCTCGGCACCATTTCCAATGCCTTTTCAATAGTGACCGGTTCAAGCGGATTAAATGGTATAAGTTTTACAATTTCGTTCGTGTCATTAAAAGACATCTGCATCACACGACCAACGTCTTTAATAACCATTTTTGCCTTCATTTTACCATAAGTTATAATTCTTGACACGCTGTCTTTTCCATATTTGTTTATTACATAATCTATCGTTCTCCATCTGTTCTCTTGGCAAAAATCTATATCAAAATCAGGCATTGAAACACGTTCTGGATTTAAAAATCTTTCAAAGAAAAGTCCATATTCAAGCGGATCAACCTCGGTAATTTTCAAACACCAAGCCACAAGCGAACCGGCACCGGAACCACGCCCTGCACCAACGGCAACTCCGTTTTGTTTTGACCACTGCACGAAATCCGCGACAATCAAGAAATAGCCGGGAAATCCCATTTTTTCAATAACTCCAATCTCATATTTCAATCTTTCCCAATACTGCTCCTTCGTATGTATGGCTTTACTCCAATCAATCTGCAAAAATCTCTCCTCCATCCCCTCGTGTGCAAGTTTTTCCATCATTCTCGCCTCTTCCTCTTCGCTATTGCAATAGTGCGGAAGCGTTGGCTTCCTTTTATGAACTAAAAAATTACACCTCTTTACAATATTTTCCGTATTCTCAATCGCTTCTGGAATATCGCTAAACAACTCCACCATTTCCTCCGCCGATTTCAAGTAATATTCCTCGTTCAACCTTTTTCTATTTGGTGTAGTTAAATACTCTTTATCTCTAATGCACGCCAATGCATCAAAAGCCCTGAAATGTTCGCGTTTATAAAAACATACATCATTTGTTGCCACAAGCGGAACATTTTTGGCATATGCATAATCAATCAAGAAATCCTCAAATTCCTTCTCTTTCGTTCGCCCGTGCCTTGTTAGTTCAATATAAAAATTATCCTTAAAAATCTCCAAAAGTTTATCCAAAGTATCCGTTGCCGTGCCTTTGCCAAAATTCAAAAACTCATAGCCAACGACACCGCGAAAGCCACCGCTTAAACAAATCAAATCGCTTGCAAACGGCTCAATATCTTCAATTTTAACCCACTTTTGTTGAAAATCATTTTCATTATGCTCGAAATGTCCGCACCGCAAGATTTTAAGCAAGTTCAAATACCCTCGCTCGTTTTTCGCAATCAGCCCCAACTGCGGGTAGAGATTGTTGAAATCATACGTGCTTTTGCCGATAAAAACGTTCAACCCAATTAGCGGTTTTACTTTCAAATCTTGCAAATGCATAGACCACCGCAACCCCGCCGACAACGACATATCGTCCATCAAGCACATTGCTTTTGCCCCACTCTCCTTTACAAAATTCTCCAAGTCGGCAAGTTTTACTGCACTTGTCAAAAGCGAATATTCCGAGCGTGTGCGTAGGTGGTAGAAGGGCATTTTATCAATCAATTTTAACTTGTTTTCTTCCTTGTTTAGTATATCGCAAACTTTTTTCTCAATTTCTTTTTTAGATTTTGGTTGCATCACCACAAATAGAACGAAGAAAAAATAAATATCAAACTGCACCCTTTGATAAAATCTTCTTCTTTGTAAGGTTATAAGTCAGCATTGAAAAAGGAATTGTCCAGATGTAAAGCAAAATGCCAAAGAAAATTGCTTTTAGTGGAAACAAAAGGAACAATACGACCGAAACGGCGACAATGATTGAGAAAATAATGCTTGTTTTTTTGCCAAAGCCAAAATGCAACGATTTA
Source organism: Rickettsiales bacterium UBA4311 (assembly GCA_002394665.1). Taxonomy (GTDB): domain Bacteria; phylum Pseudomonadota; class Alphaproteobacteria; order Rickettsiales; family Deianiraeaceae; genus UBA4311. Next base: position 189,728 of record DGUL01000007.1, read on the forward strand.
TGCCCAAAAATTGGGATTGGAATAACTAAAAACAACGCGACAACAAAAGCATAAATTAAAGCACAATTTCCACAAGAAAATCCACCATAACTCAAAATACTTGCCACGACCGGCAACATCAAAACCAACGCACCAACAGGAGCCGCAAGACCAAAAAAGAAGTTTTTTCTCAAATTTTCCAGTTTTGGATTTTTTGAAGGAGCCAAAGCCAACATATTGAACCTTGCCAAACGAAGAGCCATACAAACAGGGAAAGCTGTTAATATCGCAAAGGCATTTAAATCATTTTGCCAATTATACGAGTGGAAGAACACAAAAATCGGAGCAATTCCAAAGCTCAAAAAATCGCAAAGACTATCAAGCTCCACACCGAAACTTCCGCTAACACCAAGAAACCTTGCTACTCTCCCGTCAATAGCATCAAAAAGCCCTGCCACAACAATCAAGCAAATTGCGAATTCAACATTTCCTATAAAAATGGTCGTAAAAATAGACCAAAGCCCACATAATAAACTACAAAGAGTTATTAAAGTAGGCAAAAAGAATAAGTTTTTTCTAACTATATTCAACATCTTCGGCAAGATGCAAACTCTTTTCCAAAAATGCAAGTAAATTTAAAAGAAATCTTACAAATCAATAAATTGCAAACCATTAAATTAACCATTATTGTTTATTTTTCTTGAAAATTACTTTTTTAGTTCTGCAATTCCGGTGTGCCTGTGTGGTGGAATTGGTAGACACAAGGGACTTAAAATCCCTCGCGGGTTAAACTGCATGCCGGTTCAAGTCCGGCCATAGGCACCATTTTTGATGCTTCTCTTTTCAAAATTGTCTTTTGAAAATGTCTGTTTTATTTATAGATTTCTTATCTTTTTTTAATTTTGAACTCCATCGTGTTTACTGCATTGGAACGTTTACTTCATTTGCCATTTGAAGATTGTTGTCATTCAAATTTATTAGATGATCATTTTTTTTGTTATCGCCAATATTATTGATTGCATTGTGTGAGTTTTTACTAAGGTTTTCTTTTTGATCTTCCGATGAATTTGGCAAAATGTCTTGATTGTCTTTGTTGTGCTCGTTATTTTCTTTATCATTATGCTCTTGGCTTATCGCGGTTGTTTGTCTGCCATTAACTTTTTTACCTGAATAAGCGGTTGTATTTTTAATCTTTTTTTTTGTAAAAAGAAAAATTCCAGCAACCAGCAAAACAACAATTGGAATCGCCGTCAAAGATAAACTTATAATTGCAGACACGCCAAGTGCAAAACTACTATTGCGACGAAACAAAATAGCCAAACAACCTCTTGTACAATATTTAAATAACCTAAAAAACACTAAAAACTCAGTAAAGATTGTAGCTAAAACTAAATAAAACTCAAAAAACTCACAACGAATACTGATTAACAATTTATTTTACATTAAAGTATCTTTCTTTTTTCTCTTTCTACGTTTTTTCCTTACTGGCTTTTCTATTCTCAAAGCTAAAAACAAATTCACATATTCAACGATAACTTGTCTAAGCCTGTCAATTTTTCCTTTGTATAAGTGTCCGGCATCTTCTATAAGTTCTAATTTAACCGGAAAATTATTAAAATTTGTGATTTTTTTCACACACTCATCAACAAGTTCAACTTGTGTAAATTCGTCTTTCGCACCAGTGATTACAAGCCCTGAACACAAAGTGGGATACATAATTGAAAAATCTTGTTTCTTGAACATTGGAGAAACAAAAATAAAACCCTCAACTTCCGGTCTTCTCATTACGACATTTGACCCAACCCAGCATCCAAAAGAATATCCTACAACCCAAAAATGTGTCGCACCACGACAAAGATTTTCAAACCAATCTAATGCAACATTCGCATCTTGCAAAGCATCGGCGACACAACGAAAAACACTTGCACTATTTCCAACGCCACGATAGTTAAAAGTTAATGTGGCAAAACCGCACTCAACGAAAGAATTCTCGATTGCCAAAATCACATCGTTATCAATGCTACCTCCGTAAGTAGGATCTGGCGGCAAAATCAAAACAGCCGGATATGCCGATGTAGAAGGAATATGATAACGCCCTTCCAAGTTGCCTTCATAACCTGCAAAATAAACCTTGGAAAACAATCCCTCCTTCAAATTAAAACGTTTTCACAACTTTAAGATAAAAAAAAATTGTCAAGTAATTTTAGAATGTCAACATAATATGGTATAAATTATGAAAAACCAAAACAAAGAAAATGATTTTGAAATATTAAAAAAAATACCGTACCGAACATTCGTATCAACACTGCAGAAATATTGGCAACAAAAAGAATATTTCAACGATAGCGATGGAAGAATTTTATATCCTGAACCACTTATACTTGATGTAAAAGAACAAACGGAACCTAAGTATACACCTGCATATCAGGTAATGCTGTCGCATTTTGAGAAGATCGGCTCTAGATTAATGGAGGGAGAATTGCAAGTGCAAACACGCACAGGAGAAAAAATTTTTGCTTACAAAGGTAATTTTTCAGATAATGAATTCCATAAAAAAGGCACCCTTGTTAAATACAACAAAGAAGGAAAAATAACAACAATCGTATCTGGACAATTTTATAAAGGAAAATTAGATGGCGAATGCTACGCTTCATCACCAATATCTAAGGAGGCTTTCGTATACAAATGTGCAAAAGGTAAAGCACTAAACAAAACAGGAATACCTTTTAGTATAAAAGAACATAGTTCACAAAAATATGATACCAAGCTACCTATATCCTTTATTGAGAAAGAAATAAAAAAAGCAGAAGGTAAAAGAAAATTGGATATTCTAGAAAAAACGCCAAAACAATTCTTCATTAAAGCTATACAAAAATATTTAAAAGAGAACAACAAAGGAGCACAATACGAATTTGTAAAAATTAAGTTAGAAAACCCTGAGTGCGAGGTTAAATTTTCAGGTTTCATAGATGAGTATTTTCGTTTAAAGAAGGGCAATCTAGAAGTTTATGACTGTTATAATGAACACAATTTTTTTAGCTACAGTGGCGGATTCAAAGACGGAAATTTTAATAATAAAGGTACACTTTTTACAAACTATAGTGGATTAAAGCGAAAACAAGTTATATTTGGAAAGTTTGTGGACGGCAAACTTGACGGAAAAGTGGAAGTAATAATTGACTACGATAATCCTGCGAAACGAACATCGCTGGCTGTGCTTTATGAAGCTGGCGAACCCTTTATGGCAAGAAAAATTCCAAACTCGTATCTCGATGAAGGCCGCTTTAAACAAGAAAAAGAAGACTATGTGGTTCTGAACCAGGAAGTTGCTGGAACGCAAAAGCTCAAGTTTATCAAGGTACCCAAACCATCAAATAAAGAGTTTGATCCTTTTACATATGATAAATATCAAAGTGAATATGACAAAAAGCTAATAGATGCAAAACACAGAAAATATCCAGAAGACAAACGATACAAGTTCTGTCTAAAAAAACCTTGTAAAAACAATGTATACGAGAAATACTCAAAATACATCAAACAATACAAGAATAAACAACAAATATAGAAAAAAAGCTTATAAAAAAACAAAGGCAACACAAAAAAAGAAATCACGGAAGCGGAACTAATAATCCATTCCGCCCATTCCGCCCATTGGCATACTGCCCATTCCGCCAGCAGAAGAACCGCATCCGCAAGCATCTTTCTTTGGTTCGTCAAAAATCGTTGCCTCTGTCGTAATGATTAAACCAGCAACAGAACTTGCATTTTGGATTGCCATACGCGTGACTTTCACTGGATCAATAATACCTTTTTCAATCATATCACAATACCCTTTCGAGCCGTCGTCGTTATACGTTCTTGCATTATAGCCCCAGTTTACGTTATCATTATTTATAATTTTATTTATTATCTCTGTGGAATCAAAACCAGCATTTTCTAAGATCTTCGTTATTGGAGCACGTAAGGCTTTTTGGATGATGTTATACCCATATCTATAACTATCGTCGTGTGCTTTTGAACGCAAAGCTTCCGATGCCCTCAACAAAGCAACACCACCGCCAGGTATAACACCTTCTTCCAATGCAGCACGAGTAGCGTTAACAGCATCGTCAACTCTATCTTTTCTTTCTTTTACTTCAATTTCTGTTTTGCCACCAACTTTAATCACAGCAACGCCGCCGGAAAGTTTCGCTAATCTTTCTTGTAGTTTTTCCTTATCATAATCACTTGTTGAAGCTTCAATTTGTTTTTTAATTTGATTGCAACGAGCTTCAATATCCACCTTATCTCCCTCGCCGTCAACAATAGTGCAATTATCTTTGTCCACGATTACTCTTTTTGCAGAACCAAGATATTCAGGTTTTATATCCTCCAATTTCATTCCAAGTTCTTCGCTTATAACCTGACCTTTTGTCAAAATTGCTATATCTTCAAGCATTGCTTTTCTGCGATCGCCAAAGCCAGGTGCTTTAACTGCGCAGGTTTTCAATCCACCACGAAGTTTATTTACAACCAACGTTGCAAGTGCTTCGCCTTCTACGTCTTCCGCGATTATCAACAATGGTCGTCCGCTTTTCATTACAGCTTCTAAGAGAGGAACCATTGGTTGCAAAGATGTAAGTTTTTTCTCAAAAATCAAAATAAATGGATTTTCAAGTTCTGCAATCATTTTGTCAGCATTTGTCACGAAATACGGACTTAAATAACCTCTATCAAAACTCATACCTTCAACAACATCAAGGGTTGTTTCAAGAGATTTACCCTCTTCAACGGTCACTGTCCCGTTATTTCCAACTTTTTCTATTGCATCTGCAATTTTGTTTCCAATATCTTCGTCTCCGTTTGCAGAAATAGTCGCAACTTGTGCTATTTTCGGTTTTGTAATTGGAGTTGTATTATTTTTCAAAAACTCAACAACATCCTCTGTTGCTTTGTCAAGGCCTCTTTTAATTTCCATTGGGTTCAACCCTGCTTCAACAAGTTTTAATCCCTCTTTTGCGATAGCACGAGCCAAAACGGTCGCCGTCGTTGTTCCGTCCCCTGCCCTGTCGTTTGTTTTTGAAGCAACTTCTTTAATCATTGAGACGCCCAAGTTCATTGCTTTGTCGCTCAACTCAATTTCTTTTGCAACGGAAACGCCATCTTTTGTTATTCTTGGTGAGCCATAACTTTTATCCAAAACAACATTTCTCCCTTTTGGCCCCAATGTAGCACTTACTGCATCAGCCAAAATATCAATACCTTGAAGCAATTTCTTTCTTGCTTCGCTTGAATGTAAAACTACTTTTGCCGTCATAGAAATCTTATAACTTACACAACAGCAAATAGTTTTATTATTTTTTTTTCAAGATTAACAACATTATTTTTTGCAAAGAATTTTTTTTCGCTAAAATGGATTAGTTTAAAATTATGAGTTGTTGTTATCAAAAATGTTCTTCAAGAAAAAAGAAAAAACCTCTACAAGTGAGCAACTCGCTGTCATCAGGCGAAAAAAATAATCAAAACAAGCTCAATCAAGAAACAAAAAATGATGAAATGATCGAAAAGAAAAAAAAATCTCAACAAGTAGACATTTCGCTGTCATCAGGCGAAAAAAATAATCAAAACAAGCTCAATCAAGAAACAAAAAATGATGGAATGATCGGATTTATTACAAAGATACATGAAGAACAAAATGAAAAAATAGATCAAATGATGAAAGATTTAAACATCGCAGAAAGAAAAGACGATGCATCGTCTAAATATTCAATAGACGAAGACAATGATACAGTACCCGAACAAGAAGAAGAAAAATGGGTAGAACTGGACAAACAACTAAGGAAAAAAAGAGAACTAAGGATAAATCATCTTGCAAGACAGAAAATAATACAAGACTTACAAAAGATTACGTACACGGAAAAACCGTATGGCGGATATCACGTTACGATAAACTATGATGAAAAAAATAAAAAAGAAGTCGATTGCTACTTTATGAGTTTTCAGCCAACTCTTGATGACTTTTACTTACAAAACAATTATAAAACGGATTTAAAGGAAGGTATGATTGGTTATAGTCATAAAAAAAAAACCAGAATAAGAGGATAAATGAAGACAACGGTTTTAAAAGTGTATCGCTAATACCAGTTTCTAACAACAACGCTCTATCGGATAATTTTAGAAACAATAAAAGTTTTTCGGTTGGTTTAATTTTTGGTAAAAATAATACAATAGCTCAATATTGGCCTGAAGCATCAAACAGTGCTAACATACTACATCCGATAGCGGCAGGATATTCGTTTAATACAGGTGTACGCTACGTCTTGGATAGCGTTGACGTTTATGCGGCAGCGAAAGCTGTAACCAAGTATCATTACAAAGAAATAGGCAATTACGATCAAAATAAAGCTGCTTTTACAACTTTAATAGATAAATTCAAAGACGAAGATATTAATCCAGAAAACCTGTTACATTACGACGAACATCTATTCGCCACTGGAAACAATGGACATAACAAACATTTCGATATTGCGTCCGCAGTATTACAAGTTTCCAGTGATGGCGAGAATGGATTAGATTGTCTTGATGATGAAGGCATCGAACAAATTTTAAAGGTTATTGATTATCAACGTGACAAACTCAATAAAAATAAAATTTTTATTCTTAATTACTTTGCAAAACCAAACTTAAGTTTGGTAGACAATAACTTTAAGTCAATTATACAATGCATTGCAGAACAGATGGAAAGCCGTGCTTTAGAAAAAGCACAACCATTTAACAAAGAGGATTTTTTACGCAAAGCATTTGACCTTGCACACGAAATAGACGACGAGGACATAGGTCTTGATGATGACGATGTGAATTTAATGAATGCAAAGATTCGTAGTCTTGTGCAATACAACATTGGAAGCACAACGAAAACAAATAGCATAAATAACATAGGAAAAAAATAATATTTCTGGTAAATTTAAGAGAAAAGCTTATTGAATAAAGTCTTTAAGTTCGCAGTGTTCCTCTTACGTTTTTTTTTAGATAAAGTTTGCCAAGAAATATCAAAAACTTTTTAAATCCAACAAAAAAAACTCTGTAAACTTCTCGTATATAATAAAGACCTATTTTAATAATCTTATCAAAACATCCGCAATTACTTTTGCATTCCTTTACCATTGTTGTTGACACTTTTTAAATTTGTTAATTTTTTGTTATACTCGCTACTTTTATAAGCTCCAGTTGCACCGCTTACTATTATTGCCACAACACCAGCTCCAAGTAAAACGTATCCTGTGACTCCACCTAGTTTTAAAACACCAACTAAGCTCAAAGTTCCTGCTCCTGCCGTAACAATACCTAAACCAGCACCTGCAATATTCACTGCATATGAAGGTTTTTCAACGTTGTTTTGCTGATTATTATTGTTATTGGTGTTATTGCCATTATTGTTCTTCGAGCTACTGTTATTGCTGGTATTATTTGATTTATTTACCAAATCGTTTACACTTCCTTTTGTTGAATTTGAAACATTGCTACTACTGCTCCTTGTCGTCGAAGTTGGGATAAAGCTTGCAGACGCAGAACTTACAGTACCTAATGAGCTTCTACTACTGCTGCTGCTAGGCGAAAAAGAATTTGTAAAATTATTGTTACTCATGTTGTTCGTAGTATTACGACTCATTGGCTGTAATGAATTATTGTTAATAATTCTTGACGCATTCGAACTAAATGGAATCCTTTGGTCGGCATTCACTGTATTATTCGCTTGAACACTGTCTGCTCCTCTGCTCGCATTGATATTATTGCTATTATTTAAGTGCGTCGAAGCATTTTGACTACTGCCAATTATGTTGTTGTTATTATTTACTGAATTGTTCTGACTTCCATAACCTTGATTATAATTATTATTGATAAATCCTTCTGCTTCTGCTTCTGCTTCTGCTTCTCCTCCTTCTCCTACTGGATTTAGACTTAAGCCACCTTGTCCATGTTCTTGTTCTTGTTCTTCTTCGTTAGACTCTTCCGAACCTTCACCTTCTTCGCTAGGCTCTCCTTCGCTCTCGTTCTGTTCTTGTTGTTGTTGTTGTAATGGCGGTTTTATTTTTAAGTTTGGATCCGGTAAGCACTGAAAAGTCTTGCGTCCAAATAGATCGTCATACGTTTTGTTACCTTCAATTTCCTCGCTCTCCCAATCTTCTTTCAAATCGATTGTGTCGTTATTACCAACCACTCCTGAGTTTTTCAACAATTGTTTGAAATCACGAACTATGAAATCTTTGTTCAATTTCAATGTTGGCTTACCATGCAAAAATTCACCTTGTATATTTCCTGTTAGAAAAGGTAATTTCATAACATCTCTTGCCGTTTGTTTGCCTTTAGTTATCTCTTTCTTATTAAGAACCATTCCATTTATCCATAATGTTTTTGATAAAAGCATATTATACCAATCATATGAGTTATAGTTATTACCACTATATGGAAAAAAACCTAAGTTCTGCGCCAGACTGTTGTTGTCTGGGCATAAAACGTTAGACCATCGAGCATTCGTGCCAAAACAACTAGGAGCCACTTGGTTCATTATGCCTAGCATTTGAGTTACTGCTGGGGCACCAGGAATATTATTACTCACTGTTGCGTCGTCAAAATTCGTGCCACGAACAGAGCTACAGAATTCTTTTAATTCCTTTGTTTGACGTTCGCGAATTTTTTTAATAATGTCAGTCCTTTTATTTTTGTTTACAACACCTGCACTAATCAACTTTTCTATCTCTTGTCGTAATAATTTTTCTTTTAGTACAATATTGTTACCGTTGTTGCTGCTGTAATCCCAAAACGCCTGTACTATAATGCCACGGTTGCTATCAGTCAGATTAAATAATTCACCAATCGTACATTCACCAAAAACATCCGAATAATACGGTAAGTAGTCTCTAATCCGTTTATTTGAATCCAGCACCAGATTGCTCACTACTTTTTCTTCTTTACCTGTTGTGATGGTAGAAGCTTCGATGTTGGCTTCACAAATAACCGCTGGCAACAATTCATTTCTGATTATGTTATCAAAAACATTTTCCGGCAAATACATTTTATGTATCGGTAAAGACTTTTCCCACTTTTCTTTTGTTTTTTTGATTTCTTCTCCTCCGGTGATTTTTTGATATTGCACACCTTCTATACCACAACCACGTTGTAGTGTCAGATTCATGACGTCGTTAAACGACCATCCGTATGGATGGCCATTATTACCATCATATACTGTCCAAGCATCTTTTTTTTTGTCATAAACAACAGTTGCGTAAGTTCCGAGTTGGACGCGCAGCTTAAACGAAGAAATTTCAAATAAACAATCGCCCTCATCTATTAAAAATGGCGGTAAAGTGAAATTGCTAAACGTTTGTGAATAAGTATTATTATTCATGCCTTTAAATGTGCATATGTTTGAAGCAGGTGTTTGATATTTGATTATATTGGCACTCTTATCTGGCAAATATTCATATCTTTTTACGCCTCTGTCGCCGTTATCAATAACAAACATATTTGCAGCATCTAACTGACTGAAAGATGAATTTTTGTCTTTTATAGAACTTCCATTTAAAACATCATTTTGTTTACTATAAGTGAAGTTGCCGTCGGCATCTCGTGCCCACGATACAGATTCGCTACAACCACCGAGCACATTATAAAAACAACTGGCATTTGGGAGAAGATTATCAATCTCATTATAGTTTGAAATAGAGGCATCATTTTCAAAGAGAAATAGTTTAGCCAAATAATTTTCATAATCTGAGGCTAATATGTTTTGTGTATTTAACCCAAATGGTCTATATTCTGGATCTGCGCTCATATAAGCAGCTTTTTGGTTGTTGATGTTCTTGTTTTTCAAATTAAAAGATGTCTGATCTATTGCATCTCTTAAAAACATTGGGAAAATCGGTCTTGGATTGTCGCTACTTAAAGGCCGAACATCATAACACGCCTTGATATAATCAGCATAGGCAAGAGTTGTTAAAAAATCATTATCTTGCAACAAGATTTGGTAGTCATTTTTTATTTGGTTATGCGGTTTTCCATTTGTTGCTTTCAAATCATTGATTGGATAATTCTGATTTTTCGTGCGACTACGTAAGTAAGATGGGTTATTCTTATTACTACTATCAAAAATTTCATCTCCAATCTTTTTCAACAGACAGGTCAGCATTTTATTTGACTTTAATTGTATATTTACGGTATTGAGCCACGATTGGTTTAATGACTGTAAAACTGGCGGTTGTCCATTTTTGGCGATATCATACTCATTGGCATCAGCTACATTTGGCAGAGGTTGTTGCTCAAAATCCAACATTTCTGATTCGGTTATTTTAATAAATTTTCTCAGCTTAGGAATGTAAAAGCGAAAAACACCCTCATGATACTTGCCTTTATCATCAAAATAACCCGGTAAATAGCCATTTAATCCATCGTATCCCATTCCGTTATACTTGCCAAAGTTTTTAGCTATAAGTTTTAATTTGTCATTCGCACCGGACTTATCTGCTTCTTTTTGCAACCTTTGTTTATCTGCCAGCGTTGGTTCAAAGTAATAATCCAAATTCTTTTTGATGAATTTAATATCTGCTTGAAGTTTCTGAATCTCATTTCTATTCTCTAGCTTGATCTTTCCATTGCCATCCTTAGCGTTTTCCATTTTCTGCTCAAGCTCATATGACAATGCTACCAATCGCCTATTCAACTGCAAACAAAGTTGTTGTGGGTTAACATTTGCACCACCAGTATATTTTATTCCAAGATCGTTAATTAGCTGTTGTATCCCGCTGCCGTTTTTGCTGTATTGAAATTTGTTAGCACCATTAACCTTTATGTCAACTTCCAAATCTCGTTCCATCGTATTCACTCCATTCCGAAATGGCAATAATTTGTTTCCAAATTGATCATACATATGATCCGAACTAATTTTTTGTTGGCTTCCAGTATCGTTTTCAATTGTAAAATACCTTGGTTGCAGCCTTTGATCGTAATAAAAACCTTTGTCGTGTAATTGATTTATTACAAATTGAGATTCTTGAAATGGCGATACTACATATAAAAGTTTTTCATCTTTTGTGAAAGCAGGACTGCCGTCGTTTTGAAACGCTAGCTTAACTGTAACATAACCATCTATACCATCAATTGAAACGAGATTAATGAAACTATGAAAAATTCCTTGTTCATCAGTATAACCAACACATTTGCTAAGTATTTGTTCCCTCAACGTGTCATCCTTTTGTTTAAATTGCAAGACTTCCATGGATTGTGCACTGTTGCTTTTATTATTAAAATCGTAAATAAGAGCATTTTTTACATTTTTTAACTTACTATTTACAATGTTTCGTAATGTATTCTTGCGTGTTTCGAACCATTGCTTTCTGAGTTTCTGATAAGCCTCATAATATTCTTTAATGGTTTTGCCATGGTTGTCTTGCGATGGTTCCGCAAAATTTATAGTAAAATTAGGGCCCATTTCAGATGGAACCTGCATATACAAATTTTCTGCCAGTTCACCTTGACTAGCAACGAAAACAGCACTTGTTGCTGTCATTGCTTTCTGTGCTCCTACATCGCCTGAACGTTTTTTTAGTTCTAATTTCTCGTATAGTTGAGGAATCAAAGGCTTTCCCACTACCAAATTATTTAAAATTAGTTCTCCTTCTTTTACACCGATTGCTGTTCCATGAACACTAGCCGAAACCTGCTTTTGTGCGTTATTAATGTTGTTCATGTTGTTCATGTTGTTCATGTTCATGTTGAAGTTGAATTGGTTTTGGTTGTTTGTGTTCATTATCACATTGTTATTGCTCGGGCTTATGTTCTGGAAGTTCTGGTTTATGTTGACATTGTTATTGTTTTTAATATACTTTTCGTACTCTTCTTTTATAGAGACTTCACTCTGACCAAGCTGCACAAATATATTAGTGTTATTCACTATGTTAAGATCTTCACATGTAGAAGACAGATTGAGAACGTTTGAGTTGCGGATAAATCGAGATTTTTGTTCCAACATGAATTTTGAATTCTCAAGATTTCTATAACCAGAACCATCTTTCTGCAAGTTTTCTGACAATCTCAGATAAAGTTCCTCTACGAGAGGTTTAGTAGGATCAACTTTTACCAATACCGGATTCATGTTTGGCCATTTCAGAGTATCGTTTTTATATGTGCCAGGCCGTAAAATAACATCAATTGTCTTATTCTGATTTGCATTGTTAACCCCTCCTGTATTCATTTTGTTCTTGTTCATATTATTCATTATGTTCAGGTTATTCATCATGTTGTTGTTGAGGACCATGTTGTTGTTCATGTTCGGGTTGTAACCAATGTTCTGGTTGTTTGGCATGTTGTTGTTGAATTGGTTTTGGTTGTTATAGTTCATGTTCGGGTTGTTATAGTTCATGTTCTGGTTGATTGGCATGTTGTTGTTGTTGTTTTGATACATGTTGTTGTTCATGTTATTCATCATATTGTTGTTCATGTTGTTCATGTTCGGGTTGTTTGGCATGTTGTTCATGTTGTTGTTCACCACGTGGTTGCTGTACTCGGGTTTCTTACCGTATCCCAGACCAAACTGTTTAAATATCGTGTTGTTCACTCCAGATGAGCTCAGATCCATAATAAAAGCCAAACAAATTCTAATAAAAAAAAAAAAAAAAACAAAACTTTTATTGCTTTATTTGTTATTTTTTTCCTCTCACTGAAATTCTAACAGGAACGCCGAGCAAATTGAATTCGCGGTAGAGCCAGTTTTTCAGGCTTTCAACCTTTTGTGTTGTGATGTATTTTTCGTTTTTTCCACTAAAAGCAACAAAAGTTGGCGGACGGGTTTTAATTTGATTGATATAGCGAATTTTTAAGTCATTTATAACATTCATTGTCATTTTTGCTTCTTCAATTTTTTTATTCATTTGGCTTGCCGTAATTTTGCAGTTCCACCTGTCAAAAAGCGTCTTTATTGTATCCAGCATAATTGCCAAGTTTTGGTCTCTAATCGCCGAGCAGGTGAAAAACACAATTCCTTTGACTTGGGCGACGGATTTTTGAATTTTTGTTTTTAATTCTTCAAGCAATTTTTCTTCTTTATTTTTAGGCACTAAATCCCATTTGTTGAAGCATACGACCAAAATTCTTCCTTCATTGCAAACTCTTTGACAAAGCGACAAATCTTGCTCTTCCATTGCGATTGTGATATCCATTAGCACAATTCCAACGTCCGCAAATTGCAGTGCTTCAAGGCTTTTTTCAACACTTGCATATTCTAAATCTTCGCCATTTTTGTATTTTCTTCTAATTCCTGCCGTGTCGATCAATACAAAATCCTGATTTTTATAACTAAAATCCAAGTCAATTTTATCCCTTGTTGTCCCAGCAATGTCGCTTGTTATAAGCCTATCTTCTTGCAATAAATTATTCAAAAATGTAGATTTTCCGGCATTTGGTCGCCCAAGCACGGCAATTCTAATTTTATGTTCGTCTTCAATTTTATAACCTTCATTTTCGTTGCTTTCATTTTTATAGCGTTCTGCGTTCATTTTCATATTTTCATCTCTATTATTGTTTTTGCTTGCCTCAAACCATTTATCATACTCCTCTTTTATCGCCTCATAAATATCACCAAAGCCAAAATTATGTTCTGCGGAAAGCAAAATCTGCTTTTTTGCAATGTTAAATTGTTTTAATTCTTCGGCGGAAATACGCAAATCGTTAGGATTTTCTGCTTTATTCACAATCAAAATTGTTGATTTGTTTTTTTTCCTCAAAAGATTAAAAACACTCAAATCTCCGTCGGTAATGCCAAACTTCCCGTCAATTACAAACAAGCACAAATCAGCCAATTCCAGCCCTTTTATTGCCTGTTGTAGCATTTGTTTTTCAATAGTTCCTTTTGCGTTTTGATATTCAATTCCAGCGGCGTCAATAAATTTGATTTTCATCCCAAAATAATCGTCCACAACAACCTCGTTCCTATCTCGTGTTGTCCCTGCGTAGTCTTTTACTATTGCACGTTTTTGTTTGTCGTTTTTCCCAACAATTCTGTTAAAAATTGTAGTTTTCCCAACGTTTGCCCTACCGATTATTGCTACTGAAAAAACAGACATCGACTACCTGTGAAAAGAAATTCGTTATTTTCAAGAAACTTTAAATATTGATTGTTTTAGACTTATAATTTTGGGATGGATAATTTTTAGCTGATAAATTAACATTACCCATCGTCTTCATAAACATCATAGACGTCAATTTTTTCAGTTTTTTCTTCTTTTTTTTTCAGGGCTTCTATTTTTAGATTTTCGTTATATGTTTCAATTTCTTGTTTAATCGTTTCGGCACCAAAATCTTTCATCATTTCAACCATAATATCAACATCTTCATTTGAAAGCGGAGCGTCCGCATCTGCCTCATCACTTATTAAATGAACGTCAAATTTTTGTGCCAAAATTTGTAAATTTTTCATTGTTGTCGTTGCCTTAGTTAGAGCGTCGGCTATTGAAACTTTCTTTCCAAACATCAAAGAAAATACACTCATTGCACGTTGTAATTTTATAAACTTTTCTTCAAAAATTTCATCCGTTGGAGCAGTGATTATACTCTTAAAGTCAGTGCAATCTAAAACTTCATTTGCAAAATCCACGACTTTTGAACATAAAAAAAATGTCTTCCGCAAAAGTTCTTCAACATTGAAAGAAAACGTTTTAGAACTATCACTTTTTTCAACTTCCTCTGTGTGTTTTATAATTTTTAGAGTCATAAAATTAAATCTTAAGTAATAACAAAACATTCCCGCCCGCCCCGCTCGCGTTGCTCGCTCCC
>DGUL01000007.1:204663-206404 GCA_002394665.1 Rickettsiales bacterium UBA4311
GGGGGGGGGGGGGGGGGGGAAAATTTTTAACTTGCACCGATGATGTTGTTTTACAAAGATACAAGGCAATTTAAAAACTAAACTATCCAACAAATTTTTCAAATCTGTATTGCAATTTTGATAAACACAAACTCACAAACTTAATTAGTTGCTTAATACAGAAAAAATAGCAGACACATTTTATTGAAAAAATAACCAGTTTTTTCAAAAGTTTTTTTATTATTTCAGCAAGTTTTTTGATAACTTTTTTTATGAATTCTCTCATATAAAAAAATAGAAATACAAAAAAAATAAAAAGCTTTGGTTGATGAAAAAAACCAACCAAAGCGAATACTATAAACTAACCAAAATTAACCAATTTTGAGAACTTTAATAGCCCTTGTATCAATTACATCACCACCGACTCTTTTTGTAGCATAATACACAACAAATGGTTTTGAAGAATATGGATCTCTCTGTATCTTTATATCGCTTCTATCAACGATTTGATAACCTTTTTTCAAATTACCATAAATTACAGCATCTTCGCCATCATTCATTGCACTTGTTGCAAAAATTGGAGTTCCAAATATACAATCTGCTTGTCCCAAAATTGCACCCGGTGTCCAAATATAATGTCCGCTTTCATCTTTTATAGAACGAATTTTAGCCAAGTTTTTCTTTGAAGTTATGAACGCAGTTTCGCCTGCTCTTTCATATTTTCCATCCAAACTTGCTTGAAGTTGTAAAAGATTTTCAAAACTTATTGCATTTCCGCCGTCAACTCTTTCAATATGGTTTGCATCTGTGCCATCAGCATAATTCAAAATACCAACTGGCTTGTTTTCTCCGTCTCCGTGCAAGAAAGCATTGTCTTCTTTTTCAAGCAATATGTCGCTCAAAAGTTCAGCAATCCAACTTTCGTGATCTACTGCATCATCATCAATCATTTTTTGTGTAATTTTTGGTTGTGCTGTCAATTCACAAACCTTGATTGTTTTGCGAGTAAAAGCATCCGTTTCCGGTGCTACGCTTCTTTCATCTCCCCACATAGCGGAAATGTCTTGTGTATACGAAGCAACATCTAAACTATCGCGAGAAACATTTACAATTCTTGACAAATGACGAATTGGTGAGTTCTCGTCCATAGATTTTGAGATTATAGCGTTCATATTTTGCGTAATTGCAAAACCTGTGCTGTCAAAATCCACGCTGTTGTTGCCATTCAAAAGAGCTAATAAATCGCTATCAACGCCTTTTCTCAAATACTTCATCAAAGCATTTTTGTATTGATTTGCAAATTTCTTATTTTGCTCGTCTTCGCTATAAACATTTGAATAAAATGGACGTTTTACAACTTGCTTTTCCATATTATCCAAAGCATTGTTTATAGTTTCTAACTTTGCTTTTGAAACCGCATCATCGCCACCTTCACTACGCAGAACATACAACGCATCAGCGTATTCCTGAACTGCTTTTTTAATTTCACTTACATTCATAAAAAAAATAAAAACATCCAGAATTAGCGTAAGAATTTAAGCACGGAAGACAAATAACAAAAAATGTTAAAGACGACGAACAATACTTTTACTAAAAAAAACTATTTTCAGTATTCTGTCTTTTTTTCATATCAGTTTTCATAATGTTTAATTGCCATTGAAATTAAATACTCCTACCCGCCCCGCTCGCGTTGCTCGCTCCCACCCCAAACGCTCGCTGTCGCTCGCGTCCCCCACCCACCCACCCGCCCGCCCCGCAGGGG
>DGUL01000007.1:206461-219402 GCA_002394665.1 Rickettsiales bacterium UBA4311
AGGGCGGGGGTGGGATGGAGGGGCGGGCAGGGCGGGGAGGGATGAGACAGACGGGACAAAAAACGGACGGGGGTGAGTGGGGAAAATCTTTCAGCTTGCACTAATCTTTGTTATTTAAAACACCTACAAGCATTTCAACAAGATAAACACAATATCGCTTTCTTGAATTTAAATAAAAGTTTTTTCTATTTGTAATATGCCGGACAAAATAGAGATTAGAGGTGCGAAAGTCCACAATTTAAAAAATATAGACGTTAATATTCCTTTAAATAAAATCGTTGGAATTGCCGGTGTTTCAGGTAGTGGTAAATCGTCGCTTGCACTTGGTGTTTTATACGCAGAAGGTTCACGTAGATACTTAGATTCTCTATCAACATATACAAGAAGAAGAATGACGATCGCGTCGAAAGCGAGTGTTGATGACATAAGATATGTGCCGGCTACTCTTGCCCTACATCAAAGACCAAGCGTTCCCAATATTAGAAGCACTTTTGGTACTGGCACGGAGTTATTGAATTCTCTTCGTTTGATGTTTTCCAGATTGTCAAACCATTGTTGTCCAAACGGACATTATTTACAACCTTCAAATAATGTTGCCGCAGATAAGGAGTTGGTTTGTCCTGAATGCGGGGTTCATTTTTGGGCTCCAAGTGCGGAAGAATTGGCGTTTAATAGTCAAGGTGCTTGTGAAAAATGCAGTGGCGTCGGGACAATAATGGATGTAAATATTGCTTCGCTGGTGCCAAATGAAAACCTTACCATAGATCAAGGTGCAGTTGCTCCGTGGAGGACTTTAATGTGGTCTTTAATGACGGACGTTTGCCGTGCAATGGGTGTAAGAACTGACATTCCTTTTAAAGATTTAAGTGAAAAAGAAAAAGACATAGTGTATAACGGAAAGCCAGAAAAGAAACATATTTTTTACAAATCCAAGACAACTAATGTCGCCGGCGAAATGGATTTTACTTATTATAGTGCAATCTATACGGTTAAAAATGCTTTGTCAAAGGTCAAAGATGAGAAAGGAATGAAAAAAGTAGAAAAGTTTTTAATACAAAGTGCCTGCGATGAATGTGGTGGATGTCGTTTATGCAAAAAAGCAAGAATTCCAAAGTTGTGCGGAATTTCTCTTGACGAAGTATGTAAAATGACGTTGACTGAAGCAATAGAGTGGGTTAGAGGTGTGCCGAAAAGTTTACCAACGGAGATGCAAGAAATGGCAAAATCGATTTGTAATTCTTTTTTAGAAGTTGCGAAACGTTTAGTGGACTTAGGGCTTGGGTATATTTCTCTTGACAGAGCGTCAGCAACGTTGTCGACAGGCGAAAGACAAAGAATGCAACTTGCAAGAGCCGTGAGAAATAGAACAACGGGAGTTTTATACGTTCTTGATGAACCTTCTATTGGATTGCATCCGGCTAATGTCGAGGGGCTAAAAGAAGTAATGCACGACTTGGTTAAAGATGGTAATTCTGTGGTTCTCGTAGACCACGATGCACAAATTTTAAATGAAGCAGATTGGATTATTGAAATGGGCGAAAAATCAGGAATAAATGGCGGTCGTGTAATGACACAAGGAACGATTACTGAAATTCTCAACAATGCACAATCGCAAATTGCTCCGTTTTTATCTGGTTTTGGGAGTAAAAAAGTCAGACCAGTCGTTGCCAGAGACGAGATGTTTAAATTTGGAGAAATTGCTTTGTCTACGAACGAAATTCATACGGTAAAGCCACTTGAAGTAAAATTTCCAAAAGGCCGTTTAATAGCGATTACTGGTGTTTCAGGTAGTGGGAAAACAACTTTAATACTTGAAAGTCTAATGCCTGCTTTGAAAGCAAGAATTGCCGATGAAAAATTGCCACAACATATAAAAAATGTTTCAACTGGTGGAATTAAAAATGTAAAACTTATTGACGCAACGCCAATTGGAATAAATGTTCGTTCAACGCTTGCCACGTATGCCGATATTCATGATGAATTAAGAAAGATTTTTGCCAAAACAGATGATGCAAAAAAAAATGGATATGAAGCGGGAGATTTTTCTTATAACACTGGCAAACTGCGTTGTAAAAATTGTGATGGAACCGGTGAAATTAGCCTTGATGTTCAATTTTTACCGGATGTAAATATCCCTTGTCCTGAATGTCGCGGTTCTCGTTATTCATTAGAAGCACACGGAGTAAAATATAAAACCAAAAGCGGAGATTTATATTCCATTGCCGACATTATGGCTATGGATGTGAATACTGCATTAGAGGCGTGCAAAGATATAAAAGTTGTTTGCCAACGATTAAAAGTTTTACAAGACTTAGGACTTGGATATTTAACATTAGGCGAAGATACGCCAAGTTTGTCAGGAGGAGAAGCACAACGATTAAAACTCGCTTTTGAGATGGGACGAACACAAAACGAGACACTTTTTATTTTTGACGAGCCAACAATAGGGTTGCATCCACTGGATGTTTATAATTTGATTTCTGTTTTCCAAACATTGATAGAAAAAAAAGCAACTATAATTGTCATAGAGCACGATTTAGATGTTATAAAAAACGCTGATTACATCATAGACATGGGGCCAAGCGGTGGCAAAGAAGGTGGTAAAATTATAGCACAAGGGACACCAGACGAAATTAGACAATCAAAAATAAGCATAACAGGAAAATACTTATAGTTCACGACTACAAAGTCTAATAAGTCCAATAATTCCTAACGATTTAATCTAATTACTATTTCAAAAATAGCCAATACTCTACCCAAAAAGCACGATAATCATATCTCATACCCTTGTTCCCAAGCCAACTGGCTGACATTGAATGAGTATATGCGACACCAGCAAATTGTCCCTTTGCAACCTTTTTCATCAAAAAAACATCAAGTGCGACATATCCATTGTTATTGATTGGGTTAAAGCAATCAATATCAAAGCGATTGTCTTTTGCAAAAGCATAAAGTTTATTTCCTTTATTGAGATATGTATTTTTTTTGAGCCAAACCATAAAGAAAATATCCCAAGGAAATTTGTGCGTATAACTCAATTTCATTGTCAATACATCGCGAGTTTGATTATATTGTGCTTTATAACCCAATGTAGCAACAAACTGATCGCCATTAGCAAAACGATATCCACCTTCAATACGAAATTCGTTGCTCCACTTATTATATGGTGCAAACTTGCTCAAAGTTCCAGTTCCGTCGCCAAAAGAAGGCGTCCAAACAGCGGTATATGCTGAAAAAACAAAACCATCACGATTAAAAAACGTATATCTTCCAAATAACTGTAAATAATTTAACTGAAAACTCCTATCCCCTATTGAGCCACCTATTTTTCCATTTTTGCTTCTCCAAGTCTCAATCAAATATGCATCACCACCGATGGTAAATTTATCTGTCAAACCATATTCTGTAAATAATCCAAATACCATCTGTCTTACTTTGTCATTTGTGTCATACCTACCACCACCCAACGGATTATTATACCAAGAAAAATTGATATAGGGACATAAAAACAACATTCCCTTTGCTTGTGGGAAAGCTTCAAATGCTGATGAAACACCTTTGCAAAAGGCAAAAAACAAAAAAGTGGAAAAAAAACAAACAACTACACGATAAAAGTTGAAATGTATTGTTTTTCTAAAAACACTTGCAATACATTTAAGAAAAAACTTTTATAAATTACAAGAAATATTTTTTCAAGTTGCAAAGTAAAAACTAATTTTATTAGTAGTATTAGCATCTAAATGCCAAAATTTGAGTTTGAACTACTTGAAAAACGAGGAAAAAAACGCAGAGGAATAATTCACACCGCACACGGAGATATTCATACGCCTATTTTTATGCCCGTAGGTACACAAGCGACGGTAAAATGCCTGACTAACGATATGATAAACAGCACAGGAGCGGAAATAATACTTGGAAATACATATCATTTATTTCTCCGCCTAGGAATGGAGAAAATGGAAAAACTCGGCGGACTTCATAAGTTTATGAATTGGAATAAGCCAATATTGACTGATAGCGGAGGGTTTCAAATTGCTTCACTCACAAAATTACGCAAAATCACAGAAGAAGGAGCAAAATTTCGTTCTCATATTGATGGTTCATTGCAATTTTTAAGTCCTGAAATATCAACTGAAATGCAAAGGGTGCTAGACGCGGATATATCAATGGTTTTAGACGAATGTACGCCTTACACAAATCCAAAACGTGAAAAATATGCGGTATTTCAGTCAATTCGCTGGGCGGAAAGAAGCAGAAAAGCATTTAAACAACGCGAAGGATACGGGCAATTTGCGATAGTTCAAGGTAATGACAAGCAAGATTTAAGAGAAATTTGTGCCAAAGAACTTGTTGATATGGATTTTGAGGGCTACGCCGTTGGTGGCGTAACGGGTTTTAACGATGCTTTATTTTCAATTCTTGATTATACACTTGATATGCTACCAGAAAACAAACCGCGTTATGTTATGGGAATTGGAAAGCCTGTTGATATTATTGGTGCTATTGAACGAGGAGCAGATATGTTTGATTGCGTATTACCAGCAAGATATGGACGACACGGAGTTGCTTTTGCAAAAGAAAAAGGAGAACAAATTGAGCTGAAATTGAGACAAGAAAAATACTCTCTTGACGAAAGCCCACTTGATGAAAATTGCCAATGCTATGCTTGCAAAAATCACACTCGTGCATATATTCACCATCTTACAAAAGCAGACGAAGTATTGGGTTGCACTTTGCTGACATTGCATAACGAGAGTTATATGATAAAAACTGCAAGAGAGGCGTTTTATCAATAAAAAATAAAACACCAAAAAAAAACAACTACGCCAATTCCAGAGCCATATTATCTAAATCGTCAAGAGTTAGTTGTGGTTTAGTTTTTAAAGCAACCCTGCTTTTATTAAATGCATCGTAAAAACAGCGACTTTCATCCATAGGTGCTTGAGGCATAAAAGTACCGTCGCGACCAAATTGATATTTTTGTTGGGCGCCATTTAAAACAAGCCTGACTTCATTGCCATCAGGAAATTTTATCTCTACCTCTTCAAACACACATTTATTGTTTTGGTCTTTTTTTATTTTTGCAAGATAATCCATATCACCAGAATACAGTGCTTGTGCCACATTTTCAAGCTCACCTTTAACATCGTCGTAATTTCTTGCCACATCAGGACTTCCAGCAGCACCGGCTTTTTTACCAACTTTTAAACGAATAAACTTATCACCAAATAAAAAATCACAATATGTTAAATGGTTATTGGACGGATCTACTTCCTGAATAACGTTTGATAACCCCGACGGCTCTTGAAGAGAATGTCCTTTTACATCGTTTTTGTTCATAACAAAGAAACTTTTTTTGTCAGTTAAATCATTTTTTTTTGTTACAATTACTTTATTAGCATCTATGTCAAAACAATGTTCAGCAACTGCACCGCCAATTGTGATGAACTTCTCATGTAAGTTCGGACCTGCAACAGGAATATTTACGTCTATCTTTGTTAAATCAATATCTTTTGATATTGTTTTTGTTATAACCTTATCATTACCTTGAAATTTCATTGCAAAATCATTCCCATCTATATCCTTGATAAGAAAGTCGCCTCGTATATTATCAGCGTCGGTTCCTCCTGAAAAATTAAAGTTTTGCTGCAGAGGGCTATACATTACACGTCTGCCTTTTTTATCGTTAGGTGCATTAATTTGATCTATATAATAAGTTTCGTTGCAATAAAAATTCTTATTGTTCTCTCTTTTGTATTCAGAAAAAACTTTAATACCTTTATGTTTTTCTCCTTTCGTAAACTTGCCAAAACCGCAATCCTGCTCTTTTACTTCTTTTAGACCTACAAATTGTCTAAAACCGGTGCCGTCATTACGACCTTTAAACTCACCAATTGTAATGCCAACTAAGTCGTCGGGATTATATTTGGTATTGTTTTTAAAATATGTGTGAATAAAATGCTTGTGTTTCGGTGTATAAGCGACACCTGGAAAACCAAATCTAACTCTTGCAAGAGTCGGTACATTGACCCCGTTGTACTGCTCGCCACTTTGTCTATGCCACATTCTTTTCTCACAAATCATTGGAACCCTAATAAATCTGCCGAAATCTTTACCCTTAGCGAGATTTTCAAGAAATTCGTCAGGCAACAGAGAAATGTTTCCAGATGTAAATAGTTTTTCCAATCTCTCTTTATCTACATAAAGATAGGCATCTTTGCTGAATTCACTTGAATCCCATATTACATCTTTTGTAGCACGTTCGTATTGCAAAACACCTATATATGGTACTTCCATAATATGTTGAGTTGGTGACAAAGTATGACCAGGAAGAAGACCTCTAATCGTTTCCCAAATCATCGTTAAATAACCTTTATCTTGAACGACTTCCTCTTCGTGTTTTTTTGCTAAAAACATATTTTCTTCATACCCTTGCTTCATATTAAACTCGCTCGGATAAATTTACTTCAAATGAAAATTATTGCAAGTAATTAAAAGAATACGTATAAAAATCAATGGCGGACAGACAGAGATTCGAACTCTGGATACGCAAAAACGTATGCCGGTTTTCAAGACCGGTGCTTTCAACCGCTCAGCCATCTGTCCGTTAGAGCAATAAAAATATATCTATTTGATAATTAAAAAAGTTAAATTTTATTTGCAATTGTTTATTGGTGATAAAATTTTTTTCCGCCACAATTATGCTTTTCTCACTTGCTTATGAAGCAAACGCTGGCATAATCGCAAACCTTGAAGTCAGTGGAAACAAGAGAATAGACAAGGATTTTATTATCGCAACTTCTGGGTTAAAAACAAAAGAGAATATTGATAAAAGTAAAATAAACGACGCAATAAAACGACTATACTCAACTGGAAATTTTAGCGATATTTCCATAAACGAAGATGGAAAACAATTAAATATCAATGTCGTGGAAACTCCGTTGATTGGTGGGGTATTTTTTACAGGTAGTAGCAAATTTGACAGCGATGATGTGAAAAAAAGTATGTCAACAAAACCAAGGCAGGTGTACTCAAAAAGTAGGATAAAATTAGATCTTGATAGGTTTTATGCAACATTGCAAAAAATGGGATACTTAGATGCACACATTGAAGCAAAGGTTGTTTTTTTGAAAGACGAGAATGCTGTTGATGTAATTTTTGATATCACAGAGGGGCATTTGAGTAAAATTACAGAAATAACTTTTAATGGAAATGAAAATTTTTCAGCAAGAAGATTAAAGGAGCAAATATTGTCGCAAGAAATTTCGGTTATTCAAATAGATCATTCAAGTGCATCTTTTGAAGACGGAAAAACATCAGCAGATAAACAAATGATTGTAAATTTCTACCAAAATAGAGGCTATGCAAAGGCGAATGTAAAAAATGTTATAACTTCATTTGATAAAAAAAACTACGGCTTTAAAGTCTATTTTGACATAGAAGAAGGAGATAAATATAAATTTGGCACATCGACAATTTCGACACCAATGGAAAAATTCCAAAACGATGAAAAACTAAAAAAATTAATACTAACCAAGGAAAATAAAACTTTTGATAAAAGAAAAATTGACGAAACCATTGCAAATATAGCCGAATATTTAAGTTCGCAAGGTTATTCAAATATTCGTCCTACTTATGGCATTGACTACGATGAAGAAGAAAAAAAAGCAAATATTGATTACACTCTAAACATTGGGCAAAAAGCTTATATTGATAGGATCATTATCTCCGGCAATAATAAGACAAAAAACAATATTATTTTGAGAGAGATGGAAATTCACGAGGGAGATTTATATGATAAAAGCAAAATAGAGTTATCAAAGGACAGGCTTTTGATGCTCGGATATTTTAAAAACGTCCAAATATTAGAACAACCAATTCCATATTCCGATCTTGTGCAACTTGAAGTTGTTGTTGAAGAAAATTTCTTTGGTCGTCTCAATTTTTCCATTGGGTATAGTGGATATTATGGAATTATAGGAAGTGCTTCCGTGACAATTCATAATTTCCTCGGTCGTGGTTTCACTGTTGGAGCGGGAATAGAAAGATCCGGATATATGGAGAGCTATAGTGTTAACTTTTCGGATCCTTATTTTTTCAGCAATCACAATATAGGTTTTTCTGCAAGTGCACATTATTCTCGCTTTGGCGACCTCGGCGGGGGAACACAATACACATCAATGATGTTATACAAAGGTCAAAATTTTGGCTTTACAACTGGAATATCTTTTGAGTTAGCTCATAGATTAACACTCAGCACAACAATTAGTGCTTCAAGATATGAGTATCATCAAATGTCAGAATCCGGATATAAACTTTACGAGCAACTCATGGGAAGCAGAACTTCTTATATCTTGGGTTTAGGCTTAACATACAACAAAATGAACCGCCCAAGATATCCAACAAGCGGTTATATGTTGCAATATCAAGTTGATTTTGGTGGCTTTGGCATCCCTAATAGTCAACAATTTATCAGAAATATCGTTAATGTCGCTGGAAACCTTCAAATATTTGGAGAAGATCTAATCCTACACGGCGAAGGAAGTGCAGGAATTGTCCACTCGCTTAAAAACGGGCAAGTCATTGGAATGGAAAACCTCTTTTCACTCGGTGGATATTCCAGAATGAGAGGCTTTAATTTTTATGGAATAGGTCCAAGAATTAGAAAAACATATATTTTTCAACGTGTTTATTCTGATATGTATTATGCTACAGAAGGAAATAAATTTTATTATGTTTCAGCAGAATTAAGAACGCCATTATTTATACCAAAAGATTACGGTATTTTCTTCTCCGCATTTGTTGATGCTGGTTCTGTCTGGGGTTTTTCCGGACATACAACACAAGCCATTGACATACCAAACAACAATATCTTTTATGCAAATAGAGAAACAATAAAAGATAGCTCAAATATTCGTATGTCAGCTGGTTTAGCAATAACTTGGAGAAATCCGATAATAGGACAAATTGGTTTTTATTATGCAAAACCAATATTAAAGCAAGACTTTGATACCACACTTGAATTTGGTATTACAATGGGAACGCAATTTTAGCCCTTGAATATTATCTTTTTGTAAAAAGTTGTGTTTTGTGTTTTTGTGAAATTCTTCCTTGATTCTGCAAATATTGATGAAATTAAAAAATGCAATGAACTTGGTATTTTGGATGGAATAACAACGAACCCGTCGATTATCTCTAAAACTTTGAAATCAAAAGATGAAATCAAGGAAAGATATAGAGAAATATGCAAATTGTGCGACAATAGACCGGTAAGTTTGGAGGTTCTATCGAACGATTATGAAAAGATTATTAAAGAAGCCGAAGAACTATCGCAAATTGCGGAAAATGTTTGTATAAAGATCGCTATAACACAAGATGGAATAAGGGCTTGTAAAGCATTAACGGAAAAAGGAATTATGACCAATATGACTTTATGCTTTACGCCAGCGCAGGCTTTATTATGTGCAAAAGTTGGTGCAACATTCGTTTCCCCATTTGTTGGTAGATTAGAAGATAATGGCGTTGACGGACTGAATTTAATATCAAAAATAAGAACAATTTATGACAATTACGCTTTTGACACACAAATCCTTGTTGCATCAACCAGAAATGTAAGTCATATTGAAAAAGTCGCTGAGATTGGAGCAGACGTTGCAACAATGTCTTATGGTATAATCACAAAACTTTTTAATCACCACTTGACTGACGACGGAATAAAAAAATTTTTGGCAGATTATGAAAAACTTGGATAAGTTTTTATATAAACGTAAAAAAGTATCCAGATCGTCAAAGTGCAAGTTCTCAAACAATGAAAATTGTTGCATTTTAAAAAAACCAGCAAAGCGATTACACCGATATGTCGGCCAGATCTGTTTTAGACTTCGTTGAAGTTATAAAAGCAAATATTAAAAACCTTGATGTAAAACCTGATGTAAAGGAGTTCGGTGTTGTCGTTTCGATCTACGATGGGGTTGCAAAGATATACGGGCTTGAAAATGTCTGTGTCGGTGAGCTTGTAAAATTTGAAAGCAACGCGGAAGGAATGGCATTAAACCTAAATGCAGACAGCGTTGATGTCGTGCTTTTTGCAAGTGATGACAAAGTTAGCGAAGGAATGAAAGTCTATCGCACAGACAAAAATGTAAGCATTCCGGTCGGCAAGGCGATGCTTGGACGTATAGTAGATGCACTTGGAAATCCTATTGATGGCAAAGGTGAGATAAAAGCTGATGCTTATAATCCTATTGAAAAAATGGCACCGGGAATTTTGGATAGAAAATCAGTTCACGAACCATTACAGACAGGGATTAAGGTCATTGATGCACTTATCCCAATTGGACGCGGACAAAGAGAGCTTATAATTGGCGATAGACAAACAGGGAAGACCGCAATAGCTGTTGATACAATCATAAATCAAGCAAATGCAAACGAACATTGCGAAGAAAAAGATAAAGTTTATTCAATATATGTTGCAATTGGACAGAAACAATCAACAATTGCCGGACTTGTAAAAGACCTTGAAGATAAAGGAGCTTTGCAATATTCTATAATCGTCGTGGCTTCCGCTTCAGATCCTGCACCATTGCAGTATTTAGCTCCATATGCCGGATGTGCTATTGGCGAATATTTCCGCGACAACGGAATGCACGCCTTGATTGTGTATGACGATCTTTCAAAACACGCAGTTGCGTATCGTCAAATGTCATTGCTCTTACGTCGTCCACCAGCAAGAGAAGCTTATCCGGGTGATGTGTTTTACTTACATTCCCGCCTATTGGAAAGAGCGGCAAAAGTTAGTGATGAAAAAGGTGCTGGTTCATTGACTGCTTTGCCAATAATTGAAACACAGGCCGGCGATATTTCTGCATATATTCCTACAAACGTCATTTCAATTACAGATGGACAGATTTTCTTGGAAACTGAACTTTTTCATAGCGGTTTCCGTCCTGCAATCAACGTTGGGTTATCGGTCAGCCGTGTTGGTTCGGCAGCACAGACAAAAGCAGTTAAAAAGTCCGCTGGCTCAATGAAAACTGAACTAGCACAATATCGCGAACTTGAAGCATTCTCAAAGTTTGGTTCCGATCTTGATGATGCGACACTTGCAACGCTTGATAAAGGACGTAAAGTATCCATTATTCTAACGCAAGATCAGTTCAAACCTAACTCAATGGCGGAAGAAACTTGCATATTTTACATCACATCAAAAGGCTATTTGAAAGAAATTCCTGTTGAAAGAGTAAAAGAGTTTGAAACCAAATTCATTGAAGAAATCAAGCAAAACAACAAAGATATACTTGAAATGATTACAAAAAATAAATCTCTTGACGAAACAACAGAAAATAGGATAATTGATGTGGTAAAGAAATTTACGCAAACGTTTTTGAAAAAATAGTATGCTGTGCTGTGAAGTTGCAAATTTTGGTTTTTTCTCGCAATTTTCACAGGGGTTTGCTACCAAAAATTTCTGGCAATGGCTATAAGACGCAATAACTGCGAGTGTCGTTGCGTCTATGACTTCATTTAATATCTAATTTGGACTTCCAGTCGTGGGTTAAATAATTTAGTCCAATTATTTTAGTTAAATTGCTTTATCTCGTTTATCAAAAAGGTTGCCAATTTCAGTTTATTGTTTTATTATTTTTTTTATGAAAAGTTTTAGTTCTATTTTAATGCCTAATGAAAAAGGCTTTTATGGTGATTTTGGTGGAAGTTTTTTGCCTCCGGAATTGCAAAACGAGTTTGCAAAAATTGAAAAAGCGTTTTACAAACTCATTGATGACAAAAAGTTCAACGACGAATTGGATTTCTTGTTAAAAACTTACGCCGGACGCCCAAGTCCAGTGAGTTTTGCAAGTAATTTGTCAAAAAAGTATGGCTGTAAAATCTATCTCAAACGTGAAGATTTGAACCATACAGGAGCCCATAAAATCAATCACGCAATCGGCGAATGTTTGTTGGCAAAACATCTTGGCAAAAAAAAAGTTATTGCAGAAACTGGTGCAGGTCAACACGGCGTTGCAATGGCTACTGCTGCTGCTTTGTTGGGGCTTGAATGCGATATTTATATGGGCGAAGTTGACGTGGCAAAAGAGGCTCCAAACGTGTCAAGAATGAAAATCTTGGGAGCAAATGTTGTGCCAGTGAAAAGCGGGCAAAGAACACTGAAAGAAGCGGTTGACGAGGCGTTCAATGCTTACATTAAAGAGTATCAAACCGCTATGTATGCTATTGGCTCTGTCGTAGGCCCTCACCCGTTTCCGTTGATTGTGGCATACTTCCAGTCCGTAATTGGACGTGAGGCGAGGTTGCAAATGTTAGAATTGGACGACAAACTGCCAGATTATGTCGTCGCTTGTGTCGGTGGAGGTAGTAATGCAATAGGAATTTTCAGCGGTTTCGTGGATGACGAAAATGTAAAACTCGTTGGTGTTGAACCACTTGGACGAGGTGAAAAAATCGGCGACAACGCCGCGAGCATAACTTTTGGAAAAGAACTTACAGAACACGGATTTAATAGTTTATTCTTGCAAGAAAACGGCAGTGTTGCAAATGCATATTCCATTGCGAGCGGTCTTGATTATCCCGGTGTAGGGCCTCAGCACGCTTTTTTGCAAAGTATAGGACGAGCGGAATATCAAACTGCGACCGACAAAGAGGCAGTGGATGCCTTTTATGAATTATCAAAAATGGAAGGAATAATTCCAGCACTTGAAAGTTCCCACGCGGTTGCTTATGGCTTGAAACTTGCAAAAACTCTCAAAGCGGAGCAGAGTATTTTAATAAATGTAAGTGGGCGAGGCGATAAAGATATTGATTTTGTGTTGAAGGATTATCCGCAAAAGCGATAATTTAATAGACCCGCCAATGCAAATTATGCGTAATCAAAAAAAACAGAAGCAAGCGGGTCGTAAAATTATCGCTCCACCCACCCACCCGAC
>DGUL01000007.1:219487-255611 GCA_002394665.1 Rickettsiales bacterium UBA4311
CGCAGGGCGGGCGGGCTTGCCCCGTCGCCTACGGCGACGGGGCGGGTGGGTGGGCGGGCGGGAAAAATCTACCACTTGCTCTTTTTTAGAGATAAAAAAACAAATTAAGAACTAAAACAAAAAAAATTTAGTTTTACTAAAATTGTTTTACTAAAAAAACACACCGACCAGTTCTTTGCAAAATTTAGCCAACAGCAAACCAGCAAAACAACCTATCAACAAAGCGGATATTTTATTCAAAATAGAAAGCCATTTGTTGCTAATTTTCTTGCCGATACTACCAAAAGTCAAAACAATCAAAGTATGAGTAAAACCAGATGCGAGAATGCCACCAAGTATAGCAGACATTGTCGATAAACTACTATCAATTACTTGCGAAAAAATTGCACCATAACCTATAATAGAAAGCGGAGACGACAACGTCAAAATAAACATCTTTATACTAATGGCAAAATTCGTTTTATTTATCTTTTGCACCTTTATTTTATTTAAATCCGTATGCCAAAAACCATAAGCAATATGCAGTAAAAAACATCCAGCAAACAATGTCAAAAACATCAATACTTGTTGAGAAATGGCTGAAACAACCGCTTTTGCTGAAATTGCACCAAGAGAAATAAAAATGGCATCCGCACAAAAACAGCCCAATATCGCAAAAAAGCCGTTCCTAAAACCTCTTGTCATCGCAATGTTTGCAGTTGTTAAAAAAACCGGGCCAACCGTTATTAAAACAAAAAAGCACAAATAAAACGACTGAAAAAACACGTGAAAATTCATTTGTATTTAAGAATAAAACCAGTCGCAAAAACTAAAACCCATTCATCAAAATTTCTTCGTTATCTTTTTTGACATCTCCATAAACTGCAAGCGTTGGTGTACCTTGCAAAATCTCTGCCATAGCGTCCATAATATCTTGTTTTGTTAGATTTTTAACAATACTTAAAATTTCTTCATCTTCAAAAATTTTTCCATAAAGCATAAGTTTTCCAACCATTTCGCCAACGCGAGCCGAAGACTTTTCCTTACTCATCAACATACCCGCTTCAAACTGGTTTATAACTCTATTCATTTCGTCATCATTTATGAATTTTGTAATTGTCATAATTTCATCTTTCAAAGCAGGGACAAACTCGTGTATTTTATCAGGTGAAAAACCAGCATCAATCGTGAAAAGTGAAACATCCGGTGTGCTTTCAGTGGATGTATGAACGTAATACACCAATCCTCTTTTTTCGCGAATTTCTTGAAACAAACGAGACGACATTCCAGAGCCCAATATCATCGAACCGACTTTCATCGCATAATGCTTTTTTAATTCTTCTTTTGTTATATTTTTAAAACTATGAACCAAACCTTTGTATCCAAGTGTAAACTTAATCTGCTCCAAATCACTTTTAAATTTAACTTCCTTTCCACCTTTATAAACTGCCTTTTCACGCGTATAATCTTTATTTTCAATTTTGTGTTTTCCAAAATATCTTTCCGCCAATTCTTTAACCCTATCCTCTTCTATATTTCCACACACACCAATAATCATTTCGCTTGTCTTGTAATTCTTCAACCGATAATTCACAAAATCATCTCTTGAAAAACGCTTTATATTTTCACTCGTTCCAATAATTGAACGCCCAAAAGACGTATCACCAAATGCTTTTAAATAAAACAAATCTTCATTTACACTTGCTGGGTGATCTTCATACATTGCCTTCTCTTGCAAAATTACTCCACGTTCTTTTTCAATCTCCTCCTGTGGATAAGAAGAGCAAAAAAGCATATCGCTTAAAATGTCAAAAATCATTTCAACATCTTTTTTCAACGCCTTGATATAATACATCGTATATTCTTTTGACGTGCAAGCATTTGTTATTCCACCAACATTATCAACGGCCTCGCTAATTTGTTTATAAGTCCTCGTCTCCGTGCCTTTGAAAGCCATATGTTCCAAAAAGTGAGAAATCCCACCCTCTTCACGCAACTCGTTTTGACTTCCAACGGGGACAGCAACTTGCACTATCACACTTTCGACTTCGCTCATTTTATCGTAAGCGATTGTCATCCCGTTTGAAATTTTGGAAAGTTTTACCTCGTTTTGCATATTAACAATTGTCAATTACTTTATAAAGCTCTTCCATCATTTCCTCCTTCGTGTTGCAGAGCTTAAAGGCATCTTTTACCTCTTTCTCGGAAATTGTGCCAGCTTTAATAAATTCGTCAAAATTCAAAATATCCTTATAATGACTTGCTGGATAAATAATCACTGGTTTACGTTTCATTTTTCCTGTATTCACCATCGTGATAACCTCCATAAGTTCATCCAATGTACCAAAACCGCCTTTGAATACAACAAACGCCTTTGCATATTTAAACATTGTTTTTTTGCGAGCATCAAAAGAGCGAAAAACATAGGAATATTTCTTTTGTGCCGCAAAAGTAATATCTTCCTCAAATGGCAATGTAATACACATTCCAGATGTCTGCATTCCAAGATCCAAAGCTGGTTTTAACCAATGATGCATAACAGAAGGCCCGCCACCAGAAATAAAGCTCAACTGCTTGCCTTGCTTTTTAATATATTCCGAGCATAAACGAGAAACCTCTTCAACTTCTTGCATATGAGGGTCGCCCTCTGGAATTCTTGCACTTCCAAAAACAAGTAAACCCTTTGAAAGCCCGTTTCTCCTGAACTTATAAACCGCCCTCTCAAACTCACGATTTACACGAAAATACTTGTAAAAATAAAACCCACAAGCAAAAAATAAACCTGCAAATACAGGCAAAACTAAAAGAATAGTCACAAAAGACCAAACTAAACAACCAAACCATAAAACAACGATTTTTAAAAATCAAGATGGTATAAATAGGAGCCTCGTAAGCATTTAGACAGAATATTTATAAAGCCTCTCAATCTTAAGAATGGCTTCTGTTATGATTTTTGAAAAAAGAATTGATTTTAATTTTGTGATTAAAACTTCTTGTTATGCAATTCAAGTCAGCTGTAAAAAATATATTTGAAAAAAATAGTAGTTTTTTTAAAAAAATTGGCAATTTTCTTTTGTCGTTTGTAAAGACGGACAAAGGAGAACTTAAAATTCTTGGAGTTAAAATAAAACTCGCTAAATATGGAAAAAACACAATTATTTTCGTTATTGCTTTATTTGCCATTTCTTTAATCGCTCTCGGTATCGGAGCAATAACCACAGCTTTATTTTTCTTCCTTTTGATTACACTTTACTTTTTCCGCGACAGCGACCGAGTTCTGCCAAATCAAAAAAATATCGTTGTTTCCCCTTGTGATGGCTTGATTTTACACATAAAACCATCTCTTTTACCAGAAGAATTGGGCAAAAATGACAAAAAGGAATACACAAAAATCAGCGTATTTATGAATATAACGGACTTGCACGTCCAACGAATTCCTGTTGATTGTAAAGTTAAACAAATTGAATACATTAAGGGAACATTTATCAATGCCTCGCTTGATAAGGCGAGCAAAGATAATGAAAGAAATATTGTTTTATTTGAAAGAGAAAATGGGGACAATATTTGTGTAGTTCAAATTTCTGGGCTTGTTGCAAGGAGAATTGTTTGCGATTTAATGAAAGATGAAGTTTGTAAAATTGGCGAAAGATACGGAATGATAAAATTTGGAAGCAGAATTGAGGTCTATGTGCCAAAAACATATAAAATTGAGGTCCTTGAAGGTCAGCGAGCCGTCTGCGGAGAGACTATTTTTGCGAGGTTTGAGAAATAAATATGGGTTGTAATATGAATAATGAAGGGTGGATATATTGCGGAACAAATAAAAATCCTGATTTAGAAGGGTATATCAAAATCGGCAAGTCAGTTAATACTGCATCTTCTCGTGAAAATAACACCAATGGTGCTGGATATAATATCTTTTTCGCTGTTAAAGTTGATGATTGTGAATTTTACGAGCAACTAATTCACAAAATGTTTGAAGAGTTTAACTATCAAAACAACTCCACTGCAAGAAGAAAAAAAGACAACTGGCAGGAGTGGTTTAATGTAAAATTTGAAAATTTATTGCCGTTTTTGCTTGAAATTGCAACCGATTTTGAAATTAGAGACGAAGATTATTGCACCAAGATTTGCAAAACAATAAAAGAAAATGGTGATTTTTACAAAGTTTTAATAAAGAGAGAACCAAGTAAATATCAAAAGTTAAATCAAGAAATTAAAGACAATTATGGCTATTGTCCTTTATTGGATAAAATTGATTTCAAACAAAAAGAAACCAATGTAAAACAAATGCGACCAGTTCAACAACCACAACAAAGAAGCCAAAGTGATGATAAACCTTGCAAATATGAAACGCTATACGAAAACACCAGAGTTATAAACTGGAACTTGTTTTTTGAAGACAATCCGCAGTTGGTTGGAAAAAACATTTATCCTTTTAGAAAGGAAAATGAAATTGGTAAGATTATAAAACTAAAAACCCAAAGTAGAGGTGCAAGTTTTGGCATTTTGTATAAAAATAGAGAAATGTCGTTTAATGAATTTATAAATGAGAATGGTGGTGAAAATCGGTATAATGCCTACAACCACATCTACTTTTTAGGCACAAACAAAACAATAAAACAAACATACGAAGAGTTAAAATTTAAATGATTATGACAAACGAAGAAATTGTAAAATTAGGAGCAGTTGAATGCAAAAAGGCATTGGAAGAGAAAAAGTTTTCTGCTGTGGAAAATGTAAAAGCATTTCAGGAGAGAATTGAAAAAAGTGAGTTGAATGCTTATATTACGACAACTTTTGATTATGCTTTGGAGAGAGCAAAAAAGGTTGATAGCGGAGAAATAAAAGGGCGTTTAGCTGGTGTTGTATTTGGTGTCAAAGACGTTTTTTGCACCAAAGGCATTCGCACTACTTGCGGGTCAAGAATGCTTGAAAACTTTGTCCCCGATTACAATGCAACCGTTTGGGAAAGGCTGGAAAACGAGGGTGCAATTCTCATCGGCAAGAACAATATGGACGAGTTTTCAATGGGTTCGTCGGGTGGAACGAGCCATTTTGGCGGTGCAATAAATCCATATAAAGACAAAAGAAACCCTGAAAAAAAGTTAATACCGGGCGGATCGTCAAGTGGTTCGGCGGTTGCCGTTGCGGACAATCTTTGTAATGTCGCAATCGGTGGTGATACAGGCGGTTCGGTTCGTCAACCGGCTTGCTTGTGTAATATTGTCGGCGTGCGTCCAACTTATGGTCGTTGTTCTCGCCACGGGCTGATTTCATATGCAAGTTCTTTGGATCAACCCGGTGTCTTAGCAAAAAATGTTGATGATAGTGCTTTGATTTTGGATATTATGTCCGGCGACGACAGAAACGACAGCACGATGTTCCGCGAGCCGGCGATGAATAATTACGAAGCAATCAAGAACATAAATATTGAAAAAGACAATTTGAACGGGCTTGTCGTTGGTATTCCAGTGGAGTGCAAAAGCGACAAAACGCTTGCGAGCATCAATGAATATTGGCAAAAGACGGCGAAATTTTTGGAAAGCAAAGGTGCAACAATTAAAGAAGTAAGTATTGAAAATATGAATAAGGCAATTGAAGTTTATTATACAGTTTCAACAGCGGAGGCATATTCTAACTTGGCAAGATTTGATGGTGTGAGATATGGATACAGGAACAAAAATTCGGCGACTTTGGGAGAATTATATTCTAACAGCAAACTTGAAGGCTTTGGCGAAGAAGTGAAACGCCGTATGTTGACTGGTGCATATGTGCTATCGGCGGATCATTATGAAGATAGTTATGTAAAAGCCACAAAAATTCGTCGTGTGATTTGTGAGAACTACGCAAAAGCATTTGAAAAAGTTGATGCTCTGTTGTTGCCTGTTTCTCCTTGTGTCGCCTTCGGTTTTGAAGATAAACTTGACCCAATTTCAATGTATATGTGTGATATGTTTACAATTCCTTCTGCGATTGCTGGTCTTGGTGGAATTAGTGTTCCAGTTGGTTTTGACAATGAAAGCGGATTGCCAATAGGTATGCAACTTGTTCCAAAATGGAAAGACGAACTAACAATGTTTAAACTTGCTAAATTCATAGAACAGGCTAAAAAAGACATCTGATACAATTATCAGATTGCGAAAAAACAGCATTTGTTTCAATCGTCTGTTTAAGGTTGTTTGCCCTGCCCGTGGTCTCGTGTGTTATTCAAAACATTATTTGGATTTTTATTATTTATGTTTTTATTATGTTTGTAAGTTGAAGCAGAAGCGATAACGCATCCAATAAATAACAAAGCCGCAACACAACAACCAACAATTAAAATTGTCTTATTGTTTTTCATAATAGCGCCAACAACGGCAGCCACGATTGCCAAAATGCAAAGAAAAACGCTCAAAGCATAAGATTGCTTTTCCTGTGTGTTTTGATTGTTATTATTGTTAAAATTTTGAGATGTTTTTTTATCGTCGTTATTATTGTTTCGGATGTCATTAGTATTTTGGTAACCACCGCCACTGCTTACTTGCGTAGCTTTACCGCCATTAATCTGACTATAATCATAATTGGCATTCGCACTCAAGACACCAGATTTTTGGATAACACTATGCAATGTTTCTTTTTGATTATGTGGCAAATTCGTAGTGCGGATTGTTTGCACTATAGCTGGGGCTATACTTTTTTGCGGTGCATTAGTGTTCTGATTAGTGTTTCGATCTCGCAAATTTGGTATAGCCATAATTTGATTATCGCTTTGCACATCCGGCGGTCTTTCTTGTTCCTGTTCTTTTGAAAGATGAAAAAAAAAGCCTAAATTGTCTAAAAAGTCCGCATTGTATTCATCTAATTCTTCATCGTTTTGCGAAAGGAAAAGCCTATCATATTCATTGCTATATTCGTCTTTCGTATAATATTGTTGTGTTTTTTTATTAAAAAATCTAACATATTTTTGCTTATCGGCATTAAGCACATATTCAGGCACGTTCTCCAAAGTAATTTTACAAAACTCATCTTCATATATCGCATCACCAGATTTAAAGTTTGCGTCAATATTTTTTATTTTTGTTCTAATTCTATCCTTTATATCCTTTACTTGTGGATTGTTATTTGCTTTTTTTCGTTCTTTTAATTCAAAAAAACATCGTGCAAACGTTTCAGCTATTACTTCTTCGTCATTTTCTTTTTCATATATGATCGATATTTTGCCACTTCCTAAATCTTCTTTTCCATTAAGAAATAATAACCCACTATGTTCTTTACCATTTTTCTTGATAATCCACTTAATTTTAACATCTCTGATACCTTTATCTTTGTTTCGTTCATCCAGTTTATTCTCTTCAATAAGAAGTGTGAAAAAATCATTATCCAGCAAAAGCTTACCCTTTGTGTCGTTGGTTGTTATATTTGACAAAATATTTTTGATTTGCATTTTAAATGCTTCTGTTTCTTCATCGAGCCCTTCTTGCTTTTCACGTTCATCGTCGAATAAATGCTTCGACAAATATTCTGATCTTTCTTGTGCAGAACTGACCACAGCCATAGTTGCATAGCCTAAGTCTATTTTATCACCATTTACTATCTTTGGACCACCACTAACAATTTTCCATTCTTCTTCTCCCGGCTTCTTTCTCATTAAGCGCACGTGATCGTCTTCTATCTCTGCTGCTATCTCAATAAAATCATCTTTATACACTTCGTTGAAACCCTCTCTATTCGGAATGTTCTCTAATGCTTTGCGAATATTTTGTTTAAAAGCATATACCTCATCGTCTAAATCCAATTGAAACTTCTGGAATGGTATTCTCGGAAGATTAGCAGGCATAAGCTAATTTATTATAACAAAAAAAACAAATAAATAAACAATTTTCGCCAGTTGACAAGCAATTGCAATTAAAAAACCAAACAATTGTCTCTTGCGATTGAGGAGATAATGACCGATTTTTCAAAACGACAACTTCAAATTGGAGAAGAAATCCGCAGGGCAACTGCACGGGAGATTGTTGAACTTATTGACACACGAATTGATGGGGACTTTTTGACAATTATGAAGGCGGAAATCAGCAAGGATTTGCGGTATTGCAAGATTTTTTATCGTTGCAAAGTTGCCAACCGCGAGGCATTCCAGCACGCTCTTGACGGCATTGTCGGCGAACTCACAAACATTTTATACAAAAAACTTGCCCTCCGCCTGCGTCCAGAAATTCGCTTTGTATTTGATGATACGATGAAAATTATTGAAGAAATTGAGCGGGTGGTGGAGAGGAATAAGGAGTTTGGGGAGTAATCTTGACAATAAAAACTATTATTAGAGTATGCATTCGTGAAGAATAATGGGAAAACTAAAGTAAGTGATTTGAAGAATAAGTTGCAGAGAGATGAGAGAGAGAGAGAGGGAGAGAGAAGATAACATTTTATACACTTTTGCAAAAGATAGGAAAAGCAATCAAGTGGTTTTGGACGATATTTACAATTATTTATTTTTTGTCTCCTTTGATTAAAGGATTTTCTGGAATTGATATACAAAAAAAAGTTGATAATAAACTAGAAGAAATTGGTAAGGGACTTGCAAACCTTATAAAGCAAACTAACCCCAACAAACTCCAAAAGTTAGAAAAGCACAGGGCTTGGGCGAAGAGGCATCGCGCGGAGCGACAGGCGGAGTTTCAGGCAAGAGGTGGCGAGCGAGTGAGAGCAAAAAAGTCGTTAGGGCAGAACTTTTTGCACGATGTTCGCGTAGTGGAAGGCATTTGCAATAATGTTGAAATTGATGGCAAAGTTGTCGTTGAAATCGGGCCGGGGACGGGGTTTTTGACGCAAGAGATTTTGCTACACAAACCAAAAAAACTGATTTTGATTGAAAAAGACAACGAACTTTTTGCCAAATTGAATAAGAAATTTCAGGGCGAGATTGACAGCGGGCTGATGGAGATTTTTAATGATGATGCGATGAAATTTGATGCGAAGACGCTGTTTGACAGGTTTGGTGAGAAAATTACGATTATTGCAAACTTGCCGTATAACATTGGCACAACGCTTGTGATGAATTGGATGGGGCAACTGGATTTTGTTGAAAATATTGTTGTGATGTTGCAAAAGGAGGTTGTGGAGCGGATTGTTGCCGTTCCGCAGACACACGACTATGGGCGGATTTCCGTGCTAATTCAAACGATGTGCGATTGCAAAAAACTTTTTGACGTCAAACCGGAGTGCTTCCACCCGCAACCAAAGGTCGTTTCAAGTGTCGTAAAAATTACACCGAAAGCTATGAGAATAGATAAAGAAAAATATGATTTACTTGATGAGTTTTGCAAGGTTGCCTTTTCTCAAAGGAGAAAAAAATTGGCAAACACACTAAAAAAGAGTAAATTTTTGGACACCTTGCCACAAGAATTTTTGACTAAAAGACCAGAAGAAATATCTGTTAAAGAGTTTATTAAACTAACCAGTGATATCTAAATCATCAAAATGAAAGACTATATTTGATTTTCAGGTTCATTAGCAATAAAACTATAATCTACAGGTTTCGTAATTGATATATTTCTTTTGTTATTTTTATACAAGTCTTCATTGCTTATTTGGCTAAAACTATAATCCCCCGAATTTCTGCGAGAAACAATTATATTCATTTTACTATTTCTAGTAAGCAAATCATCGTTACTGACTACGTTATTTGTATTATTATTAAACAGTTCTTGCAAAGCATCTTTTTTGTCCCCTTTTATCCATAACGAAGTCTTTTTACAAAGATCTTTTGGTTGATATTTCTCCGAAAAATTATCCACCCTGTGAATTATATTTTGCTGATTTTCTTCATACGAGTTATCATTATAACGAAAATAATTACTTTTTTGTTGCCCGCTTATATTAGATGAGCTATAAAACTGATGATTACTCTGATAATTTAACGATTTATTTTCTTTTATGTTCTTTGTGTTAAAATTACCACCTTTTTCTACGTTAATCTGATTTAATCTTTCTTCATTATTTCTAATAACATCATTTGTTTTTGTTCTTAACTTTTCCATAAGTTGCAAAAAACGATCATTGTTCTTTTTCTCTTTAAAATGCGTAGAAACATAGGTCGAGCGATTATTGTATTGACTATATGGTTCAGACATACCTGACTTATTCGCATCTTCAAAATCAGCACTCTGTATTTTATTCCCATTCCCATAAAGTATTCGTCTTGTTTTATCAACAAGATAGTTTTTTTTTCTCATGTTTGCGAGCATTACTTTCTGTTGTTCCTCAAAACTCGGGACTCCCCTTTCATATTGAAAGTTGAATTTATTCTTATAATCATTTGCTTTATTCACTTCATAACGACGTTTTTTTGTTCCTGCAATCATTTTCATTTCCGCTTCTGCGTGATTGCCATACTGAAAGTTCGATTTATTCTTGTAATCATTTGCACTATTTAATTGATAACGATGATTTTTTGTTCCTGCAATCATTTCCATTTCTTCTTTTTCGCGATCGCCATATCGAAAGTGCAGTCGTGGTTTCCAACCATCTGTCTTGCCAAATTGGCTATATTTATTGTAATTTGTAAAATACGGTTGATTAAATCTAAATACATTGTTATAATCGGAATATTTTTTATCACTAACTTCGCAATTATTGTATCTATTCCGCATATTTTGAATATAACTATAATTACGCTCGTATCCATCATTTTTCAACACATCAAATTGATTATTTGATACAAAATTATTATGACAAAAACATCTACACGGCGAACTATTGTCTCCATATCTTTGGATGTCAAATCTCTGTAATCTGTAATCTCGCGAAGCTCTACTGTCTATACAATAACTACGTCTAAAAGAATTGCTCATTTAAATAAATACAAGGAATTATACCAACAAAATCATTTCTTGCAAATTACAAAACAAAAAAAATAAATAGGCATGGTTGGAGAAGTATTAGGAGAAAAAAACAAAAAGCAGATTTTGGACGCAGTAATGAAGAAAATTGAAAAGCAATTCGGCAAGGGTTCAATAATGAAAATGGGAGAAAACGCCGGCGTAAACGTTGAAGTTATGCCTACTGGCTGTTTATCTCTTGATATGGCTATTGGTGTCGGCGGACTTCCAAAGGGCAGAATTATTGAAATCTATGGGCCCGAAAGTTCTGGAAAAACAACATTCGCTCTCGGTTTTATCGCATCTTGTCAAAAGCGTGGCGGGACAGCGGCATTCATTGACGCAGAGCACGCACTTGACCCAGTTTATGCAAAAAACTTGGGCGTAGACGTTGATAATCTTTTGATTTCACAGCCAGATTACGGCGAACAGGCACTTGAGATTGTTGATGACCTCGTTTCAAGTGGTGGAGTTGATATTATAGTCATTGATAGCGTAGCAGCATTAGTTCCAAAGAGCGAACTTGACGGAGATATGGATCAGCAAGTTGTTGGGGCTCACGCAAGATTGATGAGCAAGATTTTAAGAAAAATTACAGGCAATGTGTCAAAAACTGGCTGTATCGTTGTTTTTATCAATCAAATTAGAATGAAAATTGGTGTAATGTTTGGCAATCCTGAAACAACAACTGGCGGTAATGCCTTGAAATTCTATTCTTCTGTCCGTATGGAAGTTCGCAAAGGAAAAACAATTTCCGTCGGTGAAAAACCAATTGGTGCTGAAACAAAAGTTAAGATCGTGAAAAATAAAGTCTCTGCTCCATTTAGAGAGATCGTTGTTGATTTAATGTATGGAAAAGGTATACAAAAAGAAAGTGAACTTGTAAATCTTGCAGAACAACTTGGAATTGTTGAAAAGGCTGGCAGTTGGTATTCCTACAACAGCGAAAGGATATCACAAGGAAAAGAAAACTTGAAAATTTATCTCCACGATCATCCGGAAGTTGCCGAAGAAATAGAACAAAAAATTCGTGAAAAAGCCAGTGTTGGTGGACTAAAAATGGAAAGCAATATGACGACAACAAAAAATGAAGAAAACAATGAAGTAGAAAATATAAACGAAGAGTAAAAATGCTCCCAAACGAACAACAATTTATAAAAAGATAAAACCAGTAAAATTACTGTTTTTGCTTGTTGTTTATTTTGAAAAGCGGATTTCATAAACGATAAAATCTCGTTGCTTTTTATAAAAATGCCTTTCTACATGCCTGTATGCTTACAATAGACGATATTTTCCCAGATTTTGAATTAAATGCTATGGTTTCAACAGAAGTTGGCAAAGAGTTTAAGAAAATTAGCAGTGCAGATATAAAAAATAAATGGGCTTGCGTGTTCTTTTGGCCTATGGATTTTACTTTTGTTTGCCCTACGGAAATTGCAGATTTTGGTAGAAAAGAAGAAGAGTTCAAAAAGAGAAATTGCCTTGTTCTCGGTTGCAGTGTTGATAGCGAATTTGTGCATCTTGCATGGAAAGAGCAAAATAAAATGTTGAAAGAAAATGTCAACTTCCCACTTATGAGTGATGTAAAAAGAGAACTAACAACAGCATTAGGCGTATTGAATGCCGGCGGTGTTGCGGATAGAGCAACTTTTATCATAAACCCAGAAGGAAAAATAAAATTTGCATCCGTGACAGATGGAAAAGTTGGCCGTAATGTTGATGAAGTTTTGCGAGTTCTTGATGCTTTACAAACAGATAAACTTTGCCCTTGTGGCTGGACTGCTGGTGAAAAAACTTTGAATTAAATATTAAATTCCAATGATAGGAAAACTGGTTGGCATTATTGCAGGACATTATGGAAATGTCGTTTTACTTGATGTTTGTTGCAATAATTGTGCCATTGGATATGAAGTCATTATGAAGCAAAATGACATTGAGGTTCTTGCCAACGGCGAGTTGGCTACAATTTTTATTAAAGAAATTATCAAAGAAGACGAAGATAGTTTATATGGTTTTCTATCTTTTGAAGATCGTTGCTGGTTTGAAGAATTAACGAAATTAAGCGGATTAGGGCCAAAAACTGCATTGGCTATTTTGTCAACTTTTACTTGCGACGCGATCACTGACGCGATTATGATGAATAATTGCGATTTTTTTTCTGCTGTTAGTGGGATTGGCGGAAAACTCGCAAATCGTATTCCGGTTGAAATGAGAAAACAAGTTGAAAAAATCAACGAAAAGGTTTTAAATTTTGGAGTTTTTGGCCTATCAAATGTTGAAAACAAAGAAAATAACGCAAACAAAAAAAACAACGGAACCCTTTTGAATATTAGCGAAGAGCAAGGCGACCAAAACGGCAAAGTGGTAAAAAAAACATCAATAAAAGCTAAAGATGGAAATGGCAAAAATGGTAAAAATCATAATTCTGCATTTGTATTAAAGGAAGCCGTTGAGGCACTTACATCATTAGGTTTTTCAAGGCAATTGGTTTACGAGGATGTTTTAAAAATAGTTAAAAATGAAGAAAACCTTACGACCGAGCAAGTAGTAAAGGAGTTTTTGAAAAACAAAGATAAATAAAAAAAAACCAAGCCAAAGAACGGCACGATGTATAAAAGGCTAAATGATACACACGAAATAAATATCTGTAAAAATCTAAAAAACCTTGAATTTTATTAAAATGTT
This sequence comes from Rickettsiales bacterium UBA4311, assembly GCA_002394665.1. GTDB lineage: Bacteria > Pseudomonadota > Alphaproteobacteria > Rickettsiales > Deianiraeaceae > UBA4311. The sequence continues at coordinate 233,017 of DGUL01000007.1, forward strand.
TTGATTGTCCGCTGATATGATGAAAATTTCAAAAAAAGTTTATATTGTTGTGCTATTTGTTTTGGCATTGATTGTTAGCTTCGGAATTGGCTTTTTCGTTGGACAAAAATGTAAATTCTTCAAAAAGCACTCAAAAAAAGACAATATCAGCTTCTATTCCGTTAAAAAAAACGAAGGTAAAGAAATGAACGATGATGAAAAAAAAGCGGTAAGATTGTTTATTATGTCTTACGAAGAATGTTTGGCGAATAAACTTGATGCGACTGACAAGGCACAATTAAATAATATTCAAAATGAAGTTTTGCAACTTGCGGAAGGAAACAAAAAAATTAAGCTAAACATCAAAAATTTGAAGAGTGTTGGTGGAAATTTTGAAATCATTAAAAAAGTTCGTAAATGTCAAAAAGCTTCCTATAAACATATGACAAAAGAAGATAAAAGATTTTTTAGGAGCGGACTTTCAAAAACCGCCATACAAGACGTCATCACCTTGTTTCACGGGGTCAGGTAGTATTAAGCTGTAATGTGTAATTGGGTAATAAGGAAGAAGTGAAGCAGATAAATTTGTAATTCAAGATGGCAAAAAAGGAAATAAAAAAAAAGGATGATTTTATTACACGATGGCTTGAAAATAGCGGATTAAGTAAAAAATATCCTTGGGTTTTTACAGCAAAAGATTGGCTTATCACGATATTTTTTGCTTTCCTTTTTGCTACATTTTTTAGAACATTTTTTTATGAAAACTTTAAAATCCCTTCCGGTTCAATGAACCCAGTGTTGTTAAATGGCGACCGCGTGCTTGTTAATAAATTTCATTATGGTTATAGCAAGTTTTCTTTTCCTTTTGATTTTCCACCAATAAACGGACGGATTTTGTCAAATCGCACACCCAAAAGGGGCGATATTGTTGTTTTTAAAACAAAAGAAAGTGAAAAGACCGGAATTTATTACATAAAAAGAATTGTCGGGTTGCCAAATGATAGAATTCAATTAAAAGATAATCAAATTTATATCAATGGCGAAAAATTGGGATATAACGAGGTTGGTGTTTTGGAAAAAAAGACCGAGAGGAACCACAATTCTTTTCCATCTTTGGAGGTTATTGAAAATAATGGCGATAAAAAATATAGTGTCTTGATTAGCGATATCAATTCCATCGCAGGCAATACCCGTGAATATATTGTTCCAGAAGGGCATTATTTTTGTATGGGCGACAATCGCGATAATTCAAAAGATAGCAGATTTAGCGATTTTGGGTTTATACCTTTTGAAAACATAGTTGGTCGTGCGGAAAGAATTTTCTTTTCAACAGCAAATGGAAGCTTTAATTTCAACAAAATTTTCAAATCAATACAAGCAGAGCAAACTGAAAATTAAAGCAACTTGATACATCAAATCACTAGCACAACTAAAATATTCCGTTTTACAAAAAATAAAATTATCCTTCCGCAAAGGCAATGATAATATTTTTATAAAGATTTTTTAAGTCCATCAAATCTTTAATTGTTGTGTATTCATCTGGCTGATGCATTGTTTTAGTTTTTAATCCAAGTTCGCAAACACTTTTACTTATTTTTGCCATATATTCCCCATCCGTGCAAGCAAAACACATTTCGGCATATGCATTTGAATTATATTTTTTCATCACTTCAAGAACGATTTTTAAAAAAGCGTCTTCAAAAGGTGTATTATATCCAACTCTACTGCAATAAATTTTAAGCTCGTAATCTTCTTGTTTCAAAACACTTTGCAAACAAGCTTGAAACTTTGCTTCAACTTCTTGTCGTGTTGTGTTGTAAAATCTAATATTTCCAACGCATCGCACGTTATCCAACACAACGTTATCTGTTTGATTTTTGGCATCAAAGCTGATAATTTCCAGATTTGTCCCGTCATTCCACTTTATTTTATAAAGTTCATCGCAAAGACGCACCGCCTTTTTTATTGGATTGTCGTGAATATTTTTATAAGCAATGTGTCCGCTTTTGCCGTGAATTGTAAGATAAAAAGTGAAACTTCCTTGTCGCCCACAGCCAATTTTAGAAAGCTTTTTGTCATCAATTTCTTCGTGTTCTCCAAATTCACTTGTTGGTTCACCAAGTATGCAAGCATCAAAATGTGTGCCTCTGCTTTTTAAATATTCCACCATTTTTATGGTACCGTTGCTTCCGTCGCCCTCTTCCGCTCCTGTTAAAAGTGTGTTTATTTCAATCTTTTCCAAAATATCCGGATGCTCTTTTATAACTTCTTGCAATGCAACAATCCAACAAGCATCGCCCCCAAGCATATCGACCGCACCACGACCATAAACTCTTGAACTTTCGCCTTCGTTTCCGCTTTCATTTACAACTTCTCCGCAAGGATTTTTGCTCCATTTTTGCATTCCTGTTGGAACGACATCGCAATGTCCGCAAAAACAAATTGATTTCTTACCACTTCCAATTGTTGCAAGAACGTTTGCAGTATCGTTGAAAATCTGTAAATCAGCTTCGCATCCTATTGATTTAAGTTTTTCTGTCGCAAATTTCACACAATCAATGTCGTTTTTCTGTTCTGCATCATTGCCGTGAAATTTCATCAATTCCAATAAAACTTTTACTTCCTCGTTCATATCTACAAACCTTTTACGCTTTCCATTTTTACTTGCACAATTCTCTTTTTCGTTGCTCGGATAAATAAATTGCTTCAAGTTGCTTTACAGCAAAATCAAGTTTATCATTATAAACAATATAATCATACTTATCCATAAAACTCATTTCTTGCTTTGCATTGTTAAATCTTTGTTTTATTTTTTCTTCCGTCTCTGTGCCTCTCCCAGAAAGCCGTTTATAAAGCTCTTCCTCGGACAATGGAGCTATAAAAATAGTGATTAAATCCAACTTTTTGTTTTTCTTAGCATTTAACATGCCTTCAGCAGAAAGTGCAAAAATGACATCTTTTCCATTTTCCACGGCTTCAATATAGTTTCTCCTTGGACTTCCGTAATAATTTCCATAATTTTCGGCATATTCAATAAATTCATCTTTTTTCGCCAATTCCTCAAACTTCGGTTTATCCAAAAAATAATAATCTTTTCCACTAACCTCACCTTTTCTTGGCATTCTTGTCGTTGCAGAAACGGAGATTGACAAGTTTTGTTGTTTTTCTTTCAACTTGTTTATCAATGTAGTTTTTCCAACACCAGACGGCCCAGAAACAATAATGCCAAAGTGTTTATAGTCGCAAATTTCACATTGTTGTTTTTTTGTCTCTTTGCTCGCATCAGTAGCAAACGATTGCAAAGAAAAGACTGCAAAAACACTGCAAGAAAATAACAAAAATACCTTTTTACATCCTACTAACATAAAAAAATTCACTTTACCACCAGACCGCCTGTTTTGCTATTTCATTAAAACATCTTTTATAAAATTTATTTGCTTTTGTTTGTTTAACCTTATCAATTCCGCCGTATAAATGCTATCAATTTGTCTGCAAGCTTCATTTAAATCGTCGTTCACAATGACATAATCATACTCATCGGCCTTTTCAGCATCATTATGAAATCCAGCAATTCTTTTTTCAATTTGCTCCTCTGCGTCTCCGCGTCCTCTTAATCTGTTTCTTAAAGCGTCCATTGAAGGAGGGACTAAAAAAATCGTGCTAATATTGTATTTGTCAGCTTTCTTGATTTTTCTCATTCCCTGCCAGTCAATATCAAAAATTACATTTTTGCCTTCTGCAAGGCGATCGTCAACAAAACTCATAGGAGTGCCATAGTAATTTTCAAAAACCTTTGCATACTCCAAAAACTCATTATTTTCTACACGTTTTTCAAATTCTGCTTTTGATAAAAAAAAGTAATCAATGCCGTCTTTTTCAAGATTTCTTGGCTCTCTGGTTGTTGCCGAGGTGGATAAAACCAACTCTTTATGAAGTCCTAATAAATATCTGCAAATTGTGGTCTTACCTGTCCCAGAAGGTGCAGAAATTACAAATAAAAAATTGCTACCTACCATTGGTGAAAAGAATTGAAAAGTTTTTAAAATTCAAGGAATTCTTTGACTTTCCATCTACAACGCTTATCATTTTATGTCTTTTATATGAAGGAATATGACGGCAACTACGATTATAGCAGTGACAAAGATAACAGTATGAAAAACCTCTACCAGTTCAAGAATACGAAGATAGTGCGATAAAGCAGGCAATACTAAACGAATTGGCTGAAAGTCTTCAACAAGAATCAGAAGAAGAAAGTCTACCGCAACGATACTTCGGAGTAGAACCCTACGAATCTTCTGAACCAGATGAGCGCCACTCTTTTATACGTGCCGACCGTCCTGTGGATATGCCTCGTGTTAACTTGCAACATAGAAATGTAGAACATTTGGCCGTCGAACCAGTAAGACATATAGAGCAAAATATCTTTTCTCGCTTTTTCTCTTGGACGCAACATTTGTATCAAATAGCTCACGACGGCATACTAAACATCGTTACATCTTGCCTCGACGCAGAACACGACGAGCCTGAAAGACGCTTCTAATGAAACTTACAATATGACCATTATAGATATTTCCTCCCTTTCAATTTCTCAGGGAGGAAATCTTTATCTTTGTCGTATTTTTTATATCCCTTACCGTAGCCCCATTCTTTCATTAGTTTTGTTTCTGGATTGCGAATGTTTAATGGTATTGGCAAATTACCAAATTTATGCACATCCAGCAAAGCATCTGCAAAGCCATCATTGGAACGCCGACTTTTTGGTGCTCTTGCCAAGTATGTAGCCCCGTGTGCCAAATTTATAGCACACTCCGGATAACCAATAGTTTGGCAAGCTTGAAAAACAGCATTAGCAACAACCAAAGCGTTATTGTCTGCAATTCCTATGTCCTCACTTGCGAAAATTACCATTCTTCTGGCAATAAATAAAGGGTCTTCGCCAGCATTTACCATTCGAGCAAGATAATACAACGTGGCATCTGGTTTGCTCGCGCGCATAGATTTTATAAATGCGGAAATCGTATTATAATGTTCTTCGCCCTTTTTGTCATAACGAAGCATTTTTTGAGTTGCATTTTTTATATTCTCAATCGTAATTTCTCCATAAAGTTCAAGAACATTCTCAATTATTGATATGATATGCCGTCCATCGCCGTTTGACATTTCAATCAAAAAATCTATTACCTCATTGTTGTCTATTTTTATCTTTTTATCTTTCTCTACTCTTTGAATTATGGTTTTAATGTTTTCTTTTGTTAGCGAATTCAAAACAAAAACCTGACACCTTGATAAAAGTGGAGAAATTACTTCAAAACTCGGATTTTCCGTTGTCGCTCCAATTAAGTAAAGACTTCCATTTTCAACATATGGAAGTAAAAAATCTTGTTGTGCCTTGTTAAATCTGTGAATTTCATCAAGAAATAAAATTTTTGCTCTACCAAACATTGCAGGACTATCAACAATTTTTTTTATATCATCTTTACCAGCAGAAACCGCGGAGAGCTCAAAATATTCCGCATCAACGGCTTCGGCATATATTCTCGCAAGCGTTGTTTTTCCAACTCCCGGAGGACCATAAAGTATAAAAGAAAAAAGCTTTTTATTTTCTATCGCCAAACGCAACGGCTTCCCATTACCAACAAGATGTTCCTGTCCAACATATCCATTAAGAGTTTTTGGCCTAATCTTATTAGCTAACGGCTCGCTCACACCTATAAAAATAGAAGTTTTTTATAATTTTCAACAATATCACAAAAAACTCCTTAGACTTTGCTTTTTTCTTTCCTTTATTGCTTTATTGTTGTTTGACTTTCCTTTGTTTTTATATTTTTTATAGTTTTTGCTTTTCATAATCGCGTTGTTTCTGTGTTTTTTATTAACTCTCGCATCGCTGTTTGAAATTGTTTTTTTATCTCTTTTCAAATCGTCGTCTTCAATGTCTCTTCCCATTATCTTTTCATATTTATCACCTCGTTTTTTTGTTTTGCCATCGTATTCAAGTTCTTCGCTATCCTTTTCAATTTCATCATCTTCATCTTTTTCAAGCTCTTCGTCAAGGTCTTCTTCCAAATCTTCCTCTTTTTGTTTTTTTTTGCCTTTGCCTTTTTTTAGTTTTATAGTTTTGCTATTATCTTTTGAAGCTTTTGACTTTCCGCTAATGGCAACGGCTATGCTCCAAAAGGTAAAAACAGCAAAGCAAACTATTGCAACAGCACCGGTAATTTTCCAGAATGAAGAAGTTTTGATAATTCCCGCAACACTTTCTTCCAAGTGAAGCCCCTTTGTAAAATCTGCCATTGTAGCCACCCATCTTAAAAATGCATCTGCAAGCCAAAGACCACCACCAACTCCAATGATGGCAAATGTTGGGGTCATGCACTTGAAAAATCTTCCAATCCATCCGCTTGGATAATTTGGCATTTTCAGCTTTAAAGCTTCAAGCTTTTCCTTTTCTTTTTTGTGTTTTTTCTTTTCTTTCTCTAAGTCTTTTTCATAGCTTTTTATTATTTCCTCCAATGATTTTTGATGCTTTTCCATTTCATCAATCATCTTTTCGCGTTTTTTTTGTTTTTTCTTTTTCTCCTCTTCTTCGTCAATCACGAACATACGCGTGCATTCTGCAAGCAATTTTACAAAAATGTTTTTTATTTTCCATAATCTTACACATTAGCCGAGTCCGCTGAATGTAATCATAAATCTATACATAACCGTGCTTGGTGTATTATTTAATCTAACCTTGTTTTCCGATATTCTAAATCCAAGAGTGACGCAACTAATTGTATATTGTGCCATTAAACTATAACTTGTAAATCCCGGATCAATTTTTCTGTTTGGTGCATCCATTCCATTGAGATTATATGTCGCACTTGCAGAAAGTTTTAAATCTTTAATTGGCGTCAAAGTTATTGTCCCGTTTAATGCATCCATTTTTATACCAAAAATATTTGAATTTTTTGAAAAACTATCATATCCAAGAGATATAGAAAAATATTTCATTCCATAAGAAACATTAAATAAAAACATTCTCAATTCTCCATTGTGTATATCATAATTAAAAGCACTATTACCAGATATACCAAAGAATTTAAACCCGAAGTTTCCCATTAAATCCGAAACAGAGCGACGGAAGCCCGTGAATTCTGCCAAGTATCTTTCTTCAATGTTGCCATTAAAGCGAACATTTTGTGCTAATCCACCACTTATTTCAATATTTTTGTTAACTCTGTGTTTTACATCCGCACCATAAACAAAAGACCCACCGATGTCGTAAATTCCGTAGCCACTGCTTTGCAACAATTCAAAAGCATTATAGTAATTCATCCCCATTGCAAAATTGTCTTCCGCTGGTAAATATAAGCTTCTTTTATCGTTTGGTGAATATCTTATTGCAACTTTTGGAGTTATAAATGTTTTTCCAACTGGCGAGCTTATCAAAAAAGAGTGTTCTGCTTGCAACTTGTTAAAATTCAAAACAGAGAATTTATTGAAAGCATCAAGCCCATTTGTTAAAATATTGCTGTTTGCATAATAATTCCCTTGTACAAACCCACTAATGTTGCCAAAGTAATAATTTAAATTATTCCACATATATTGATGTGGCAAATATGCCGGCTCGCTAAATTCACTATAACTTATATGATTATACTGCAATCTCAATAATGTATCTGCCGTTATTTTTGTCCCGTTTTTGAAAAAATAAGGTAAATGATAACCGCCATCCACTCCGGCAGTCGCAGTATCAAATCCTTCTTTTCTGTTGATATAATAGGCCTTACTTCTTATGTAAAAATTTCCTCCAAGTCTGTCTTTATTAAAATCATAATCTGCTCGTATAACTGGAAAAACCAAGGGTGTAGTTTTGTTGTCAATATTCAAAAGTGCCGATCGATATGTATAAGCTTCAACGGAAATATAACGATTATAATCAACATCATAAAGATGAAAGGTGTTTGTTCTAATTGCCCTTGCATCGCCAAGATACATATAAGCAATTCTATTGTCGGAAGCGTAATATTGACTGATGTTTAAAAAAGTTGTATTCGTTAGTTTTAACCTTGCTTTTAAATCCGCCATCCAACGAATTCCTTTTATTTTGTCTCCGTCGGCTTTGCCACCTTTCGTCGCTCCAAGTCCAGTATCTTCATCAACAAGTTGCGACCAGTCCATAAGCATACCTTCAAGAACATAAAAACTTTCGTAGTTATATTTTGTTGAAACCAAATGCCTAAACTTAAAATCTGTATGACTTGTGCGGTAATCTGATAAATCTCTTAATTGCCATCTTTTATCGGTATTATTTAAATTATTTCTCACATTTGTACCGACATTTGTCATCCAACTTAAAAGACCAATATCAAAATATTGGCTTCTGCTGATTATAAAATCCATATCATCGCTAATTTTCCAGTAAAACGGCAATTCAAAACCAGTTTGTTTTGATTTTGAAATTACCAACCTTGGCATTAAAAAACCAGTATCTCCGCTGTTATCTGTATGCAGTGTGTATTTTGGGATATAAAAAACCGGTATGCCTAAAATTCTCCATTTCATTTTTTCAAAAGTAATTGTTGCTTGTTCTTTGTCATGAATGACTTTGTCGGCTTTTACAGAAATAAAAGTTGTTTTCAATTTATCGTGCATCTCCTCGTCAGTGTTGTCTATTGAATTTTTTTGCAGTGGTTTATTAAGCAGTTCGTCTTCCTCTGTCATTGCAAAAAAAGGTGTTTGCCTATTACTTTCTACATTGTCATCAACAAAAATTTTACAAGGACAAATTGACACATCACTTAACGTGAAAACGCAATCGCTTTTTTTCAGTTTTGTGCTGTAAATTTCCGTATGATCTCTATTTCCACCGGGAAAAATCTGAGCGTTATCTATTTCACTTATACCTGTATTTTCATCTCTAAACATTGATTTTGCGTAAATTATGTTATCATCTTCCGTTCGCATTTTGACCCAATCATTTGCGTAAAAAACATATTTCTCCTCGTCCGTCTCTTTGTCTTTTACCGCGACCATTTTGCTACTTTTTTCTTGTTTTTGTTTGGCCTCTGCGACTTGCTTTATAGCTTTTACATCACCGGCATTCATCAATAAATTTTGTCGCCTAACTATCGCGTGTCCGTTGGCAAAAAATGAATTATTTTCACCCATTTTTACAAAGTCCGCTTCAATGAAAGTTTGTTTATTTCCTACCTGATCGGCAAATAATTCCGTGTGCGATATTAAAAATAAAATTAGTGATACAATCAAAGTTTTTCGCACGCATTTTTACAAGTGGAAAAAAAGTTTTATATTTTTCAAGAAAAAGCAAAATTAGCATTCAGAAAACAAAATTCTGTTTTTTTTTGTAAAAAGAATATGTTTTTTTCTAAAAAAGAATGATAGTAAAAATGTTGGTAATTTTTAGCTATACCAGACGATGAATTGCAGAGAAAATTGGAAATACATCGTCGTGCTCTTAATATACGGGCTGACCAAGCAAGAAAGAATTTTAAACAAAAAGATCATAACGTAGATAAAAGCTACGATAACAACGAGCAAGAAATAGATGCAAAACAACCACAAACGGGAAAAAACGATGCGAAAAAAAAAGGAAACGATGTAAGTTGTAACGATTGTTCTATTTGATAATTTATTTATTTCAACTTGTAATCCCAAAAGCATTAAGCTACCAAAATGGAAGCTTAATGCTTTTATGCATTAGCATTAAGATAAATGTCTAATAAAACACTTTCTGTTTTTCTTTATTGTTGTTTTGAAAATTTTTTTACTTTTTATTGGCTTTTTTATTTGCCTTCTTGTTCTTCGTATTAGCGACCTTCTTTTCCTTTTTTCCATCGCCATCGTTATATTCCTTTACAACTTTCTTTTCCAACAAATCATCAAAGGTCAATTTTTTCCATTCAAAATCTATTGCCATAGCATTGATATATTGCACATCGGTGCCTTCAATATGCAAAACAATTTTATTGATGTCTCCGTTTTCAAATGGTTGCAAATAAGCATAGTCTTCTAACATCATCTTTTTATAGCTCTCTGTTGAAACTTTTTGAATAAACTCTTCCTTTGTCTTGGCAATAATCTTTTTCTTTTTTGCTTTCTTTTTTTTCTTTCCGTCTTCTTTTTCAACAGGAGGTTTATAAATGTTATATTCCCTATAATACGCACAGCCGACGTCATTTTTTTCTGAAAATACAAAGGCTTTTGTTTTTCCTTCCGCATCCGTGTCGCTACGATATAAAATCAACTTTAAAACTTCATAATAATCAGGTAAATAAAGTTGAGTTTGAAAACCTTCAATTTCTTCGTCTTTTACGATTATCTTGTTAATTATGTCAAACTTTTGTAGATCACATTCAAGTGTTGGCTCGCTGTAAAACTCGTCTTTATATCGGCTTTTTGTAATCATATCGTCATTTGACATTGTATAATATCTTCCGCCGATATTGACAACTTTGCCATCTTCAACCGAAATTATTGCTCCACAATCAAGTTCATAAGTTCCGTTTTCCGGAACTGAATAATCAAAGACATTATTTTTAATAGTTCTAACAAAAACCTCGTTATTTTTCACGACAAAAAGTTCGCCACTTTTCCCCTCTTCTACGTTTCTTGCGGAGAATAAAACTCTTCCAGAAGCGAAGACAACCCCTGAATAAAAGAAAGAAAGAAAAAAACAAAAATAAAAAAAACTCCTGCAAATAAACAACGTCATTTTGATTATTTTGTAATCATTGAAACTTGGCTGTAATCAACATCGACTTTTGTTTCACAACCGAATATCATAACACCAACGACAAGTTTTTGTTCTTCTTTGTTGTTATAAAGAATATTCCCTTCCATTGTAGCAAATGAACCACCATTGATTTTAACTCTATCGCCAATATTAAATTTAATATTTTTGTCGCTATTGGAAAGACCTTTTACATTGTTTATCATTGTATTATATTCTTCATCTGTAATTGCTTTTGGAAGCATCTGACCGAAGCCATTCAAACGGAAGAAATTACGTAAAAACAAAATAATTGCATCCGTAAGTTTTATTTTCATAAACACATATCCCGGATATGAATTCACTTCTTTTTCAACTTTCTTGCCGTTTTTATATTCAACAAAGTTATATTTTGGAATTGTGAAATCCAAGAAATAGTCCTCGCCTTTCATTCCGTCTTTTTCAAGAATGCTAAAAGAAGCCCTCAACTTCTTTATCATTGTTTCTTCCTTTTTTGCTTGAACACGAAAAACATACCATCTGGCAACGACATCTTTATCGTCTTGTTTTTCCTCAACTTTTTCAACACTTTTTTTCTTACCTGCCATAAAAAAAACTAAATAAATATAATCTTCATTATCAATGACGAAACCAATGAGTCAATAAGTACAAACGAGCAAGCGGTAAAAGCTGTTATTATCAAAATCATTATTGTTAAATGCATAAGCTCTTTTCTTGGAAGCCAGACGACTTTTGAAAATTCCAGCTTTACATCACGAAAATAGCCAAATAAACCACTCAACTTACTCATAACTATCAAAATTCGTTCCTCAAAAACTATTCATCGCTAACTGTTAACTTTTTACGTCCTTTAAATCTTCTGCTACGCAAAACATCACGTCCGCCAGCGGTTTTCATTCTTTCACGAAAGCCGTGAGTTCTAACGCGTTTTATCTTGCTTGGTTGCCAAGTTCCTTTACTCATACAGGCAAGTCTTATGTGGCAAGTATAAAAATCAAGAAAAAAAACTTGTAAATAAACAACAATATCAGCATTGCTTTTTCGTGGCTGAAAACTTATTGCAAATTGCTAATCAAATTGTTGCAAAAATGAGCGAATTGGACGCAAAACTTGCGGAATGCACGGATTACAAAGAAAGTGCAAAAATCAGCAAGGAGAAAAGCAATTTAGAGGATACTTTTAATTGTTCGCAAGAGTTAGTAAGTGTTGTAAAACAACTTGAAGAGATAGATGAAATGCTAAAAACCGAACAAGACCCAGAAATGCGACAGATGATGCACGAGGAGCAACTGGAACTTGAAAAGAAAAAACCAGAATTAGAGCAAAAATTAAAAATCCTTTTGATACCAAAAGATCCAATGGATGGCAGAAACGCCATTGTTGAAATGCGTGCTGGAACCGGTGGCGATGAAGCAGGACTTTTTGTTGCAGATTTGTTTTCAATATATCAAAAGTATTGTGAAATTAAAGGTTGGAAAATTGAAGTTTTGCATTCGTCCGAAGGTGAGGTTGGCGGAATGAAAGAAATTTTTTTCAATGTCAGCGGAAAGGAGGTCTACGGACATTTGAAATATGAAAGCGGGACGCACCGCGTGCAAAGAATACCGGAAACGGAAACACAAGGACGAGTTCATACAAGTGCTATAACGGTTGCGGTTTTTCCGGAAGTGGAAGAATTTGATGTTGAAATAAAAGATAGCGATTTGCGTATTGATGTTTGCCGTTCAAGCGGTGCCGGCGGACAACACGTGAATAAAACTGAAAGTGCCGTGAGAATTACACATAATCCAACTGGTATTGTAGTGTTTATGCAGGAAGGGCGTTCTCAAATTCAAAATCGTATAAAAGCAATGCAAATCTTGCGAAGCCGTGTTTATGAATACGAAAAAGAGAAAAAAGAAGCCGAACATAAAGCCGACAGAAAGGCACAAATAGGTAGTGGAGACAGAAGCGAAAAAATTAGAACTTATAATTATCCTCAAAATAGAATTACAGACCATAGAATTGGAATGACACTTTATAATTTGGATAGAGTTAGCGAGACAGGAAACATTGATGAAATTATACAAGGTCTTCGTGCGGACGCACAAGCAAAAGTGCTTGCGAGTATGGAATAAAAAACGATGGTTTAGATAGGTAAAAATAGGGTTGAATGAATTTTAGTAAAAGATTAAATGGATTTAATCAAAAGTTATTGATGCTTTATTTGTATGTATAAATTGAAGATTGAAGGCGGGCATAAATTGAATGGTGAAATTGAAATTTCAGGGTCAAAAAACGCAGGTCTTGCTGTGATGGCCGGCTCTATTTTATGCGACAAAAAAATTACTTTTATAGGTTTGCCAGATATTCAAGATATTTATTCAATGAACCATTTGCTTACAGATCTCGGCACGAAAATCTCGCTTGATGTCTCAAAAATTAGCCAATATGGTCCAGATAAATCAATTTTTGAATTTGATAATTCCAACATCAATAAACAAATCGCAAGTTATGATTTTGTAAAAAAAATGCGAGCTTCAATTTTTGTTCTTGGACCTTTACTTACTCGTTTTGGAAAAGCAAAAGTTTCTTTACCAGGTGGATGTGCTATTGGCATCCGCGGTGTTGATATTCATCTTGAAGGAATGCGGGCACTTGGAGCAAAAATTGAAATAAACAACGGATACATTGAAGCAGATGCCGAAAATGGTCTCATTGGTTGCGAGTATAAACTTCCTTTTCCATCGGTTGGAGCGACTGAAAACATAATTTCAGCAAGTATACTCGCAAAAGGAAAGACCATTTTAAAAAATGTTGCAAAAGAACCAGAAATTATAGCATTGGCAGAGTTTTATAATTCTATTGGAGCAAAAATTTCAGGATACGGCACCGACGAGATTATAATTGAAGGAGTAAAACAAGAAGATTTACACGAAACGACCTTTACAATTCCAGCAGACAGAATTGAAGCAGGAACTTATGCAATAGCTAGTGCAATTACAAATGGGCACATTTTACTCACAAATTGCAATATGTCTATATTTAAAGGTGTTGAGGACACTTTTAATAAAGTAGGCATCGGATTTAAAGAAAAAGTGGACGGAATTTTAACTTACAAACTGCACGATTTTGCTCCTTGTGATATTGAAACAGCGGTTTTTCCGGGTTTTCCTACGGATTTACAAGCTCAAATTATGGTGCCTTTACTGCTCGCAAGCGGACAAAGTAAGGTTATAGAAAACATTTTTGAAAATCGTTTTATGCACGTCGCCGAACTGAATAGAATGGGGGCGAATATTATAACTCACGGAAATACTGCAACGATAAATGGCAATACAAAATTCACAGGTGCAAATGTTATGGCAACGGATTTACGAGCTTCCGCAAGCCTTGTATTAGCCGGATTGGTCGCAAAAGGAACGACGATAATTGACAGAATTTACCACCTTGACAGAGGTTATGAAAATCTTGAAATGAAATTGAATAACTGTGGTGCAAAAATTGAAAGAATACACGAATAAAATAGTAAACGATAAGCAAATAAAACGGGTTTTACCATTTTTTAATCTACCTTTTATCTTGTTGCTTTTTGTGTCTTTTTTTGTGATATTGCTTAAAGAATTTATTTAAATCTGTATGTAAAACTTCAGTTATTGTGCCATTGTTTTTTCTTTCAAATTTTTTGACAAAAATTGAATTGCCAAATAGCCGATTGCTAAATAAATAAAACTCGTTCTCAACAGCATTTTTATCCTTTACTTCGTAGCCTAAAACATTGGCAACTAATTTTGAAATTTCATAATGAGATAAAACTTTTTTCCGCTTGATTTGATTGGCTAATTGTTGATCTACATTTTTTTGATAAATAAAAAAAGGAACTTTTGCATCAACCAATCCGTGATAGTTATGTCCAAACAAATTGCCATCGCTATCATCGTCGTCCACCCCAAGCATTTCCCCGTGGTCGGATGTATAAATCATTACATCAATGCCATTTTTCTCTCCCCATTTAAAAACCTCTGCAATTAAATAATCTAAATAGCCAATACAATTTATGTATTCTTTTCTTGTTTTATCTCTTCTGTTGTCGTTGTTGTTAGGCTTCATTTTTTCAAATTCCTTATGATTTGCATAATTTGAAATATAACGATCGTGACAAGCATTAAATTGTATTCCAATAAAATGTTTTCCTTGTGAAATGTCTATTTTTCTAATCTTATCCAATAAATAATCGTCTCGCTCACCATCCGATAATGGTGCGTGTGTATCTTTTGAAATAAAAATATCTGCCTTAAAACCACCGCCCTCGGTCAAGTTCGTCTCAAAAGCAGAAAGCCAATAAGTTTTATAACCACTATTTTTTGCCAATGTAAATAAGTTTTGTTTTCCGCTTTTTGCCACTTCTCTAAAATTTGTTGGATAACCAATAAGGTTGAAAAACAACGTTGTTGACGCACGAGTTGCAACAGAGCCAGAAATTGCTTTCAAAGCCACAAAATTTTTACTTTTTTCTTTCAAAATTTTTAAAATATTCGGTGTTGTATTTAAGCCTTTTGTAAAACGAGTTTCGCCGAGATAAGTTAAAAAATCTGCATTTGTGCTTTCACCCCATAACAACAAAATAACCCTTGGAGTTTTTGTTGTTTTTAGCTCGGTTCTTACTCCGCCAATAACATCATCAGGATATTCAAAATCGCCTTTATCGTTCGCGTGAGTTATACAATAGGGCAATACCCGCATTGTGTTTATTATCGTAAGTCGCGATTTTACCGGAACAGCATACAAAAAATCACTTGTGTAAGCCATATGAAAAAGCTTCACAAACACAACGACCAAAATTACATTAAAAAAATGTGATGTATGAAATAATTTTCTCCATTTGAAGACCAAAAAAGAAGATAAAGCAAAAGGAATAAGCAAAAAAGGCAAAATCTTCAATACAACTGAAATATTTTTGCCGACATCATCAAATTCTGTCAAAGCTTTATAAAGTTCATCGCATCCCGCTGGAATACCTGAATAAGCGATATAGCCAACATTTGCCATTTGCGGAAGACAAACAAGCAATAAAAGCAATACCTTTAATCCAACCGAAGCGAAAGACGACAAACAGCAAAATAAAACTGCACAAGAAAAATAAATTACGTTTTGCTTTGATATCGTTAATTGAACTTGATGTTGATACATTAACACAAACTCGCCAAGAAAAAGGGTTAAAAATATCAAAGCGGAGAAAATAAAATGTTTTCTCCAATCTGCAAGTATGTTTCTTTTAAAGAAAAAAGGTCGGCATTTTTCTAAAAAAACCAATGAGGAGTTTGCAATAAAACAGAGAAATAAAAACAGCTTTCTAAAAAGAACTTCTTGGAAAATTTTCAAATAAAAAGTTATAAACAACAAAATAATAAAATACTTTTGCAACAAAAAAAAAGATACGCCAAACCTTGCAAGTAATTTGTCCCAAAACAACAACACACATATAAACAAAGCTATAAAAACAATGTTACATACACACTTGAAACGAAAGCTTTTATTACCCGTGAACTTTTTTAAACCTTCTGTCAGCAAGTCAGCTATAAAACTTTGAAAAAAAAACAGAAAGCAACAAGACTTCGTGAAAAATAAAAGCCATAAAAAACAATAAAAAACTTTTTTTTTATTTTCTTGTTTTCATCATACGATGATCCTATTTTTATGAAACAATTCGCGATTATACTCTCTGGCTGTGGTGGTATGGACGGCTCCGAAACACACGAAGCCACTTGTTTGATGTTGGCAATCAAACAAAATAAATGTAACTATCGTTGCTTTGCAATTAACGAAAATCAAAAATATGTTGTGCATACCAACGGAATGTCGCAGTCAAACGAGAAAAGAAATATGTTAATTGAAGCCGGACGACTTGATAGAGGATTGACAAAAGACTTGAAAAAACTTGATGTAAATAAGTTTGACGCCCTGATCTTCCCTGGTGGATACGGCACTGGAACGAGTTTTAGCGATTTCATTGAATGCGATGGAAAAACTTGTAAAAAAAACTCAAATTATAAAGTAAGGGCAGAAATTAAAAACATAATTCAAGAATTTCACGCACAAAACAAACCAATTTTCGCCGGCTGTATGGCTTCTATTCTTCCAAATGGTTCATTAAAAGGAGCAAAAATTATGACCGACACTGGTAAATACACAGAAGAGGCAATCATTAAAAACAATAACAAGCCAGTAATTTGTAAAGCAGGTGAAATTTGCATTGATGAAGAAAATAAAGTTATAACTGCACCTTATTATTTATCTTCAAAAATAGATATTGATACAATTTATAAAGAAAGCATGCTTGGAATTCAAGCGGTTGTCAAACTTTGTAAAGAGTAATTGGAAAGTTCTTAAAAAGAAAAGACAGCAAAAAAAGGAGTGAATATAGTCAAATTTAGTTATTGTGCTTTTTCCTTTTAAATTCTCTTGTAGGGAGCTTATATTTTTTGATTTTTCTTCTTTGTAATTTTTGTGAAATTTCTCTTTCCATCCGTTTTCTTTCTATCTTCTTGTTTCTTACTCATTTTGCTAAACCTGTTTTTATTATTTTTCTCGTCAGCTCTTTCACTTTTTCTTTCACCTCTTTCATTGTTTTTGCTGTTGAACTTCAAAAATGGACGCTTAAAACTTTTTGCTTTTTGTGAAGTAATCTTCTGCCTAACTTTTCTGCCAAAGCCACCAAGTTCTCTTACAGATTTGCCGCCTATAAACAAAGTATCGTCTTCGCTTCTATGTTCCACGACATCGCTGTTTGCGACCTCTTCGTAAAGATTAACCTCTTGCTTTTCTCCTTTTTTTAAAATCATTTTAATTACCAACCTTACGACGATATAAAGACCTAATAAAATGAAGCAAACGAGCACAAATTTACCAAGAGCTTTTCGCCAAAGTTCTTCACTACTGCCAAAGAAATAACCGATTAAAAGCATTGAAGTAGAGAAGATTAACCCGCCAAGTGCGTTATAAAACACAAATTGATGAACAGGCATTTTTGCCATCCCTGCTGGAATTGTAATAATATGCTTAAATGCAGGAATTGGCACAAATCTACCGACAAACATCAAAAGCCTTCCGTGAGTTAAAAATTTTGCTTCCAGTCTTTGAAGTTTTTCAATATTGATGTGTAAAAATTTTGCGTGTTTATAAATAAAGGCACGACCGAGATAACGAGCAAAAGCATAATTTATTAAGCACCCAATCACAATACCTGTGGTGCAAGAAATAATCAACAATGGCAAACTTTTTGTCCCGAGGTAAGCATAATATCCCATTGGTATAACCACCGTTTCAACAGGAATGATTACAGGGAAAGCGGTGCTCTCTAATGCCGATAACAAAGCCACGTGCCAATAATTTAAATCGCCTATGAATTTAAAAACTTCATAAACAAGTTCTGCAATCATCGCTACAATTCAAGATAATATTTTTTTAAATTCAAGAAATTCAAAAGGCCCAAAAAAACACGAGCGAGAAGAAGCAAATGAAAAAAAAAAAAAAAAAAACAAGTAAAAAAACCAACGAAAAAAACCCTACTCCTCTCCAATGAATTCAAAACGATTTATAAAGTTGCCGTCTTTTTCAATTTTTTCTGTGAACATTTTCAGTGGACGAGCCCAAATTTTCGCGACTTTGTTGTCATATAAAGCCTCGTAAATAACCAAATCTTCAAGTGTTTCGCTGTGCTTTGCAATTGCAATTACATTATACTCGTTGCCCTTGTAATGACGATAGCGTCCGAGTTTTAATTTACTGCTTTCATTCTCCATAATTCAAATGTTTTTTATACTCTGCCAGCAGTGTTTTATATTTATCTTTATTTTTCAACATCAATTGAAGATATTTTTTAAACTCTTTGAAGTTTGCTTTATAGTCCTGCATCAACCCGGCTTTTTCCCAACCATTTTCGCCATTTTTCCAACTATCTTGAAAAGCACCTTTGGCAAGTGTCCCGTCGCTGTATGTAATCAAAAAAGTAATTATCGGCAAATTGTTTTCATAACAAAAATCACCTATATTTTTTAGCAAATTTCCGACATAACCAGAATGTGCAAAAAAGCTCCATTTGTCTTGCCAAATGCTCTCAACCGCTTGCTTAAACCCTGCTGTATTTTCATCCTCATTTTTATCCAATAAATTAACCAAATACTCAAATAACAAAACCTTATCTCTGTTTTTGTCTTCCTTCATAATTGGCTTTTTTTCATCTTTTTGATATAAAAAACCTTTAAAAAAAACCTCAATAAAATTATATTTCAAAACCAAAAAATAAACCTTTTCAGCAAAGATTTTAAATGTTTCCAGTATTATCCTTGTGATACCATTGATTTTATATTCTTCAATCATCTCGTCTAAGTCCATTTTTCTTTTTTCACAAATCACGGAACAACATTTATACAGCAAAACATAACCAAGAAAACCGACAACGCCAGAAGTTATAATGCTTGATAAAATATTGAACTTATAAACAACATATGCGACGAAAAATGCAATAATCGCAAAAAAAACAACTCGCGGATTTATATCCATACACAGAATTGTGTAACGAGTTTTTTAAAAAACAATTTCAAAAGATAACAAAACAGATAAAACAGCCAATAGAAAGGCAAAATTACACCCTATATTTATCAATGTTTTCTATATCTTCAACCAATGTTTTAAACACCTTATTAAATCCCTCTGGTATCAAATACGAGGAACATTGAAATCCAAATTTTGATTTATAACCATTTGTTTTTTCATAGAACTCTTTTATCAAATGACTTCCTGCATACTCCATTCCTTGATATTTAAACACATATTTATCGTCAGATGTTTTTATTAGAGTGGCATATAAATCCTTATTTAAGGAGTAGTAAAATTTTTTACCCCACAAATTAAAATCGTTGAAAAAGGCAATATAATCGTATTGTTTACGACCATTTACAACCTTGCGATATTTATTTACAATTTCTTGTCGCCCTTTTATATCTGTGTTGTTTTTATCTTTTTTATATTGGTCTTTTAATTCTTGCCGTCCGTTCGCTTTGGCAATTTGTTGTTGTTTTCCGTTGTTTAAAAAATCGCAATTATCAAGATAGTCTTTCCATAGTTCAAAACCATTTGCCGTCCTCGTGCCAACACCAATAGTTTTTAATAATCCCTTTATATTGTTTTGATTTAAATACTGCACACAAAAACAACTTTTTAAAAATTCATCGCACTTCTCTTTAAATTTTACCTCTTCCTTGTAATTTTTAATTTTCTCAACATCAAATTGTTCTTTATTTAACAAACGTAGACCTTCTAAGTTTTTTCCTTTCTTTAAATCAATCTTAATACAATCGTTAAAATCAAAATGTTTTTGGTGCTTCGTTCTTACGAAAATATGCCATTCAATTCCATTCGTTAAAACTAAAACATTGCAGTTATCCAATTCTCGGCTTCTGGAATATCCATCTATTTGATTACGAAATCTACTTAATTCAACATTTGCAGCCTTTGCTTCAATGGCAATAAAGTTTTTTCCATCTTTTAATTTAAGCTTGTAATCAATTTTCCCATTGTCTCCGCTTGGACAACTAAATTCTTTTTCAACGTCTCTGTCGCGATTAAAACCAAAGAAATTTTCAAAAATTGGCTCAATTAAAAGATATTTTGTTTGTGCTTCATTATTCGTCAAACTGTTCAACCTGCTATTGTACTTAATAACGACATCATTAACTAACTTTTCAAACTCTCTATCGCTCTCAAGTTCTGTCATAAGCTATAAAGTCAATTGCCACCATCTTCGTTTTCAACGGCCATTATCTTCTTGTCAACCTGCTCACCTGAACTATTTAAAAAGACATTTTTAACATTATCGTCAACTATCGTAATCTTGTTCTTATCAAGAATGTTGCTCATTGCATCCAAATACATCCTTTTTCTCGTCACGAAAGGAGCATTTTTATATTGTTCGTAAATCTGATTAAAACGGCTTGCCTCGCCATTTGCTTTATTCACAACAGCAATAGAATAAGCATTTGCATCCTCAATTATCTTGCCAGCCTCACCTTTGACCTTTGGAATTATGTCGTTGCGATATTTATAAGCCTTGTTTATCTCGCTCTCTTTATCAACTCTGGCAGTTTGTACGTCTCTAAAACTATCAACAACTTGCGATGGCGGATCAATTCGCAACATTTGAACAACTAAAACCTCCACGCCCATATTGTAATCATCAAGCATTTGTTGCAAAAGCTTTTTACTTTCCTCTTCAATTACGCCTCGCCCAGATGTCAAAATGTCCGCTAACTTCATTTTACTAACAACTTCACGAACAACACTCTGCGTCGCATCGTAAATCGTCTGTTCCTTATCGCGAACACCGAAAATAAACTTTTTTAAATCAATAATTTTCCATTGAACGTTGAGTTCCAAATTTACAATATTCTCGTCGCCAGTCAACGCCCAGCCTTCGCCTAGCTCCTTATCTTGCACTCCATTAAAACCAGCGGAACTTGAACTTGGATTGCCGGCACCGCCAAAATCTCCACCAATCTTTAATATTCTTACCCTTTTAATCGCACCTTTTGCAACTTCCTCAATTGGATAAGGTAAATGATAATGCAAGCCAGAATCTACATCACGGACATATTTACCAAACCTTAAAACTATTCCACTTTCTTCCTGACGAATAATATAAAAACCACTTGCAAGCCAAAGAAAAAACATCAAGATAACTCCGGATAAAAAAAATTGAAAATTACTCCTACCACTAAAAAAACCAAATTTCTCAGTAGGAACGCGACCACCTGCTTTCGAATTACCGCTGTCGCCGAAAAAAGAAAAAGGAGAAAAAAAACTTCCAAAAAAACTCTCCTTATTAGAACTATCCTTCTTGTTTTTATTTAAACCACCACTCTTGCTACGACGACCGACACCTTTATTTTCATCATCACCAATTTCATCCCAAGGATTATCGGTCGTCATTTATAGCAAGATACTAAAACTATTTTATAATCTTAGCAACAACACCAGAAGCAACAGTTCTACCACCTTCACGGATAGCAAAACGTAAACCTTGCTCCATGGCAATATGAGAAATCAATTTAACATTGATTGTCAAGCTATCACCTGGCATTGCCATTTCCTTACCTGCTGGCAATGTGATTTCACCAGTAACATCGGTTGTTCTGAAATAGAATTGAGGTCTATATTTTGTAAAGAATGGGCTGTGTCTTCCACCTTCTTCTTGCTTCAAAACATAAATTTCAGCCTCAAATTCCGTATGTGGAGTAACTGAACCCGGCTTTGCAAGAACCATACCTCTTTCAACGTCTGCTTTATCAATACCACGGAGCAAAATACCAGCGTTATCACCTGCACGACCTTCATCAAGTGTTTTACGGAACATTTCAATTCCTGTGACAACTGACTTTTTTGTCTCTTCACGAATACCGACAAGTTCAACTTCGTCATTTAATTTAACGACACCTCTTTCAATACGACCTGTTGCAACAGTTCCGCGTCCAGAAATTGTAAAGACATCTTCAACGGCCATCAAGAATGGTTTATCAACATCTCTTTCTGGCGTTGGAATATATTCATCAACTGCTTTCATCAATTCGTTGATTTTTTCAACATATGTTGCATCGCCTTCCAAAGCTTTCAAAGCAGAACCACGAATAATAGGAGTGTTGTCTCCATCAAATTGATAGCTCTTTAAAAGATCGCGAATTTCTTCTTCAACCAAGTCAATCATTTCAGGATCGTCAACCATATCGCATTTGTTCATAAATACAACAAGACGCGGAACGTTCACTTGGCGAGCGAGCAGAATGTGCTCACGGGTCTGAGGCATCGGACCATCTGTGGCAGCTACTACGATGATTGCACCATCCATCTG
>DGUL01000006.1:0-77894 GCA_002394665.1 Rickettsiales bacterium UBA4311
GGTAAGTATGATGCTGCGTTGGCGTTTGTGCAATATATGTTTATACAAAATGCTACCGGTAATGTTGACCTCCCGTTCGATATAGATTCAGTTAAAGTCTACGCCTCCAGCCGCGACTTTGAATATTCTCCATTTAATCAACATTACGAGGGATATACTAGACATGCTGTTTATACGAATATCGAATACCTAGGTGGAGACAATCGGATGGACTTAAATGATTTTATTTCCACATTAAAAAATCTGGGTTTCACGCCAGACTACCCAATGTCAAGGGAATACCGTATATCGTCAAATTTTATGCAGGCGTACGACTATAGTTATTTTTTTGTAGATTTCAGTAATGCTGAATATAGTGATTCTGATAATGTTTTCGACAGCGGAATGTCTACTGCCGATTATATAAAATCTCTTGAGAATGAGAATGTGATCAATTTGATGCCTGAGCACAGTACGTATCCTGAAGGTTGGATGACGGACTGGTTGCAATCTCAAATAGAGCGAAATGCTCCAAGTAATGTTAAAGGCTGGGTCGAGCCAACAACTCAAACCGAAGAGCCGACAACAGAGACAGGTGATACAACAACAGAACCAGCTGCAGAACCTGAAAACAACAATACAATAGAAAACACAAACCAAAACAACACCAACAATGAAAATAAAACAAGATCAGTTTCAAGCACAAAAACATCTTACAACGTTGGTCTAAATGTCGGAGCTGGTGTTGAATTTGTAATCAAAGACAGATTTACAGTTGGTGCTGAATATAGATACACCGATGTCAAAGTCAATGGTGTTAAATTCAAAACACACGATGTTGGTGTGAAGTTTGGTGTTGAATTCTTGTAATTGATGTTAAAATTAAAACACTATTAAAATAATAATTTGTTTTAAACAAACTCCAATAAACTCACAATTGAAGTGATGTTTATTGGAGTTTTTTATCACTTGACCATTATATCTTGTTAATAAGCACTTCCACGTGAAGTTTTCATTTTTTTTTAAACATTTCTTCTTTATTCAAGAAACTGCCAAGTAGTTTGTTGGTAGTTTCAATGACCGCTTCAAAAAACCAAAACTAAGGACAATTTTATAATTTTATTTTATTTTTTATTTTTTTATGTCTGTAAAAATTATTGCTGGTCCTTGTTCTGTGAATAATGATAATATTAAAGAATTGCACGAAATTGCTTCGTTAAATTCAACAAGTCAAAAAGTTATTTATGGTATTCGTATCGTTGGTCTGAAATCACGAACCGAATTAAAACACTCAGCAGAATATATGGGGCTTGATTTTGACGTTCATTTGAAATTATGCCAAGATTTAATTAACGGCGTATATTCTCTTACCCCGAATTTAACTTACCCAAGTGTTGAAATTGCAAAAAATGTTGTTGCAAAATATGGCGATTTAAAAATTGCCAGTGAAGTCGTTGACCCTGTTCTGCAAATTCCGGTTTATGCAGAAAACCTTGGCAGTAATTTCATACCTTGGAACCCTGCGGTATCTCAACTTGGTTGGCCTATGGGAATTATCGGAGATTATGCAAAAAAATACAATCTTTCCATTGGAATTAAAAACGCAAAAAACCTTGGAACTTCAATAGTTGAAAGTGAAATTCATAATCAAAACGCTCCGATGGAAAAAGTTTGGAAAGGTTTGGCAACATATACAGGAATTCATAATAACAAAGAAAGAATTATAATGATACATCGCGGTATTGACGACCCTTTAAAAGGAGATTATAGAAATTTCCCAGTGCATAAATGTGCTGAAAGGGTAAAAAAAACAACTGGTTATCAAATGTGGTTTGATCCAAGTCATACTTGCGGACCAAAATTAAGAGATAAAATCGTTGATATATCTGTTGAAGCTTTGAAAATGAAAATGGAAAACGGACAATATTTATACGATGGACTTTTAATTGAATGCGGGACATCGACAACGGATACGGAACAGCATATAACAATAAAAGAATTATTACAATTGATTGAAAAAATAGGTTCTTTCAGGGAGATTTAGTTTTTTTATGGAAAGAAATAAAGAAATATTGCTCGGTTGTGATATTTTTGCAAACGTTAGCAAAATATTGGATTTAAAAAAATATTCAAAAGTCGTTCTAATAACAGGGGAAAAAATTTATAACCTTTGGAAAAAAACAATAGATAAAGCTTTGCAATTTGATGCAAAAATTTTACTTCCAACTGGCGAAACGACAAAAAACATCGACAACGTCAGCTACATTTGCCGGAAACTTTTAGAAGCAGAGGCAGACAGAAAAAGCTTAATCATAAATCTCGGTGGCGGTATGATTACCGACTTGGGTGGCTTTTGTGCTTCAATTTATATGCGAGGAATTGAATACATAAACGTCCCGACGTCATTGCTTGCAATGGTTGATGCTTCAATTGGTGGTAAAAATGGCATAAATTTTTGTGATGTACAAAATATAATCGGCACATTCGACAAACCTAAAAAAGTGATAATTGATGTTAATTTTTTAGAAACTTTACCGATCAGAGAGTTTAATTCTGCTTATGGAGAAATAATAAAGCACGCAATCATTAAAAGCCGTAAATACTTTAATTTTTAGCAAATTTTCCACCTTCAAAAAGACCGCAAAAAAGTGAATTGATTAAAATTATTAAACAATCTTTGAAGATAAAAAAACATTTTGCCGGCAACGATTTTAAGGAAAGAGGACGAAGGAAAGTGTTGAATTTCGGTCATACGATTGGACACGCTATTGAAGCAATTGGGATGAATTTAAAAGAGCCATTTTTGCACGGAGAAGCTGTTTTATTGGGAATGTATTTTGAGACAAAAATTGCAGGCGAAAAAGGACTTTTACACCATAATAATGCCGATACAATTAGTGATTGCTTGTTTATCTATGGGCTTGGAGATTTACTTAAAAAGATGAAAGAGAATAAAACCATTTTTACAATAGAAGAACTTTTGAATAAAATAAAAAAAGACAAAAAAAATAAAAATGGAGCCATCAAAATGGTTTTACCAACAAAGATTGGTAAGTGTAAATATGATATTTCTGTTGACGAGGAAATAATAAAAAAGTGTTTGAAAATTTAAAAAATGACTGAAAAAAATGCAATCATTTCAAAAATTGATTTGAAAAACATAAATTTGAAAGACATAAAAATAAATGTTTCATCTTCAAAAAGTTATTTAAATCGTGCTTTAATTCTTGCATCAATTTCTCCATCTCAAACGATTTTAACAAACATCAATGACATATGCGATGATGTCAAAGAAATGATTGAAGCACTTAAAAAAATAGGAGTTAAAATTAAATTGCATAAAAATAAAAAAGACAAAATAGAAATTACAATTTTTGGCACAAATGGTAAATTTACACAACCAAAAGATAAAATCATCAACTGCGGATTGGGCGGAACGACAACACGTTTTTTACTCGGATTGTCTGCATTGTTTAAATTTGATATTACAATTACGGCACAAGGAAAAATGCTTGAAAGACCTCTAAAGGAAATGTTGGATTTTTTAAAAACCATTGGTAAAGAAATTCTTTATTTAAACAAAGAAGATTGCCTACCGGTTTTGATAAAACATAAAAATTGTTGTAATGTAAAAAAAATCAATCTTGACGGCAGTAAGAGCAGTCAATTTTTGTCATCAATTTTAATGGTCGCAAGCAAGCTAAAAATTGAAGAAATTGAAGTTAAAAACTTAGTTTCAAAATCGTATGTAAATATCACTTTAGATGTTTTAAAGAAATTTGGCCTCAACTTTAAACATCAGGCCACTGACGATACGATAATTTACAAACTCGGTAAAAGTATAAAAAATAACAACAAAAAAATTAACAAAATTGAAATTGAAAAAGATTGGAGCTCTGCATCTTATTTTTTAGCTTTGCAGTATCTCCTAAAAATCAAAAAAGACCTGCTTCAAATATCGCAAAAATCTTCACAAGGTGATGCGAAATTTATAAAAATACTTCAGAGAATTGATGAATATAAACGGAAAAAAGAAAAAAAAAACCTTTAATTTTAAATATGAGAAATATGCCAGATGTCTCAATGACGGCAATGATTATTTGTGCTTTACAAGATTTTACAACAAAAATCACAGGACTCAAAACTTTAAAAATTAAAGAATGCGATAGACTTACTGCGATGCAAAATGAATTACAAAAAGTTGGAATAAAAACCAAAGTATCACCAAATTTCGATGCTATAACAATCTACGGAAACGAAAATTTTATTCTAAAAACACAAGTTGAAATTGAAACATACAACGACCACAGAATTGCAATGTGTTTTGCAATTTTAGGGACAAAAATTGGCAATCTGAAAATCAAAAATTGTAATGTCATTAAAAAATCGTTTCCAAATTTTTGGCAAGAGTTAGCGAAATTTAATTGTGTACAAATAGCATAATATGAGAGTTATATTGCTTGGTTTTAGATATTCCGGAAAAAGCACAATAGGAAGGGAAATTGCGAAATTAAACAACCTGAACTTTATTGATATTGATTTGGAAATTGAAAAATCACAACAAAAAAACATCAATGAAATTATTAAAAAATACGGCTGGAAACGTTTTCGTGAGCTTGAATTACAAAAATATAAAAATCATCTAAATGATGACGAAATTGTAATTTCCTGCGGTGGTGGCTTTGCTGTAAATGAATATCGCGGACAAGAAGAGCAACTACTTTTGCGACAAGAAAAAGGATTAAAAATACTTTTTGAAATCGATAAAAAAACACTTATTGCAAGAATAAAAACTTCAAGCCAACGTCCTAATATTAGCGGAGAAAATGACATTATTGTTGAAAACACGAATTTATACAACCAAAGATACGAGCTTTATAACAATCTTGATTACGATGCAAAAATTGATACTTCAAACGATAACTTTATAAATGCAGTCAAAGAAAATCAATTATTTTGCGTCGTTGGCTCGCCAGTTTGGCATTCTTTATCTCCAAAAATACACAACACTTTTTTTGAAAAAATGGAAAACAACAAAGAAATAAATAAAAACTTTTTATACACAAAAATTGAGATAAAAAAGGAGAGTTTTACAAAAATAACCGATATAATAAAACTTTTCAATATTCGTGGAATGTCAATAACCTCGCCGTTTAAACAAGAAATTTTAAAAATTGCTGATACAATTGATGAAGAAAGTAAAAAAATAGGGGCTATAAACACTATACTTATTGACAAAAACCACAAAATAAATGGCTACAATACTGACTGGTTTGGCGTTGTTGAAGCTATAAAAAAACATTGCGGAAATAATCTCAAAATTCAAAGAATTGCAATTTTTGGCTCCGGAGGAGGAGCAAAATCAGCAGTAGTAGGATGCTTAAAATATACACAAAACATTGCAATGTTTAACAGAACGAAGGAAAAAAATGATGAATTTGCAAAACAAAACAATATCAAAAGCCTCTCGCTTCAAGAATTTAACGGCAATAATTTTGACATCGTAATAAATGCAACAACCTTGGGATTAAATAACAACAACGCGATTTTATCCGAATCGCAATTAAATAAACAGATTGTTTTTGATATGGTTTATAGTCCACTGAAAACACAACTTTTAAAAAATGCTTTATTAAAAAAGTGTAAAATAATTTACGGCACAGAAATGCTTATTTATCAGGCAAAAAAGCAATTTGAAAAATTTTGCAATGTTAAGTTAGGCAAAGAAATTTGTGAAAAAGTTTTACAAGAAATACAGCCAAAAGATTATAAAAAATGCGTCGTTATTCGTGGAGAAACGGCTGAAGAAATTATAAAAAATTTAAAGAAAGCGAGTAAATATACTAATTTTTGTGAATTAAGAGTTGATTATATTAAAAAGTTGTCAAAAAAAGACATCAATAAAATTGCAGAAGAAATATTGAAAATCAAAGAAGAACGACAAAAATATAATGAATTAAATTATTTTGAGACGATTTTTACTTGCAGAAACATCAAAAATGGCGGAAATTTTAAAGGTAATTTTGTAAAACAAAAAAATATTATTCATTATGCGGTTTTGTTAAATATTTTTGAATTTCTTGATGTAGATATAAATGAAATTGAAAAAATAAAACCACTATTAAAAAACGATAAAACCGATACTCAAATAATAGTTTCTTATCATAATTTTAATACCTG
The DNA here is from genome assembly GCA_002394665.1 of Rickettsiales bacterium UBA4311. Taxonomy (GTDB): domain Bacteria; phylum Pseudomonadota; class Alphaproteobacteria; order Rickettsiales; family Deianiraeaceae; genus UBA4311. The sequence goes on from DGUL01000006.1 coordinate 6,160, forward strand.
TTTATCGTTTTTAAAAACATCAAAATTGATTGAAAAAATGTTAAAATATAGCGAGATCGTAAAAGTTGCAATGAACATTCAAAAGGAAGAAGATATTGAAACTATGAAAAAGATTTTGGAAAAATACACAAGTAAAAGTAAAAAAATAATTTTTGCCCCAATGTGCGAAGATAAGAAAGTTAGAATTTTGGCCTATTATCTTGGTAGTTGGACGAATTTTATTTGCTTAAATGAAACAGAAAAAACAGCAAACGGACAATTAACTTTAAAAGATATGGAGAAAATGTTTTGTAAAAAATGTAGCGGTAATTGATTTATGTCAGGTAATAGTTTTGGAGAAAATTTTAGAATTACAACTTTCGGCGAAAGCCACGGAGAAGCCATCGGATGCGTCATAGATGGATGTCCTTCTTTGCTTGAAATTACAGAAGAAAATATTCAAAAAGAACTTGATAAACGTAAACCGGGGCAAAACGAAATAACAACTCCAAGACAGGAAAAAGATAAAGTAAAAATTCTATCAGGAGTTTTTAATGGAAAAACAACGGGTGCACCAATTTGTTTGATTATTTATAATGAAAATCAAAATTCAAAAGATTATAGTGAAATTTCCAACATTTTTCGTTGTGGACACGCAGATTTTACTTATCAAATGAAATACGGAATTCGTGATTATCGCGGAGGCGGAAGGTCATCAGCTCGTGAGACGACTTGCAAAGTTGCCGGTGGAGCTATTGCGAAAAAATATCTAAAAGAAAAATTTGGCATTAAAATTATGGCTTACACAAATAGCATTTATAACATCAAATGTGACTTAAAATGCAATGAAATAACGCAAAAAATGATCGATAAAAACCAAACCAAATGCCCTGACGACAAGGCAAGCCAAAAAATGATTGAAATCATTAAAACAATGCAAGAAAATGGAAACTCCGTTGGCGGTTCCGTTAGATGTCTGGTGAAAAATGTTCCAATTGGGCTTGGAGAGCCTGTTTTTGACAAACTTTCCGCACGCCTTGCTTATGCAATGATTGGAATAAATGCCTCAAAAGCTTTTGAAATTGGCGAAGGTTTTAACTCTTCTTGTTTAACTGGGGAAGAAAATAACGACGAATTTTATAATGAAAATGGAGAAATAAAGACAAAAACAAATCATTGCGGTGGAATATTAGGAGGTATTTCAAACGGACAAATTATTGATTTTACAACATATTTTAAACCAATAGCAACAATCAAAAAAGAACAAAATACAATAAATACAAATTTTGAAAATGTAAAATTACAAATCACAAAAGGGCGACACGACCCTTGCTGCATTCCGCGTGCCGTTCCTGTTGTTGAAGCAATGACGGCATTGGTTTTAATGGATTTTGTTTTATTCAATAAAAGGTTTTTGTAGTTTTTTTTATTGGTTTTATTTGTTTTTTTTATGCTTGAGAAGTTAAGAATTGAAATTGATGATGTTGACGAACATATCGTTGAATTGCTGGCTAAAAGAGTTGAGATTGTTAAAAAAATAGGAGAATATAAAAAAAATAACGACATTGCTGTTTTAGATGAAGAAAGATTTAAAAAAGTGCTTAAAAATGTAAAAGACAAAGCAGAAAAAAAAGCAGTTTCAAGTGAATTTATTTGTGATATTTATAAAAAAATTCATTCTTGGATGTGCGAAATTGAAAACAACCACCTCAAAGACGATGATACCGAAAGCAATAATTTTGTTTGTAGCAATTTAAAAAATTTAAAACCATATCCTGTGCCTGTTTTTGGCGACGAATGGACTTTGTTGAACAGCAATGAAAATCACTTTTTTGACTACGAAGACAATGATAAAATAAACTATTATCCTCATAACTGGTTAGCTTTGATAGAAACAATGTCAAAATTTTATAAATGTGAAGAAAACGAAATTACAATTACAAACGGAACAGAAAGTGCAATTGAATTGATAATTAAAGCATTTTGCGAAGAAACTGATAAAGTTTTAATATGCTCGCCGACATTTGTTTTATATCAACATAGTGCAACTTGCAACAACATTGATTTTGTTGACGTTCCGCTTTTAAAAAATAACTATCAACTTGATGTAGAAAACATCTTAAACATTTCAAAAAATGAAAAAATTAAAATCGCCTTTATTCCAACGCCAACGGCACCGCTTGGAAATTCATTAAACCAAGATGATATTTTAAAACTAATTAAAGAAATGCCGAAAACAATTTTTGTTATAGACGAAGCTTATACTGAATTTACGAACAATGAAACATTTATTAAAAAAATCAAAAATTACAAAAACATTATTGTCTTGAGAACATTATCAAAATTCTTCGGTATGGCAGGTTTGCGAGTTGGTTTTGCAATTTCCAGTAGCAAAAATATTGATGCTATAAACATCGTAAAACCAGTTTATCCAGTTTCAAGATTATCTATTGATAGAGTTTTGAAGGTTTTTAATGACAAACAAAAATTGAGTGAACTTTTAGGAAACAGACAAACAATAAGAGATGAGGTAAAACGAGCGGCAAAAGAACTTCGTCAATTGCCTTGTGTTGAAAAAGTTTTTGACAGCGAAACAAATTTTTACTTTGTAATTTTTAAAGATTTACAGAAAGCTTTAAAAGCTTTGCAAGAGGCAAAAATCGTTATTCAAAATGCAAGCAAACAAATTGAAAACGGAGCAAGAATTACAATAGGAACAAAAGAACAAAATGATAAACTTATTGAAGTTTTGAGCAAAATTTAAAAAACCAAAAATTTAAATGAAATATGAATAAAATTAAAGTCGGACATCAAGGTTTAAAAGGTGCTTTTTCGTATATCTGTGCGAAAGAAATCTTTCCAGAAAATGAAATAGTAAGTTTTCAAACATTCGAGGAAGTTGCTAATGCGGTGGAAGAAGAAAAAATTGATTATGGAGTTTTACCTTTTAAGAACTCGTATGCCGGCGATGTTATTGAAGTCCAAAAAATCTTAGAAGAAAAAAAAGATAAATTAAAAATTGTTGATAAAAAAACCATTCCAATAGTGCATAACTTATGTGGTTTGCAAGGGGCAAAAATTGAAGATATAACACAAATTTTTTCACACTGGCAAGCTTTAAAACAATGTCAAAAAATACTGCAAAAAATTGCTCCAAAAGCGATTTTGGTTGAAAAAGAAAACACAGCAATCTCAGCGGAATATGTAAAAAAGCAACAGAATAAAAATTTTGCTTGTATATGTAGTAAATTGGCTTCAAAAGAAAACACTCTACAAGTATTTGCGGAAAACATACAGGACGACAGCAATAATAGAACAACTTTTGTTATAGTTGCTAAAAAGTGAAAATAAAAAAAGCTTTATTTTTATAATATCATTATTTTCAATAGACTGGTTTTATAAATTTTGGAACGGTGGCCGAGTGGTTTAAGGCACACCCCTGGAAAGGGTGCATAGTCAAAAGCTATCGAGGGTTCGAATCCCTCCTGTTCCGCCAGATTTTAAAAAATAATCGTATTAAATGATCGCACCTTTTAATTGCTTCATTCAGTTATTTTAATGTCATCCCGAGAATGTGTTTTAAGTCATCGTCATATTCATCTCTTGAAGGTGGAACTCTGTTTTTTAATATGCTGAAAATAGTATTTCTTACAACCTTATTGATATAAAGCGAACTTATGATTTTATTAACAATCGTTGAAGAGCTGTAAATCGTGTTTGAATTTCTAAAACATTGAAATAACTGCATTTTTTCTTCTCTTGGTTCTGTAAAATCATCAAGATTACTCAATAATAACCTTATAATTGCATTAAATTTTGGATCTTTAACCCTATTTTCTTCCATAACTCTCATAACTTTCATTACAAAAATTCTATTCTCGCACTCACTACCATCAGGGTTTGTTGCAAGATTTAAAACACACCGCCAAAATGTTAGATTTACACCATCAAAATAATTATCATCATCGGCGAGTTTTTGGTTTTTAAAATCAAAATTCTTTACTGAAAATTGCGTCTTTTTTGCATTGTTGGTTATTGCTCTGAATGCCGGAGTTTTTTTACACCACTTTGATAGCATTGCTTGAATATATGCAACCATATCGTCAATTCTTCGTTCTTTATTCCTTTCATTTATTGATTGTTGATAAAATTGCATAATTTTCTTATCTTTTTCTGCGGAATGTTTGCTCATTTTTGCACTATCATAATTTGCTTTAAATGCATAATACGCCGTGATTACAAAAGCTATGCTTGAAACGGTATTTACTATAAATTGTCCAAGTTCAAGTTCCATATACCATATACATTATAACAAAAAAAAAGTAAAAAAGTTATTTTTTTAACCCTTGAAAAAAAAAAGTGTAAACTATTTGGATTTGTGTTAGAAGTTTTATGGGAAAAGTAATTGGAATTGACTTGGGAACAACTTATTCTTGTTGCTCTGCGATGATTGATGGAAATTTGAAAGTTTTTGAGAATGCAGAAGGTGCAAGAACAACTCCTTCTTTTGTTGGATTTGACGAGAAAAATCAGCCAATAGTTGGTGCTCCGGCAAAAAGACAAGCGGTCACAAATCCTGAAAATACGATTTTTTCATCAAAAAGATTGATTGGTCGTAGATATGACGATGAAGCAGTAAATAAAGCAAAAACAACATTTCCTTTCAAAATAGTTAAAGCTTCAAACGGAGATGCTTGGGTTCAAGCAAGGGGTAAAGATTACGCCCCAAGCCAAATTGGTGCTTATATTTTAACAAAAATGAAAGAGGCGGCCGAGAGTTATTACGGCGAGGACGTGAAGGACGCTGTTATTACTTGCCCTGCATATTTTAATGACGCACAAAGACAAGCGACAAAAGATGCTGGAAAGATTGCTGGCTTGAATGTTCTTCGTGTTATAAACGAACCAACCGCCGCGGCACTTGCTTATGGCGTGGATAAACAACATAAAGATGTGAAAATTGCAGTGTTTGACCTTGGTGGTGGAACATTTGATATTTCTATTCTTGAACTTGGTGGCGGTGTATTTGAAGTTCTTGCGACAAATGGTGATACATTCCTTGGTGGTGAGGACTTTGACCAGAGAATACAACAATACTTGATTGACGAGTTTAAGGCTCAAAATCCCGGTATTGATTTGTCAAAAGATCCACTTGCTTGCCAAAGATTAAAGGAAACAGCGGAAAAAACAAAAATTGAATTATCTTCAAGAACAGAAGTTGAAGTGAATTTGCCATACATAACGGCTGACGCAACGGGGCCAAAGCACTTGAATGTAAAACTAACTCGTGCAAAATTTGAAAGTTTAACGGCAGATTTAATAGAAAAAACATTCAAACCTTGCGAATATGCTTTAAAAGATGCAAAACTACAAGCAAGCGATATTGACGAAGTATTGCTCGTTGGCGGTATGACAAGAATGCCGGCCGTTGTTGAGGCAGTAAAAAAGATTTTTGGCAAAGAACCATCAAAAGGAGTAAATCCAGATGAAGCAGTTGCAATGGGTGCGGCAATTCAAGCAGCAGTTTTACAAGGTGATAGCAGTGTAAAAGACATTGTCTTGCTTGATGTGACCCCGCTTTCTCTTGGAATTGAAACAATGGGTGGCGTTATGACGAAAATTATAGAGAGAAACACGACAATTCCTGCGAAAAAATCGCAAGTTTTCTCCACAGCGGAAGATAACCAAAGTAGTGTTGGAATTAAAATCTATCAAGGCGAAAGAACAATGGCTCGCGATAACAAATTGCTCGGTGAATTTTTGCTTGAAGGTATTGCTCCAGCACCTCGTGGTATGCCACAAATTGAGGTCAGTTTTGATGTTGATGCCAATGGTATTATGCACGTATCCGCGAAGGATAAAGGCACTGGAAAAGAGCAAAACATTACAATCAAAAGTGATGGTGGTTTGAGCGATGCGGACATTGAAAATATGAAAAAAGACGCAGAAGCACACGCGGAAAAAGATAAAGAATTGAAAGAAATTGCTGATTTGAGAAACGATGCAGATATGTTGATTTACTCAACGGAGAAGTCGCTAAAAGATTATGCTGACAAAATCCCAAGTGATTTGAAAGAAAAACTTGAAAAGGCTATGAGCGAAGTTAAAGATTGTAAAGACGGCGAGGATTTGACGAAAATTAAAAATGCTGTTGAAAATCTTAAAAATCAAACAATGGAGATTGGAAAATATGTCTATAATGCCGGCGGTAATTCTTCAACTGGTGGAAGCAATAGTGGTGGCGAAAGTTCTTCTAATGACGGAGCACCAGAAGGAGCGAAGGATGCGAATTAAAATTTTGTAAAAAATCATAAAAAACAAAGCATTGAAGTTGTAAAAAAGCTTCAATGCTTTTTTTTTACACCAATTACAACAACTATTGTTTAATAAGTAATAAACAAACGGAAAATAAGAAGGGAGAAAGGAACCAAGTTGAACCGGAAAAAATCACCAAAAATCTATATGACAAAAGAGAGACAAAAAAAATACACAAGAAGAACGTGCACTCGATGCGATTCGAACGCATGACCTACGGCTTAGAAGGCAGTTGCTCTATCCAGCTGAGCTACGAGTGCGACTGGCTTCTTCTTTTTTATTGTTTTTTAAAAAACAAGCTTTTTATCACAGAATGTTGGTTAACAAATTTTTTATGATGAAATTCATTTTACTAACAAAAATAAAAGTATTCTTGAGTATAATGCGAGACAGATTAATTATGAGCAAAATGTTTTTTCTCTTTATTTTTCTGCTTTTATATTCGTTGTTTGAGTTTGTTGTTTGTAAAAGTTTATTTGACTTTAAGTCTGCGGTAAAGCCAATAAATATGAACGATATTAAAAACCCAAAAATAATAAACTTGCAAATTTCAAAGGAAAGACGAGAAACTTACGAGAAAATGATCGATGACAAGTTTGATGGCGAACTTTTTGGTGTTGAAACGAAAGATTTAACTTTTAAAGCCACACACGGAAAATTTGACTTAATATTTGAAGAAATGGACGAAAACAACAAAGTTATAAAGAAAATCCACGCAATAGACATAAGCAATGGAAAATATGAACTTAAAACAAATGTAAAATATAGAGTTTTTGACAAAAATTATCCAGAATTCTCATATTTTTACCGCTATCAACCTGATAAAATCATTTGGCAAAAAAGACATATGAAAATTGGAGAATTTGGTTGCACAACCTCGCATCTGAGAGCAATAAATGAAATTTTAAAAAGCGGAGATGAGTATGGAATAATTTTTGAGGACGACCTACTATTAAAAGACAAATTTAAGAAGAAATTATCAAAAATGCTGAAATACTCACCAAAACATTTTGGAATTCTGAAGCTTGATGGCGTCCACAACGGAAGGAGTAATCGTTGGACTGCTTGGTTAAAATCCAGAGTTCGTTTTGGAGAAAACAAGTATTTTTACAATGCAATAACAGATACACGTAAAATAGGAATGACAACGGCTTATGTTGTGTCAAAAAAGTTTGCAAAGAGCCTTATGGATTGGCTACAAACAAACGAATTAAATGGTGCGGACGGAACGGCCGATGTGTTCTTATTCATGACCTTACCAAGAGAATATGGCTATAATAATATTTGGATATCCAAAAACTGGATTGTTTCACAACGAGGACAATTTACACATGCAGGGAGTGATATCGGAAAGATTAATTAAATAGGCAAAAAAAAATGAGTGCTCACTTTGTTGTAAGGGTGTCTAAAAAAGAAAGTCTTGACATTTAATTTTACCATTCTATTCTTCATCGGTTTATGCAGTTTTCTCTTGTTGCACATTCTGATTTCAGTGCTTATGGCAAGAGAGCTATTGCTAATTCTTTAAATAAAAATTCATACTATTACTATTATATCTAAGACACGAAGTCGGAGAAGTATTTCGTGTCAGTGACCATTTTATTTTTTTAATCTCTCGTTTTCTTATGGTTGCCATTTTTTAGTTTGTTTTGTTTTTATTTTTTATTTTATGAGTAATAGTAATATTATTAAATTCACTTCTGGTGAAAAAGTTCCTTTGGAAATGCATAAGGCAAAGATTGTTAAAAACTTAACTTTGCTTGACATTGATGCAAGAAAAAAAGCAATAAATGAAGCAGGAAACAACACTTTTCTGTTGCATAACAAAGACATCTTTCTTGATATGTTACCGATAGTGGCGTGAATGCAATGAGCGACACACAACAATCGGCAATGCTTTTAGCTGATGATGCTTATGCAGGCAGTGAAAGTTTTTTTAAGTTAAACGAAACAACGAAAAAACTTTTTGGAAAAAGGTTTCTACTTCCTGCTCATCAGGGTCGTGCTTGTGAAAATATTCTAGCGAAATTTTTTGTCAAACAAGGACAATTTACACCTGTAAATTTACATTTTACAACAACAAGAGCACACATTGAACTCAATGGAGGAAAAGTTGTAGAGTTACCAGTTGATGAAGCTTTCCAGACACAAAGCAATCATCCATTTAAAGCCAATATGGATTTAAATAAGCTGGAAAAGTTTATTCAAGAAAAAGGTGAAGATAAAATTGCATTCGTAATGATGCAAGCTGGCGGTAATTTAATTGGCGGACAGCCGTTTTCTCTTGAAAATCTCGAAGAAGTAAGTGCTTATTGTAAAAAACACGGAATTACTTTAATTCTTGATGCAAGTTTGTGGACGGATAATTTATACTTTATGAAAACGAGAGAAGAAAAATGTAAAAATATGTCATTAGAAGAGATTACATTAAAAGCTTCTAAACTTTGTGATATTGTGTATTTTTCGGCACGGAAATTTGGTTCAGCAAGAGGTGGCGGCATAGTTCTTGATGACGAGAAAATGATGGTAAAAATGCAAGAAATGATACCAGTTTTTGAAGGTTTTATTACATACGGCGGAATGAGTATAATGGAGATTGAGGCCATAAATGCAGGCCTTCAAGAAAGTATGAATTTCTTTATGATAAATCAAGGGCCTGAATTTATTGAATGGACTGCAAACGAACTTGATAAGCTTGGCGTTCACGTTGTAAAACCAGCTGGTGGTCTTGGAGTTCATATTGATGCTAAAAAGTTTTTAGCACACGTTCCAGTAGAACAATATCAAGCCGGAGCATTAGCGAGTGCGATGTTTATAGCTGGTGGTATTCGCGGAATGGAACGCGGAACCATAAGTGAGGAAAGAAATCCAGACGGAAGCGATCATTTTGCAGAAGTTGAACTTTTAAGATTAGCTATGCCAAGACGAATTTTTTCGTTATCTCATTGCAAATTCGTGGTTGATAGAGTTAAATGGCTTTGGGAAAATCGCGAGCTTGTTGGAGGTCTAAAATGGACATATGAACCAAGTGTTTTAAGATTTTTCGTTGGAAAGCTTGAACCAGTCGGCGACTGGCAAGACAAACTTGTTGCAAAATTCAAAGCAGATTTTGGCGATAGTTTATAAAAGCGACTAAATGAAAAATAGATAATGCATTTCTGTATTAAGGAATAATACCTTTTTACAGAAATGTAAGTTTTTAGTTTACATTAAGAAAAAGTAAAAAATGTTTTATGTAAAGTTTATATAAAGATATGGAGAAAGTTGATAAAAAGTCAAATATACTTGCACTATTGCCGATAGGCATATTTTTATTTCTATATCTTGGATTGGGCATATTATTTGAATACATATTAAAGATACCAATGGGATTTTATAAAATTCCTATAATTGTTGTATTTCTAATATCACTATTTTTCGCCTGTCTTCAAAATAGAAAAATAAACTTCAACGAAAAATTAAAAATAATGGCTCACGGCATTGGAGATTTTAATATAATTTCAATGATTTTAATATTTCTTCTTGCGGGGATTTTTACAGGTATTGTCGGCAGAACGAGTGCAACAAGTGTTGCCTATTGTTTATTGTCAAACTTACCATCTCAGTTTGCAGTAATTACACTATTCTTAGTAAGCTGTTTTGTATCAATATCAATGGGAACTTCGTTAGGAACGGTTGCCTTAATAACGCCTATAGCATATTCTGTTTCAGAAATATCTAATTTTCCTGTTGCATTATGTGTAGCCAGTGTTGTAAGTGGATCTTTTTTTGGCGACAATCTATCTTTAATTAGTGATACAACGATCGCAGTGTGTAATGGACAAGGTTGCAGAATGAAAGATAAATTTATGGCAAATTTTAAAATAGTATTATGTGCATTAATCATAACTTTGCCAATATTGTTGTCTGTTTCTTCTAATTATGAAATATCAAACAACATTCAAAAAGAATGGAATTTAATCAACATAACACCTTATTTAATTGTTCTTTTTTTAAGCATAATTGGTCTAAATGTTTTTATTGTGTTAACAATCGGTATAATCATTGGTTCAATAATTTCAATTTACACAGGAATTGTCCCAATTGCAGATTTATTACAACAAGCAGGAAATGGAGCAAATGGAATGTTTGAAACAATAATTGTTGTTTTACTTGTATCTTCTATTAGTTCTTTAATAGATAATAATGGAGGTTTTTCAGCATTATTAGATTTTATTCAAAAAGTTTTCAATAGTAAAAAACTTAGCCAACTTGGTATAGCTTTATTAGTGGTCTTAACAAATATAGCAACAGCGAATAACACTGTAGCAATTGTTGTTGTTAATCCTATAGCAAAAAAAATATCAGAAAAATATAAAATTTCAGCAAAAAGAACAGCATCGATTATAGATACTTTTTCTTGCATAACACAAGGGATAATACCGTACGGAGCTCAAATGTTGGTTGCAATATCTTCGGTAATTACATTAGGAGGAACGATTTCAGTGTTTGATATTATACCAAATTTATACTATTTACATACTTTATTGTTTGTATCAATTGGATACATAGTGAAGTTTAAAGGTTAGTCAAAAATAAAAAAAGTGTCTTAACATTTTGTGAATAATTTATAACTCCGGCTCGGCAAATAGTTTTTTTCTATTCGCCAAAAATCATATCAATAAAGCATTGTTCTCGCAAAAGTAAGACATTCTACTTTGCAACTTGGAAAAGTGTCTTTTAGTAATTTCGCAACAGCATTCATAGTTCCGCCGGTCGTCATAATGTCGTCAATTATTAAAAACGTTTTACCTTTAAAGTCGTTAATTTTCTCCTTCGTTCTGTATTTCTTCTTTATTTCAATATTGTGTATTTTAACCATTCTGCCCTCTCTTGAAAGCTTTTTTGATTGAATTGTCTTTTTCGTTTTTACCAATAAATCACGGATATAAACTTCTTTTATATTCTGATCGCGTTGTCTCAATGCAGAAAAAAAGCCGTTTGCAATAGTCCCAGCGTGATTAAAACCAGTGAAAAATAGTTTTTTATTCGTAATTGGCACAAAACAAATTACATCAGCTTTTGACATTTTTGAATAGTAATCAAGCAAACCATTACAAATAAAATTTATACATTCGGTATTAAAACAATATTTTAATCTTAAAATTATTTTTCTAATAGTGCCATTATACTGGTAAACAGAACGTGCAACATCAAAAAACCTTTTTTTATCCTCACAACTTGGACAATTGTGAGATTTCTTGAATAACTTATCTAAAACATCGTCATGTTGAATTGGATAACCACAATTTTTGCAACATTGCTCCAAATCAATTTGAACTGCTCCTTTGAGACAATCACTACATAAAAAATTCAAATTACCAACATCGCCTGAACGAACGACAAAAGAAACACCGCAACAACGACATCCATCGGGAAATAAAAAATTAAAAAAACCGACAAAAAACCGCCGTAAAATATCGCGATTTTTCACAACAAAAAATCAAAAACTATTCAGCACTTGCTTCGGCTTTTATCTGTTTTTTTGATTTCTTGAAATTCTTACTTTGCGGATGTTTTACAACGAATTTCTCCAAACTTGAAAGACCATTTTTTACACACAAACGAGCAATAACTTCAGTTGGCTTTGCTCCTAAGGAAACCCATTTGTCAACTTTGCTTGCATCAATTACAAATCTTTTTGTATCATCGTGAACATTTGGATGATAATGCCCTATTATCTCAACAGCCTGCCCGTCCCTACTCTTTTTGTTTTCAACAACAACAATTCTATAATGTGCATCACCTTTTGAACCACCGCGGGACAATCTTATTTTTAATGACATAAGCCTAAAACAATAATCATTGAAATGATGAAAATGCGACTTATAAAAGTCAAGGTTTGTTTTAAATATAATCGCAACAACAAGCTACAAACGAATAAAAAAACACTTTAAAAAAAAATAGCCTAAGCCTTAACTATTTCTACTTTATCAAATTTGTGTTTTTAACCGCAAATTCTCTGCATTTCTTTGAATATTCTTCATATTCTTCCGGTTTCCAAATTTCAAAAATCTTGCCTTTACCTACAAAAGTTGCATTGCCATCAATTCCAGCGAATTGTGTATATTGCTTTGGTATATTTATACGTCCATCTTTATCGATATCTAATGCTACACTTTCGGCAAAAATGGCCGTTTCAAAAGCATCTCGCTCAGCGGAGAATTCGTCAAATTTATCAATAGATTGTTGCAATTTTTCAATATAAGCATTCGTGCAACCAACAAGACACTTTTTTGAAAGCGATTTATAAATTATGATATCAGTATCATTTTCTTTTGTAATAATATCACGAAAACTCGCAGGCATAGAGACCCTACCTTTAATATCTATTTTATTGTTGTATGTAGATAAAAAAAGCACACCCACAAAATAAAACGACAAAACAAGTAGGCGGAAAACCCGCCCAAAATTCAAAACCCTGATTGCTCAAAATTCCGAATTAAAAAAACAACTACTCAAAGAGCCAAAACAACTTTTTGGATTTTCACCAAACTAAATTCCAAAATCTGGAATTCTATGGAATTTTATGGGAAATAATTTTTAAATGTCAACAAGAAAAAAGATTTTTTTTAAACTATTCAATAAATTTCGGGTCTTCATAGTGTATATGTCGCAAAATTCTCACACGGAAAGACTGATTTTAAAGCCAAAACAAACCTTTAAAATCTTGCTCGCTGGCACTCCCTTAATTTGATGCGGTTATATTTTAAAATCCTTTCAAGCTCTACATTTAATTTTCATTGTCCTGCACTATCTTGACAACGTTGCAAAAAACCACTTTGTCTTATAAAAACACCATTTAATTTAACACAATAATGTTTCATTCCTTCGTGTTGTTTTAACTCCTCGCTTGTGAGAACTTTATAATCATTAAAATGATTGTAGTTATGATTTAACTTCAATTTGAAATATTTATTCGTTTATAACACTCTTCTAATCTTGTTTTTAACTTTTTAAGTTCCTCAATTATGGACGATTTACGTTTTTCATTCTTTTCTATACTCTTTTCCAGTTCACTTATTTTTTTATCCTTTTCCGCTAATTGTAAGACATAATTCTTTCTATCTTCCTCTTGCATTGTCTCAGTTTGTTCTTGTTTATCCTTTATTTCATTGGCAAAATCAGCATTATCAACGATACTTGCTTTCTTTCCTTGTTCTTCATTATATTTCACTTTTTTATCCAAATCTTCCGCATTTGCTTCGATTTCACTTGCTGTCTTTTCAACGAAAGACATCAAAAGGACTTTATCAAATGAAAGTGATTTATTTTTTATATTCGTTTTTTCAACAAAAACTCTTATTTTATCAAGTATCGCTGTAATTTTTTCTAAATCTCCTTCTTTGCACCAAAAAATATAATGATGCCCGCAAATATCAAAAGACACCTGTTTGCAATCACTTGCTACTGCATAATCCTGTGGAGTAAGCAAAACACCCAATTAAAAGCAACAAGGAAGAAGATATTTTTTTTTATTTTCAACAATAATAAACTCTGGCTTAATCGTTATAGTCGTTTACAAAAGCAACCTCGCCATACCTCAAATTGTCCGCGTCAACAATGTTGTATTGATTTACAAAAGCCACTTCCGACCCGCCTAAATAAGCCGACTTAAAGTTATCGTTTTTATTGCTGTTAATCCTTTTTACTTCACTTCCATCGTTCTCGCTTATCAACTGATCAATCGCTTCTTCTGTCAAATTCATATCCTCATCAACCGAAATCACTCTATTGATAATATAAACAGGGGTTTCTTGCTTTATAATTGTTGTCTTTTCGTTCCTTGCTCCATTATTCAAAGCCTCTTGGCAATCATTCCCGTTGCAAGCCAATGTGCCTTTTTCCTGCTCTTGCAACTCGTTCCCTTCTTCATAAATTTGCCTGATGGTTCTCGGTTTTTTAATCGTATTTTTACCTTTCTCTAGTGTTTTAAGATCACTATAAAAAGTATTCGTCCTTTGTTCGGATGTTTGATTTTGTTGTTTCCTGTTTATATCTTCATTGTTCAAGCCCTCTTCTTTAATTCGTTGTGTTTTATTGTTTTTTACAACTTTATTATGATTCATCATCTTGTTTTTGCTCGTTTTTTTACTAAGTTTTTTAAATTTTGCTTTCTTTTTAACGTTTGCCTTATTTCCTTTGCTATTCTTTTTAGCATTATTCTCTGCATTCACAACTTTTGAAGATTTTTTCACTTCACATTTACCTCCTCCATCACAGTTTCCAACATTGATTTCAGGTTTAAAAGTAATATTTATATTCTTCACACCATCTTTAATGACCAAAACTTTTGCATCGTTTTTATCGTCATATTTTCCAGTAATTTCAATATTTTGCTCGCCATTTTCCTTTTTATCCTGCGATTTTCCAAGACCAAATAAATCAAATTTCTTATTTTTATCCTCTTGCTTTTCGTCCTTTTTGTCTTCTTCTTTTTTTTCTTCTTTCTTATCGTCTTTTTTATCTCTCACTTCTTTCTTTTCCTCTGTATTGATATCCTTATTGTTATCGTTATTATTTACATTATTCACACCAACGTTTGAACTTTTTTCATTTTTAACATTTTGTTCTTTTAAATCGTTTAAAGCTTCTTTTATCCCATTATTATCAACTTTTTTAACTTGAACCTCAACTTTCGTATCATTGCCTTTTTTCAATAAATCTTTTGTATCAAAATTTATATCAATTCTTGTATTCTTGGTGCCACCAACTTGTGGCTTTTTATCTCCTTTTGCAGTAGGTGCTATATCAATTTTTTTTTCAAGGTTCTTTTGAACTTGAACGTCAACCTTATTTTTTGTCTCATTTAAAACTCTAACTTCTCCTTTTTGTTCTACCGGAATACTCGCTTTTTCCTCCACTGCCTCACTGAAAAATGGAAAAAACGATGAAAAAATAAAAATTTGAAGCAAAAAAAGCAACTTGCTCCACATAAAAGAAGCCTTGCAAGTATAAAAAAAAAGCTATTTTTGTCAATTTTGTAAAAGCAATTTAAGACTATAAAATTACTTCAAAAGTAAGTCTCCAACAGAGAAAAAACCATTGCCATCCATTTGCACTAATTTCAAAGCACAATCAACAGCTCCGTTTGCAAAAAGTTTTCTATTATAAGCCGTGTGTTTAATTTCTATGCTCTCGTCATTGCCAAAAAATATAGTTTCGTGTTCTCCGAATACCGACCCACCTCTCACTGAAGAAAAACCAATTTGCCCTTTCTTTCTAACTTTATCCTTTGCTGTTTGTCTGTCAAAAACTGCAATATCATTCAGTTTCTTCAACCTTGCTTCCGCTATTGTTTCACCAAGCATTAAAGCCGTTCCAGACGGAGCATCTTTCTTTTGATTATGATGCTTTTCAATTATTTCACAATCATAATCACTCATTTGTTTCGCAACCATTGCAAGAGCTTTACGAACCATTAAAACACCGATTGACATATTCGCTGACCAACAAATTCGATATTTTTCACCCATCCTTCTCATTCTTTGCATCAACTCGTCATCAATTCCGGTCGTTCCGCTAACAAGAGCAGTTCCAGTATCCTCAACGAAATCTAAACATTCACGAAGCCCGTCTGGTGAAGAGAAATCTATTACGACATTTGAATTTTCAAAAATACCAGTTTTATCACCCATTAAATCACCGCCTTTTATAAATGGTTCGATTCCTCGCTCAAAAAGCACATCACAAACCGCTTTACCCATCCTGCCTTGATAGCCTATAACGCCTACCTTAATTTTACTGATATCTTGCATAAATTTAACTAAACTTCATTCATTCTTGGATCGTCGGAAAAGGCATCATAAACGCCTCTTTCGTACTCATTCATCTTTTTGCCATTATCAACAATTGTTGCCTTAACGAGTAATATAGTTTCTATTGCACTTGTAGTATCTTGCTTGTTCGCAAACAAGTTTCCAGCAAAAGGAATAGAACGCAAAACAGGAACACCACTTTCAGTTATAACAGAAGACCTTTCTGTGAACCCTCCAATAATGGCTGTTTGCCCATCCTTAAGTTTTAAAATAGTATCCAACTCGCGAACATTTGCCACAGGTATTGAATTTGACGCACTCAATTCCTCGTTTGCACCATTCCCTGTTTCATCAATTACCACACTAACGGAAGGATCTTTAACAGTTGAATCAAGTTTTGAAATAGTTGGTCTTATGTTCAACATAACCTCCCTTTTATCAATATCTATTGACGGCAACACGGACATAATAATTCCTAATGGCATTGTTTGGGCCTCACTTTCAACATTTTTATACGCCGGCGTCGTATAACCGCTACTATTATATTGCGAAGGTGTATAAGTCATTTTTGATTTAAAATA
The DNA here is from genome assembly GCA_002394665.1 of Rickettsiales bacterium UBA4311. Lineage (GTDB taxonomy): Bacteria > Pseudomonadota > Alphaproteobacteria > Rickettsiales > Deianiraeaceae > UBA4311. The sequence goes on from DGUL01000006.1 coordinate 22,832, forward strand.
AACATAATTCGTTGCCAACGTCATCATTGCTGGCTGGTTGTTTATGGCGTTTATTCGTGGATTTGACAATGTTCTTGTTGAGCCAAACTCTTCGAGCAAACTTGCGACGGCATCAATCCCTTTATTAACCGTGAAAGAGGTAAGCCCAGTTGTTGCAGAAGAAAAGCCATTTGGTGATGCCAAGGTTCCACCAAGCATACTTATCTTGTTCCAATTTATACCAGCTTTATAAGCCTTGCTCAATTTTATTTCCAAAAACCTCATCTCTATCAAAACCTGTGCATTAACCTTTCTTTTTAACTCGTTTATATAGTTTTCTATCAGCAAATGCGATTTCGTGCTTGCTGTAATTGTTAAAATTCCTGCTCTTTTATTAACTCTTATTATATCATCGCTCAACTTTGTGCTCATAACATTTGTATTATTCTCGCTACGAACATCTGTCTTTTTACTTTTCTTGCCACTATTGTATATTCCATCATTTATATCTTGTTGCATCTTGTTTTCTTCTTCTTCCGTTTTATTAGCTCTCTGTACTCTCTCGGCCGTTCGCGTATAAATCTTATTCGTATTTTCGGTTGTTTGAATAATCTGAGTTATATCCCTCACGATATCATCCCAAAATGTATCAGTTGAATTCGTTGTCACTGTTGAAGTTCCTCCGCCGGTCTTTGCTGAAGAAAGACCAGAAGTATTAACGGTTATAGATGAAGAAATGTCCCTTTTAACATCTAAAAAGTCCAATGTATAAATCTTTGTATAAGGAATGTCCCTTTCGAAAACCAACACACCATATCTTTGTCTGTGGCGAATGTCCGTAAGTCCGCAAATTCTTCTAAACACTTTATCGAGTGGAACATCTTTAAAGTTTAAATTTACACCACCAACAATTGTAGGGTCAATTTGTATGTTTGTCCCGGACATTCTTGCAAGTTCCATTAAAACATCAACAACAGGAGTTTCCTCTGTGACACTTATCGAGACCACTTTGTCGGAAATGGCTCTTGGCTCTTCCGGTGCATAAACACCATCACTCAACCTAATGCCTGTATCGGCTTTCTTTTTTATTTTTCTACCCTCTTTGTTTTGAAGTTTTTCAACCATTTCATATTCGTGCATTTGAATATGAGGATCATGATAAACAAACTCACTAGCATGATAGCATCCCGAGGAAAATACGGCGAAAACAGCTATTACAAACCTCTTTAATAGCACGGACACAAACAACTTCTGCATTCAGATTTGATTTATAATATAAAAAGCAAGAAAAAAAGCAATAGTTATTGATGGAATGAAAGGAAACGATTTTTCGTAATTTAAACCATTGGTTGTTTTTTCTAATGAAAACTTTTCATGTACGTTTTTTAAAACATAAAACAAAATACCACAAAAACCGCACAAACCAATAAAAACAACAAAGCCTTCAAAATTGAATAAAACTGACAGAATAGCAAAAAGTTTTACATCACCAAAACCAAGACAATCTTTTTTTAAAACTAATTTCATTATAAAACTCAAAAGCAAAAAAAAACAAATCGTAAAAACCATCATCATGAAAATATGCCAGAAATCATAGCCCAAAAAAAACGACACAATAACACAGGTACCGAGTTCAATTAAATGTAAAACATCCGAAGACATCATAACACGATAATCAATAATTGATTGAGTAATTAAGCACCAACATAAAACACACATTGAAATACTTAAAACATTAAAACCATTGAAAAAATAAACAGAATAAGCAAAACTGAATAATGTGAAAAGTTCGGCTAAAAAATGCCAAAATGGAATGCTCTTTCTACAAAATCTGCATTTGCCTCGCAATAACAAAAAAGAAAAAATTGGAATTAAATCATAAAATTTTATTTGTTGCCCGCAATTGCAACAAACACTTCTTGAACCTGTAAGCTTTTGTTTTTCATTAAAAAGACGATAGCCGACAAAAGTTGAAAAACTGCCAAAAATAGCACCAAAAAAACCAGCAAGTAAAACATTGAAGCAAACACTCACGATAATATTGAAAGTTATAAAAATTATTTTTCAACTGCTCGTAAAGTTCTCTGCAACAACGTCAAAAACAAACTGCAATAATTATAACCGGGGCAACTGGTAGCGGAAAAAGTAAGTTGGCTTTACAAATTGCGGAAAAAATTGATGGAATAATCATAAATGCCGATGCGATGCAAATATACAAACAAACACCAATTTTATCAGCACAGCCAAATGAAGAAGATACGCGAAAAATACAACATTTACTTTATGGTTTTGCAGATATTTTTGACATAAATTTAAATTATTCAGTCGGCAAATATTTAGATGATTTACAGAATGCTATAAATTCCTGCAATGAGAAAGTTCCAATCATAGTTGGCGGGTCAATGATGTATATTGAGGCAATTTTAAATGGTATAGATGAGATACCTCAGATTGATGCGAAGATAAAAAAAAGTATATTTGGAGAATGCAAAAACAAAACAACAGCCCAACTTTTTAAAATGCTTGAAAACATTGATGAAGAATACGCAAAAATAGTAGATAAAAACAACCCTCAAAGACTTATTAGAGGAATTGAAGTTAAAAAAGCAACTGGTAAAAGTATTGTAGAATTTTGGCAAAAAAGTAAAAAAAAAACCATTCTGAAAAACTATGAAATAAAAAAATTGCTCGTTGACTTGAACAGAGAAAAGCTTTATAAAAGAATAAACAATCGTTTTGATGAGATGGTTTTATTATCCGCCATTGATGAAGCAAAAGCAATTTTTGATGAGTGTAAAAAAAGAAACGTTGATACAAAAACAATAAAAAAAGTTATAGGTTTGCACGAGTTTTTTGATTACTTTAATGGTGCAATTTCACTGGAAACAGCCATTGAAAAAGCAAAACAAGCAACAAGAAATTACGCAAAACGACAACTTACTTGGTTCAGAAATAGATTTCAAGATTTCACCAAAATAACAAATAAATACGAGGATATTGAGAAAATATTGAAATAATAACCTAATTTTTCTTATTCAAGAAAGTCAAACCTGCTTGCAAAATAGCATCAAATTTTTTCGTTCTCCTTTCATTAACTTTAATATCCGGCTCAATACCAACACCATTTATTTGCTTATCCTTTGGAGTGTGATATTGTCCAGTTGTTAATTTCACGGCACCTGCTGATTTTTTTAATTGAAATACTTCCTGAACCAACGCCTTGCCAAACGTCCTTTCCCCTATTAATGTAGCAATTCCATAGTCCTGCAAACAACCTGCCAATACCTCACTTGCCGAAGCCGATCCTTTATTTATTAAAATCGCAACTTTAACATCATCCAATACATTTGACTTATTTCGTGCGATATAATCAAAAGTTTTGACATTATTTCTACCTCTGACAGAGGTAATAAGTTGCCCATCGGAAAGAAATAAATTAGCAATGTCAACAGCACTTTCCAAAAGCCCACCCGGATTGTTTCGTAAATCTAAAATCAAACCAGTAATTTCATATTGTTTCCTTATTTCATTTATTTGATTTACAAAATTATTATACGTCTGTTGATTAAATAGTTTTATCTCCACAATTGCAATTTTATCCCTATAAATCTTACTAATAACACTTGGAATTTTTACCTCATTTCTACGGATAAATCTTGAAAAAGTCTCGCCAGTCTGCAAACGATATAGTGTTAACTTGACTTGTGTCCCTCTTTCTCCTTTTATCATTTTTGCAACCGCGGTTTGCCTCTTGCCATTTACTGCAATATCATTTATATGCGTTATAACATCACCGATTAAAAGCCCTGCTTCTTTTGCCGGCGAATTATCAAAAACATTTGTTATAACTGGACAATCGCTATTGACATCGCCGACCATTTCAATACCTATACCATAAAACTTGCCGTCTGTATTATTTTGAAAACTTTTATAATCCTCCTCGTCAAAATAAGAAGAATAAGGATCTAAACTCCTCAACATTCCATCAACCGCACCGCTGGAAAGATGTACTTCGTCAACATTATCAACAATATATTTCTCTTTTATGATTTCTCCAACTTCTTCAACAAGCGGTTGCATTGTATTTGAAAGACTATCGGCAAAAGAAAAAGAGCCTGAAAGAGCTAAATGAAAAAACGTAAAACAAAGTGTTAGAAAGCCTCTTTTTCGCAAAAAAAACCAGCTCCTTCAAATATTGTAAGTATAAAAATCAATTTAAATTATCTATAAATTTCATCAAGATGATCTTTTTTAATTATTTCGTTTGCCACCTTTTGCACTTTTGCATAACTAATTCCAGCACAATCACAAATTACTTTTACTTCCTCTTGATTTTCTTTTTTTGAAAACCAATCATATGCTTCTTTTTTTATTGGTTGAAATCTCTTTTTTTTTGTTTTAGTTTTCAAATCAATCAATGCTTGCAACAAAACTGCTCGCCACAGATTGATTTCACCAATCGCATCATCGCATTCTCTTTTGTAATAATCAATGTAATCACCATAATAAGATGAATTTACTGCATCCGTTTTTATAAAATTTGTATTCTGTTTTTTAAGGAGGTTATTTTTGAAATTAAACATAATCAAAAGCCGTCAATACTCATAAAAAATAAAAGAGCAATTTTAATACTCGGAAGACAAAAAAAAAAGTTTTGCAAATCCTGCAATATTTTTTTGCAAAACTCCAAAAACCACACAATGACTTCCGTGATAAAAATAATATACCACACAAAAACAAAAAAAATATGATTGATGATTTTAGTAAAAAAAATATTTCCATTGTTGAGTTTGAACCTACGGATTTATTAAAGCTGAATTATGTAAAAAACTATTTAAGAATAGACCACGACCTTGATGATGAGTTTTTAAAAAATGCAATCAATGTTGCTTGTGAATATGCAGAAAAATCTACTGATAAAATCTTCGGCAAAAAAACATTAAAATTATCATTTTTTTCACAAAAAAATATTGATAAAGTGGAAGAAAAAAATGGCTTTAAAAATATAAAAAAAATAGTCATCAATAACGAAGAGATAGCAGACAACAATTTTTATTTAAATAATGGTATTTTGTTTTTTAAAAACAGCTTTTCCGGCGATATTTCAATAACATTTGAAGCAGGAATTGAAGCCGATGAAGTAAACGCAAACATCAAACAAGCGATGCTTTATCATATTGCAACAATCTATCAAAATAAGGACGGAAATTTTTCAGTCCCACAAGCTTCGCAAGAGATATATGCAAAATATAGAAGAATAAAATTGTAGTTGTATAGGTTTCGATGTAGTTTTATATGACAAATAATAATTTTAATTTTAATCACAGAATTACTTTATTAAAAGAAAATCAAAGCAAAAACGAATTTGGTGGAATTGCAAACGAATTTGAAAAAATTGCAGAAATTTGGGGAAAAATCATACCTTTAAATAGCGTGTTAGATTTTTCTAAAATGAAAGAAGAAACTAAAAACACGCACATAGTTGAGGTTAGATTTTCACAAAATTATAAGGAATGTAAAAAAATAACTTTCGGCGACAGAGAATTTTTAATTACGGGGTTTTATAGCCCAAACGAAGCCAATCAAGTACTTGTTTTTAATGTTAAAGAAATTTTATAATATGACTACTTGTAAAACTTTAAAACTTCAACAACTTATAATTGAAAGCATTGAAGAGATAGATTTTTTAAAAACGAACGGCATAAATGCCTTTTCCTCAATTCCTGCCAAAAGAAAAATGCCATATATTAAAATCGCCGGAATATCATTAAATAAAAATCAAAATTCCTGCAATATTAAGACATTTACAATTGATTTGTTCATTGCTACAAACTGGAAAGATAATCAAGAAATTATAAAAATAATGAACGAAATTGACGAAAATATTGCAACAAAAATTGAACAAACAAAACAAAACGAGAGTTACAAAAATATCAATATTTATAATGCCTATAATAACAATTACGAAATAAAAGAGGACTTATTAAATGGCATCTGGTGCGGACATTTTTACCTTGATGTTGATTTGATTTAGTACCTGATTTTATTGAAAATAAATAAAAAAAAAGTAAAATTCTTTGCCATTTCGTGATAAGTCTTGAAGACGATAACAAAGCAAAAAAAGAAAAAAAAAACAAAACAAAAGAAAAAGACATTGAAGACGAAGAAAACGAAACAACGATGGAAGAAGATTTTGAAGCGGAAGCTGAAAAAGAAATTGAAGACGAAGAAAAAAAACAAGAAAAAGAACGCAAGAACCTCGGCATAAAAACACTTGGGAAAGACGCTTATGACGATTTAAAAGAAGAGTTGAAAGAAAAAAAAACAGAAAAAATAGACGATTTGAATAAAGAAATAAAAAAAACTAATGAAGAAAGCCAAAATGTCACAGACGAATACAATAAAAAAAACGAAACAATTGAAGGAGAAAAGAAAAACTCTGAAGTAAGTAGATCTGAAAAATTTTTTAGAGAATTAGAGCAACTTTCGGTTCAAAAAAAACTAACAGACGAACAAGTTCTCCTGCAAACAATGCAAGCCAACCTGCAAACAATGATGGACACAGAAAATGACAAATTTACCAGAATGAACGATGAAATGAACGATTTTGCACGTCTGGAGGAAAATGCAAAAGAAAGAGGTCAAGGTGCAATAAATCCATTTGTAGATGCGAAATATTTAAAACGAATGATGATAGCCGCGGAAAGATATATGCATAAAACAAGAGAAAGAGAAGAAAATTTAATGAAACAACTAAACGATGTATTAGAGAAAGAGAACAATGAATTCAAAGATAAAATGGAAAGAATGGCCAAAGAAGACAAAAAAAGAAAAGAAAAAGGAGACGAGAAAATTGAAAAGCTATATAAAGAACGTGAGAAATTAGAGGGGCAAATAAATGAAATCCATAAACAATTTCAAGATTTCGAAAGAAAGGCAAACTCTATCAAAGCTAACTACAAAAAAGCATTACAAGATTTAAAAGAAAATGGCAATGAAGATGTAATTGAAGACTACGAACATAATTTACAAATGGATGATGAAAAAATTAAAAGTGGAAATTATCAAATGCAAGATTTAGGTGAAAATAACGAAACAAAGCAAAAAAAGACAAAAAAAGAAAATAAAAAAGATGAAATTCAAAACGAAAAAAAACCAAATACAAAAAAACTGATGAAAAAGAAAAAGCAGGAAATACAAGATAAAGCAAATGACAGCAAGAAAGACAAAGAATATATCAAGAATAAAATAAACACACTTGAAAAAAACGCGGACGAAGCACTACAAAAAGGCGATAAAGAAACTTACAATAAAATAAAAAACACAGAAATACCAAAATTAAAGAAACAATCAGAACAGCTTGAAGAAAATGAAAAAACAAACAAACAAAAATTAAATATCACGGAAATAGGCGAAGACGACGGGCAACACAAAACTATAAACAATGCTTCAATACAAAATCATTCATCGGAATTGGAAATTTAATTTAATCAACAGGAGAACGAATATGCAATTAAAAACATTCAAACATTGAATTTAAAATTAAAAATATCACCATCTTTCACAAGATAATCTTTTCCTTCTGTTCTTAATTTTCCCGCTTCTTTTACAGCTTCCTCACTGCCAAAAGCAATAAAATCATCGTAGGCAATAGTCTCTGCTTTGATAAATCCTTTTTGAAAATCCGTATGAATTTCTCCTGCTGCTTCCGGTGCTTTTGAGCCGTCTTTTACCTGCCAAGCACGAGTTTCTTTTGGCCCAACCGTGAAAAAAGTTATCAATCCAAGTGCAGAATATCCCGCTCGAACAATTTTGTCCAATCCTGATTGTTTGCACCCAATGCTTTCAAGATATTCTAATTTTTCCGTTTTTGAAAAAGACGAAATTTCTGCCTCTACCGAAGCACAAATGATGATTGGAGAACTATTATTTTTTGTCGTGCGAGTGGTTAAAAATTCACTCAACTTATTTGTATAATCATTGCCGTTTAAGCCGTCTTCTTTTACATTTGCTACATAAATTGCTTTTTTTGCTGTCAAAAGACAGAATTGTTTTGCAACTTTTTGCTCTTTTCCATCATCAATTTTGCAGTCAATAGCCATTCCGCCGTTTTCAACAAATGCTTTTAGTTTTGTCGCTACTTCAAACTGCAAAATCGCTTCCTCATTTCGTGATTTTGCTTTTTTCTCGCTATTCGTAATTATTTTTTCCAAAGTAGCCAAATCCGCAAGTTGCAGTTCAGTTTCAATGATTTGCAAATCTCTCACTGGGTTTACATCTCCGCCAACGCTCACTATATTTTCATCGTCAAAACAACGCAAAACGTGAATTATAACATCGCATTCACGGATATTTGCCAAAAATTGGTTTCCAAGCCCCTCGCCCTTGCTCGCACCGGCAACAAGTCCAGCAATATCAACAATTTCCAACTGATTATAAATCAACTTTTGAGTATTTACTAACTTTCCAAGTTTTTCAAGTCGCTCGTCCGGAACTTCAATTTTTCCAACATTTGGTTCAATAGTGCAAAAAGGGTAGTTCTCTGCTTGTGCCTTTGCCGTGTTAGTAATTGCATTGAATAGAGTTGATTTTCCAACATTTGGCAAACCAACAATTCCACATTTTAAGGACATAAAAGAGAAAAAATAAAAAACAAAAATACAAATAAAAACAACAACAAAGACAAAATCAAAATTAGTGTCTTCTGTCTCTAATTTTTCTTGAACTGAAACTCTTTTTCATATTTGGATTTCTATTGCCATAAGCTTCATTTCTGTATTTCATATAAATCCTGCCTTTTTCGCAATTTGTGTCGTAAATGGAGATCTCAACGCCAACTTTGTCGCCTTTGTAAACTTTGATTTTCTTTTCCTTAAACATTCCTTTCAAATATGCCGTAATTATTGTTCCTTGTTCGTTTTCAAGTTTTACCTTGCAAATTCCATTTGGCAAAACGTCCAAAACTATTGCATCAATTTTTACAACATCGTCTTTACTTTCTGGCACGAAATAGCAAGCATTTATCAAACAAGAAAAACAAAAAGCAAGGTAAAAAACAATAGTTGCTATTTACAAGGTCCAAGTCCACGAGTTAAATCATCCAAGTTTTGAATAACTTTATCGTATGTAATTTGCCAATATCCATCATATGGTTCTTTATCATAACTATCTTTCTTTGATTTAAGTTCTGCTATAATATTTTTAGCATATGATGTTGGCAAATAAGCCAAGAATTCAGCTTTTTCTACTTCGTCATTAGAATTTCTGTAAGTATCGCGACTAAGGTAACTAATTTTTTTGTCATTATCAAATGCACTTTTAAATAAAACTTTACCATCTTTATCTTTAATTTCACTCAATAATAATTCTTGGTTATCCATAGCTAAATTAAGACGCAATTTGCCATTCTTTGCTGGTTCAGAGTTCAAACAAAGCACATCATTTCTTCCTTCGTTTAAATCCACATTAACAACTATGCCAATTTTTTTCAATCCTCTTTTTTCCTCGCAGGGAAAAGAAATAATGTCACCAACAGAAAATCTTTCTTGTCCGGATAAAGTCTGCTTAGATCGTTTTGCTCTTAACACAGCTAGTTTTCTATTTAGCATAACCACTTCCTGTTGTTCCGTTAACAAAATAATATCCGTCAAAACATCTGTGAGTATTCCTTTTCTAAAATTTTCATAATCCTTTTGTTTTATTATTTCGGATATTTCACCAATTTTTTCAGAAGCCTCATATAAGTTTTTACACTCTTTATTGAATTCTTCTGCTATAGACTTTGCTTTTTCGTATAGACAAAGAGAAACTTCTCCAAAAATTTCTTTGTTATCTTCAAAATTAAACTTGTTTTTCATCCTTTCCACAAGAAGCGACTCAAAATTTTCCGTGTTATGCCATTTACCGGAGTTTTTTTGCTTATATGCTTCGATAATCTCGTTCGAGACATTGCCTTCCACTTGTCTACGCATATATTCAATTATTCCATCAGCAATCTTGTTTAGATTTTGTGAATTACCTTTTTCCTTTTCTTTCCTGATGTCGTTAAGTAATTTTATTGCATTCGATATGGGATTAAAAGCCATTTTGTGTTTTTTTTTCTTCTTCTTTTTTGCATCATTTCCTTCCTTATTTTCCGTCTGTTTTTCTTCTTTCTTTTCTGCTTCTTCTTTCTCTTCTTCAGACATCTCATCCTTTTTTTCATCTAAAATCTCATTTTTATTATCCTCCATAAAAAAATGTTTAACTTTATCAAAAAAAAAGAAAAAAACAAATATTGCCAATTATTATTGGTAATATAAGTCGTCATGTGTTTGATTTAGCAAAATCAATAACCACATTTCTTGATTACTTGATTCTTGAAAAAGGGCTTTCAAAAAACACAATTGAGAGCTATAACGCAGACTTGCAAGAATTTAACGATTTCGCAAAAAAAAAGAAAACTCAAAAAATTGAAGATATAAATAAAAAAATTGTATTATCTTATTACGAATTGCTTGATAAAAAACAACTTAGTAAAGCCACACTTCAACGAAGATATTCCGCACTAAACCAATTTTTTAAATTCCTGATAAAGCGAGAAATCATCACGGAAAACCCGATGCTCTCAATGAGACGACAAAAGAAGGAAGTGAGAATTCCAAAATTTTTGACACAAGAGGAAATTTCCATACTTCTTGAAACAAACAGCTTGAACGGCAACAGCAGGGAAATAAGAAATCGCTTAATTTTAGAAATGCTTTATTCAACTGGAATGCGAGTTAGCGAGCTTTGCAATTTACCAATCAAATCAGTTATTTTTAATGACAAAAATTTTACTGATGAGTATAGATTTTTAACCATAAAAGGTAAAGGACAAAAAGAGAGAATTGTTCCGTTGCGAGCGAGTGTTCTGCCAATATTGAACGATTATATCAAAACGACAAAAAAAGAAGGACAAAAATATCTGTTTTCTTCTTATGGAAAACAACAACACATTGATAGACGGACTATTGAAAACGTTATAAAACAAACCGCGATTGCTTGCGGTATAAACCCAGATAAGGTCTCGCCTCACGTGATGCGTCATTCTTTTGCTACTCATTTGCTTCAAAAAGGACTTGATATCCGTGAAATTCAGGAACTCTTAGGGCATTCAAGCATAGACACGACCGCCATTTATGCAAAAATCAATACAAATGAACGACGAGAAGTCCTCGAGAAATACCATCCACTTGGAGAAAAACACAGAGAAGATTTTGAGAGCTAAATTTTGAAGCAAAAATTCAAATCTTGAAAAATCATATTTTGAATTACTTCTCTTTGTGTTAAAAGTTAATAAGAATTATGGATCTTGAAAAATTTACCGAAAAAGCAAGAAATGTAATAAGTGAAGCAGAAAAAGTTTGTGCCGAACAGCACCATCAACAAATTTCGTTGGAGCATTTGCTAAAAGTTCTGCTTGAAAGCGAAGACGCTTCAATAGTTGCAGACATCAATAAAATATGCAAAGTCAATGAAATGCTTTTGCGTTCAAGATTGACGGAAGAATTACGTAAAAAACCAATAGTTGAAGGCAGTGGGGCGGGACAAATATACTACTCTCGTGATTTCGCTGAAATGCTTGGCAAGGCCGAAAAAAATGCAAAAAAGTATAATGATGAATATACAACCATTGAGTGCATTTACGAGGCAATGTTGCAAATGGAGCATACACCCACTTCAAAAATTTTGAAAGAAGCAGGACTTACGCCAAGGGGATTAAATCAGGCAATCTTGCAACTTCGTGGCGGGCGTCAGGCAAATAGTGCCAATGCAGAAGATTTGTTTTACGCTTGTCAAAAATACGGAAGAGACCTCACGAAAATGGCAAGTGAAGGAAAGATTGACCCAATAATTGGAAGAGACGAGGAAATAAGACGCGCTATTCAAATTTTGTCTCGCCGTTCAAAAAATAATCCAGTCCTCATTGGAGACGCAGGCGTTGGCAAAACTGCCATCGTTGAAGGCTTGGCATTACGGATTTTTACAAACGATGTTCCGGAAAATTTGAAAGGTAAAAAAATACTGGAACTGGATATGGGAGCGTTGATTGCGGGGGCAAAATTTCGCGGAGAATTTGAAGAAAGATTAAAAGCAGTTATAAACGAAGTTGAAAAAAGCGACGGAGAAATAATAATGTTTATTGACGAAATTCATACACTTGTCGGTGCAGGTGCGACTGGCGGAGCAATGGATGCTTCAAATCTGCTAAAACCTGCTTTGTCTCGTGGATTATTGCATTGCATAGGTGCTACAACGATTGATGAATATAGAAAATATATTGAAAAAGACCCAGCACTCGCAAGGCGTTTTCAACCTGTAATGGTAGAAGAACCAAACGAAGAAGATAGCATTGCAATACTTCGTGGTATCCGTTCAAAATACGAGACACATCACGGAGTTCAAATCAGCGATGGAGCAATATTGTCAGCCGTGCATTTATCTCAAAAATACATAAATGACAGATTTTTGCCAGATAAAGCCATAGATTTACTTGATGAAACAGCAAGTCGCGTAAGAATGCAAATCAACAGCAAACCAGAAGAAATAGATGATTTAGAGCGTAAAATTTGGCAATTAAAAATCGCAGAAGAAGCATTAAAACGCGAAGAAGACGAAGAAAGCAAAAAAAAATTAGAAGAGACAAAAAAGGAACTGGATACATTAGGCAAAAAGTTGATGGATTTAACTACAAAATGGCAGGCAGAAAAATTGAAAGTTGGAAAAGTAAAAGAACTGAAAGAGAAAATAGCAGATTATGAATTTCAGGCAGAACAAGCAAAACAAAAAGGAGATTTAGCAACAGCCAGTAAATTACAATATGAAACAATACCTAATGCAAAAAAAGAACTTGAAGCACTAACGGAAGAGATGAAGACGAACGGGCTATCTCTTATAAAAGAAACCGTCCATAGCGATGATGTTGCTTATGTTGTTTCCAGGATGACAGGCATTCCAGTGGATAAAATGATGGCAAGCGAAAAGCAAAAACTTTTGAATATAGAAACAGAACTTGCGAAAAGCGTAGTAGGACAGGAGCAAGCAATTAGTGCAATTTCAAACGCCATTCGCCGTTCGCGAGTTGGACTTTCAAGCGACAACCGCCCTATTGGCTCGTTTTTGTTCGTAGGTTCTACTGGCGTTGGAAAAACAGAATTAGCCAAATCGCTTGCTCGCTTTATGTTTGATGACGAAAAAGCAATGACCCGCCTTGATATGTCGGAGTTTATGGAGAAAAACGACACAACAAAACTCATTGGCTCTCCTCCGGGATATGTTGGCTATGAAGAAGGTGGAAAACTAACAGAAGCAGTCCGCAGACGTCCTTATCAAGTAGTATTGCTTGACGAAGTGGAAAAAGCACATCCGGATATTTTCAACTTGCTATTACAAGTCCTTGACGATGGGCGACTTACGGATAGCCACGGAAAAACAATCAACTTCACAAATACGATTATAATAATGACGTCCAATTTGGGAACTCAAATAATAAATGAGCGTCCAAATATCAAACAAAGCGAGCTGGAAGAGAACATAATGAAAGAGATTTCTGCATTCTTCCGTCCAGAGTTTATAAATCGTATTGACGAAATTGTTTGTTTCAACCGCCTGCAAAAGGAACATATTGATAAAATTATTGATATTCAACTGAATTGGCTAAATCGCAGACTGAAAGAAAGAAACATTGAACTAACGCTTGACGAAAAAGCCAAAAAGTTCCTTGCAGATAAAGGCTACGACCCAACTTATGGTGCTCGTCCGCTGAAACGCGTAATCCAAAAGAACATTGAAGACACAATAGCACAACATATATTGCGTGGCAACATCCAAGAAGGAGACAACATAACTTTATCAAGCGATGGCGAAAAGATTTTGTTTGTGAGAAAGCAAAAATAGTTATGGGACACGAAGGAAATTTTGAAGAATACCGCCAAAACGTTGGAATTGTCTTATTGAAAAATGGGCTAATTTTTGCCGGTTTTAGAATTGATGTTCCGGAAAATTCACCAACGGGTTGGCAAATGCCCCAAGGCGGAATTGACGAAGGAGAAGACATCTTGACGGCAGGATATAGAGAACTTTACGAAGAAACTGGAATTAAAAAAGAAAAAGTAAAACTAATAAAAATCCTGCCAGAAACGATAAAATACGATTTCACGCCAGAAGCGATAGAATTAATGAAGAAGAGAAACAAAATAGTCGGATATAATGGCAAATTTTACAAGGGGCAAGAGCAACATTGGATTGTTTTTGAATTTCTTGGCAATGACGGCGATATAAACCTAAAACCAACCGACGAACCGCAAGAGTTTAGGCATTTTGGCTGGAAAACTCCTGATTTTCTCGTTGAAAACGTTTTTGAAATGAAAAAAGAAGTTTATAAAAAAGTTTTTGAACTTTTGAAAAAGGGGGAAATTTCAAAATAAAAAATGACTTGTCAAAATAAATGGTGGATATTACAGGATTCGAACCTGTGACCCCTTGCGTGTGATGCAAGTACTCTAACCAGCTGAGCTAAATATCCGGCGACAAATTGCATTCGTTTATTTTTTATTTTCAACAAAAATTGAAATTATACCTTTTTTCAATTCAACAAAGCCACACCCAAGACTTCGCTTAAAACTCTCTTTTTTGGCAATCAAATCAAGCAACAAATCAATTTGATAAAAACGAAATTTATATTCTCTCTCAAAAAGTTCAACGGCAATTTTGCTTATCAAACTCCTTTGAATATACTTTGGATATTTCAAAAATGCATTAATATCAATAAAATACCCCGTTTTGCTTTTACTATTGATTTTTTTAAACTTCAAAAACTCATTTTCCAAAATCCAATCAAGTGTCTCGCGTGCTTCCTGTAAAATCTCTGTTGTTTTTGCAATTCTCTGCGTCAGAAGTTCTGCGTCTTCAATGTTTTCAAGCATATTTCTTATATTATTTCTCCTATATTTCGTGTCTTTATTACTTCCATCCTCGCACCAATTTACGCCAAGTTCAGTTAAATAATCTCGGCAATTTTGTTTAGTTAAATTCAACATTGGTCGCACAATTTTAACGCCATCAATATCCATCGTTTTCGGCATCGCACAAAGCCCGTCAAGACCGCTACCACGAGCAAGATTTAGCAAAAAAGTCTCAACTTGATCGTCAATGTGATGCCCTATGCACAATGTTTTTACCCTACTCTCCTTGCACACTTCCAGCAACAGAGAATACCTATTTTTCCTCGCTTCTGCTTCAAGATTTTTTTGAACTTTGCCGTCCCATTCTTTTACAACGTATTTTATTCCAAATTTTTTCAATGTCGCAATAGTAATTTTAATCTCGTCTTTTGCCTCTTTTCGTAGATTATGATTTATTAAAATTGCCAAAACTTCAAAACCAAGATTATGCAATGCAATCATAAGAGCCAAACTATCGCTCCCGCCGGACAAAGCAACAGCAACTTTTTGACTTCCTGCAATCAATGTTTTTAAGTTATCCAGTATTTGCTTTTCAAACTCCTTGTTTGCTACTTTTTTTGCCATCTTTTACATTTTTTACATTTCTTCTCCACAAAAATATAAGGCTAATCGCGGATGATGTTGCCATAATCAAAGACAAAAACTGCCCTGCCGTAAGCCCAAAAAATAAGTCCATATCTGGTCTGCGGAAAAACTCACAAATAAACCTCGCAATAGAATAAAACATCGCAAAACAACAACACAAAATTCCAGTTTTGTTGATTGCTTTTGTCTTTTTGAAAATCAAAAACATAATCGCAAACAAGCAAATTCCCTCTGCGAACGCTTCATATAACTGGCTCGGGTGTCGCGGTTGTTGTGCGATGTCGGCAGGAAAAATCATTCTAAACGGAGAAGTATAAGTTATATTTCCATACAATTCGCCATTGATGAAATTTGCAATTCTACCAAAAAACAATGCTATTGGCACGACAACAACGCACAAATCAACAATTTTGAAAGCATTGACTTTATACTTCCAAGTAAAAATCAAACAACCTATAAAAATGCCTATAACTCCGCCGTGAAAAGACATTCCACCTTCCCAAGTTTTTAAGATTATCAGCGGATTTCTAATTGTCTCGCTAAAATTATAAAAAAAACAATAAAATACTCTCGCTCCAAGAATTACGCCAACGACAATATAAGTTATAAACTTCTCACAAAGTTCGTCTTTTACAACGCCTAAAACTCTATTCTGTTTTCGTAAAAAAACATATGACAAAATAAAGCCAAAAATGTAAGCAAGGGAATACCACCTTATAGCCAAATTCCCATAAATATGAAAAATTACAGGATCAATTTTCGGATAAACTAACATAAACTAACGATTATGAACATCAACATGTATAATTAAAGCAACACAAAACATAAAAAGCAAAAGCCCTGAACCGCCGTAAGACAACATAATTAGAGGAATTCCAGCGACCGGCAAAATACCAATAGTCATACCTATATTTATAAAAGTATGAAAAAATATTAACGAAGAGCATCCGATGCAGATCATTTTTTCAAAAACTGATTTCGTTTTATAAACCACATTGATACAATAAAAAACAAAAAAAGCATAAACTGCAATTATTGCTATACATCCAATAAAACCAAACTCTTCGCCAACTATTGTAAAAATAAAATCTGTATGATGTTCTGGTAAAAATCTCAATTTCCCTTGTGTTCCAGCTAAAAATCCTTTGCCAAACAAACCACCGGAACCAATAGCTATTTTTGATTGAATAACATTATAGCCACTCCCAAGAGGATCGTTTTCAGGAAATAAAAAGTTTATTATTCGCAGTTTTTGATATTCTTTTAAAAATTTAAACCACAAGATTGGAGAAAGAATTAAAAAAACAATTGTTGCAATAATAATCTTACCTTTTGATAATCCAGCGACAAAAAACATAACCAAACCAATGGCCAAGATTATAGCAGATGTAGCAAGATCCGGCTGTATTACAACCGGTAAAATTGCTATTCCAAAAATAAACAATATTTTCAAAGTTGTAAATGCTTTCTTTATATCAATGGCCTTTATTTTTGCAAAAAAACTCGCTAAAAACAGGACAAAAGCAATTTTCAAAATTTCCGATGGTTGAAGTTTTACAGCTCCGAAATCCAACCAACGACTTGCTCCCATTGTTCTCCTGCCGACAAATGCAGTTAATAAAACGAGCAAAAAACTTAAAACAAAAAACAAAAAAGCTTTATTCATTAAAAATTCCGTATTTACGCATATAATGGCGACGAAAAGCGGAAACATAACTAAAAAGTAAATAAATTGCTTAATTGCCCAAGGAAAAAAACTTCCATTTGCAGAAGAATAAAGACAAGCTAAGCTTGCAAAATGTAATAACAAAATGAAGAAAAAAACATTCTTCGGGACTGATTTAAGTAAAGAAAAATCAAATAATAAATCTCCCCTTCTGTTTGTTCCAACATTGTTGCGAGATTTTAAAAAAAACATACTTGAATTTTATCTCAACTCGTTCCTCAATGAATTAAGAGGGTTTTATTTTCAAGTTATTATTATTTCGTTATGGCCGGACATTCGCACGCACATAATATAATGTTTAAAAAAGGAGCAAATGATGCAAAAAAGGCAAAACTCTTCACCAAAATTGCTCGTGATATATCTGTTGCAGTTCAAAATGGAATTACAAACCCAGAGTTCAACCCAAAACTAAAAATCCTAATCGCAAAAGCAAGGACGCTGAATATGCCAAAGGATAAAATAGAAGGTGCAATTTCCAAAGCAAATAAAGACACTGCTAACTACGAAGAAGTGCGATATAATGCTTTTTTTGATAAGGGAATTTCTTTGATAATCGAAGGGCTTACCGACAATAAAAACAGAACAGCAAGCGATGTTCGTGGAATTCTAAATAAATTTGATGCACAACTTGCTCCAAGTGGAGGAGTAGAGTTTATGTATTCCCATATTGGTCGTATTGTATATGATGCGAAAATATGTGAAGAAAGCAAGATTTTTGACATCGCCGTAAATGCCGGTGCTAATGACGTTTATACTGATAAAATTGACGAAAATGATAACAATGACAACGAAAATTCAATTTACGTTATAGAGACGGAGACAAACACAATGCTTGATGTAGTAAAACAACTAACGGCAGAATTAAAGCAAGAACCTCAAACGGCGGAATGGTTTTGGAAGGCAAACGAGTATATTGCCGTTGATGATAAAGAATTTTTGGAAAAATACCAAAAACTTGTTGATGCGTTGGAAAATTTGGATGATATAACGGATGTTTATACAAATTTGGAGTAAGTTTTAAATACTTTCAACATTCTTCAAGCATTTGTCAATAAACTCTTTGCTTTTTTTTTCCAATTCAACCAATGGTAATCGGCATTCGGGAGATTTGAAAATTCCCATTTTGTAGAGTGCATATTTCACAGGCACTGGGTTTGTTTCGCAGAACATTGCTTTTGACAAATCTACAAGTTGGTTTTGATATTGCAAAGCACCGGCAAAGTCATTGTTTTCGCACAATGTTTGGATTTTTTTACAAAGTTCAGGAGCAACATTAGAGACAACAGAAATCACGCCTCGCCCGCCCATTGCGTTAAATCCAATTTGTGTAGCATCCTCACCTGAAAGCAAAACAAAATCATCTCTAACATCTTTAATTAAATTCATAACATTGCCAACTCGTTCAAGTTTTCCAGTCGCATCTTTCAATGCTACAATGTTTTTACACTTTCCTGCCAACTTCACAATTGTCTCGTCCGCCATATCTGTTGCAGTTCTACCAGGGACATTATACAGAATGATTTTTGTTTTTTTTACAACTGAACTGATTTGAAAAAAATGATTAAAAATCCCTCTTTGTTGAGGCTTGTTATAATAAGGGGTTGTCGCAAGTATGTAATCAGCTCCAAGTTCGTCAGCAAGTTTTGCATATTCAACGGCTTTTTTTGTGATATTAAATCCAACACCAGCGACAATTTTGATTTTATCTTTAAACTTCACGCCAAATTGCATCAATTTCGTCCATTCTTCTTTTGTCAAACTATGACCTTCGCCAGTAGAACCAGATAAAACAACGCCGTAAACACCTGCTTGAATTTGTTGCGAAAACAATTTTTCCAACGAATTAAAATCAATTTCTCCTCGTAAAAAAGGTGTCGGCAAAGCAGAAAATAAAAAATGCACAAAAAAACAACCAACAATTAAAATCTTGATTATAATAATCAAACCATTGCACTCACACGGGTTTTGCATTATTTTTTAATGGACAAAGAGAGTATAGCTTTTTTAGAAAAAATTGAAGAATACTTAATTAAAAACAACGTCCATATGGATATTGTAAAAACATTGATGAATAATCTTTCTCGTGCTGTTTTAAAAAAGAATTTAAAAAAAGACGAAATAATAAATTCTCTAAAAAAAGACATTTCGTTCTCAATGCAAAAATTCGTTAAAAACTTTGATATAGATGTTCCGCAAAAGCCTTATGTGATGCTCATTTGTGGCGTAAATGGTTCTGGAAAAACCACAACAATCGGCAAAATGGCAAATTTATTACAATCTTACGGCTGGGATATTTTAGTAGCCGGATGCGATACATATAGAGCCGGTGCAAATAAACAGCTTTCTGATTGGGTAGATGATCCAGAAACGACATTTTTTTCATACGACAACAACAGCTTGCCGTCGAAAATAGCAATAGATGCTTACAGCAAAGCAAAAAAAGAAGGTAAAGATATTTTAATGATTGATACATCTGGACGAACACAAAACAACTCTGATTTAATGTCGGAGCTTTTGAAGATTAAGCAAAAACTAAAAAAAACATCAATCTATATTCCGCACGACACCGTTCTTGTTATTGACGCAAATTGTGGTTACAATGCACTTGAACAAGCCGATATGTATAATAACTTAATAGGGATTACTGGTGTTATTGCAACAAAATTTGATATAGTAAAAAATCCGGGAATTTTGATGTCTGTTTGTAAAAAATTGAATGTTCCAGTCTACGGCGTCAGCGACGGAGAAGAAAAAGATAAAATACACGACCTTGATTGCGACAAATTTGCCGACCTTGTATTGTCAGGAATTGATGAACTTTTGTGAAAAATTCAAGCACTATAATGAAAAATCAAGCAAATATTCAAGGCTTTTTAAAACAACATAAAACCGCTATTCACGTCTTGAATGAAAAAAAAAGCAATTCCGCTATGTTCGTAGGCGGTTGTGTTCGTGATATTCTAAAAGGTGAAAAAAATCCAGAAGATATTGACATAAGCACAATTTTAAAGCCTGAACAAGTCGTAAAGGCTTTTAATGGATATAAAGACAAAACCAACGCAAACATAACAATTTTAGACAAAGACAAACAATACGGGACGATTGTGGTAATTATAGACGAGCGAAAATATGAAATTACAACAACAAGAAGCGATATTTTATGCTTTGGACGAGAGGCGAAAGTTGAGTTTTGCGAAAATTTTGAAGAAGACAGCAAACGTAGAGATTTTACAATGAATGCTCTTTATATGAACGCTAACGGCGAGATTTTTGATTTTCATAATGGCATTGGAGATTTAGAAAATAACACCATCAAATTCATTGGCGAACCAGACAAAAGAATAAAAGAAGACTACTTGCGAATAATTCGCTTTTTTCGTTTTTCAGCAAAATACAATAACACGTATTGCGACGAACAAACAAAAATAGCAATTCAACACAACAAAAATGGGCTTTTAAATTTATCTCGTGAACGAGTAAAAAGCGAATTGTGGAAATTATTGGAATATGATAATTGGTTTTTTGGATTGTTGAAATTTGAAGAATTTGACTTGATTGAAAACATTTTTTTAATCAAAAGCTACGCAACAAACGAGCAAAAACCAGAGAAATTTGACACACAAAGCAACAAAAAATTAAACTTTTACCAAATAACAAAATTGTTTTATTTCTTCAATTTCAATACCGAGATGATTAAAAGTTTTTTTGAAAACTTAAAATTTACAAAAAAAGAAAAGCAATTTACAGAGTTTTTAATCAAAAACTGGAATTTATTTGCAAATAACGAGCTAAACACAGAACAAAAAACCATCTTAATGAAAGATGAAAACTCATTTTATAAAGAAATTTTATGGCTTCTTGATACGGAAAAGGCAAACAAAATTATAGCTTTTAAATCAACGGAAAAACCACTGCCGATAAAACCAGATGATCTAATAAATCTTGGTTTTTCCGGAAAGGAAATTGGAGAAAAATTGACAAAACTCAATAAAATATGGATAGAAAGTGATTTTAAACTTCAAAAAAAAGAACTTTTGAAGTTAATTTGAAGACTAAAAAAAATAAAACTTTAAAAATTAATTATAAAAACAAAAACAACTACTCATTTTTGAATTCAATAATCATTGTATCTCTTACATCCTTGACTGCTCCTCGTCTTTTATTCTTGGTTAATTCGTTAAATGTTATAGAAACAGAATTATAATTTTTCTTTAAATACTCCATGACATCTTTTTCCAATTCCGCAAGCTTCATAACTGCAAATCTTGCCGAAGAATTTACATTATAAAGAGCGATATCAACATTTAAAACATTTTTTCTACTCTTCTTTGATGCACAATCAGAGCAACTAAATCTATAACCTTCAACAAAAATAAATTCCCTATGTTTTCTAAAAACATCTGCAAGACCTTTGACGTCCTCCATATGGGAATTATCTGCAATATTATTTGCCAACTCTTTTGCAACGATAACATAAACATCCTTATCGTGTTTTGCCAGCTCATCGCTCTTTTTTTCTATATCTTCAACAATTTTATCATATTGTTGCGAGATCTTTTTATCATCATTCGTAAGTTTTGTTCCGGTCGCAATTTTAAATCCAATATAAGAAACGCAGACAACTGCAAAAAGAAAAGTAAAAACCTTGAAAAAACCAATAAATCTATGTGCTTTAATCTGCACTTCAAGCAAGTTGTTTGTTAAATTACTAATTTTCCCAACATTGCCAATTGCGAGTTTTAAAAGTTGCATCTCGTTTGCAATCTCCCCAACCGAACTTGATATTTTCAATATCGGCATATTCAATAATTTTGTCGTAATTTGCACATCGTTAAAAATATTATCACTGCTTTGTATTTTAACTATATCAACAGGCTTTTGCGACATTATTGTAATCTTTATCTCATTCTTCAAAAATGAGTAAGTTGTTCCAATATACTTGATTGTTGTAGCAAGCATTTTTGTCGTCGTTGTCATTATATCTTCACCTTCTTTTTTTTTGATAAATCTTCCAAGCATAAATTTCGTAATATTTGATGCCATTATCATTGCATCTTCATTGACCATCACGACATTTATATTTATTGTATGATTTAAAACCGAATACGAAAGCCCTATTGTGTTGACTATTTGATCAAAAGAATAAATATGTCTCAAATCAAGATCCGTTTCCAAACAACGACGCAAAAACTTTTGAATATGATCTTCCGAATCGTGTGCTTTAATTATCGTCATAACAACATCGTTGCTATGCTCTTTCCCCTTGCCTGACGGAAATAAATTATTGTAAGTTGCAAAAATAACATCATCTTTTGCAAATCTTTCATTTATCTTACTTTGTATCTCTCCTTTTGTAATTCCTCTTGTGAAAGCTTTATGCTCCGTGAAAGCAAAAAAGCTGTTGATAAACACCATTGTTTTACGAGTTGAAAGCAACTTCATCAATCTATCGTAATTTATATTATGCTTTTCAACGTGATAATATACTTTTGAAAAACTGCTATTCGTCAAGCAAATCTCGTTGCTCCCAATATATAAAACATCCATAAAAAACTAAAACAACACCCTAATACCAGCAGTTAAAACATAACCTTTGCTTGAAGAAGCTTTATAAGCTTTTGTATCTCCTGCTTTCAAATAAACATCTTTTGTATGGAAAATATACCCAAGATATTCAAAATATGGCTGAACTCGTAAAAACTTCAAACTTAACATTTTGAAATCCGTGCCAATAGACCAAGCATCAAGTTTATAACCTGCAAAACTACTTCTCATATAAGTCGCTCCAATTCTTACTGGTCCATAATTCGCACCAATCCCAGCGGTATGATAGTAGGAATTATTTCCTTGATTTGCAAGTTGATAGCTACCATTTGCCAAAATAGCATACTTATTCAACAAACTATTGCCCCAATAGCCATAAGAGTATGCAAAAGAATAATTTTTATAAACCACTTTTAAACCAACATTGAAAGCATTTAAAGAATGTCGTTTATAATACGGCGAACCGC
The DNA here is from genome assembly GCA_002394665.1 of Rickettsiales bacterium UBA4311. GTDB lineage: Bacteria > Pseudomonadota > Alphaproteobacteria > Rickettsiales > Deianiraeaceae > UBA4311. The sequence continues at coordinate 46,117 of DGUL01000006.1, forward strand.
TTACAGAGACGGCTCCATATCTTCCATCTTCACTATAAAAATATTGTATTGAAGTAGGGTCGCCGTGTTCGTAAGTTGCAGAAACTGCAACACCCAAACCATATTCGTCAAATTGTTTGCGATAATCAAGTCCAACACTGACGTAATTTTTCACCTCTCCACCGCTGACATTTGCATATAAACTCGTGCCTTTATTTAAATCCCTTGTAATAAAACCAGTAGTCGCAGTTGTCGGCGAGTAGCTTATACCGAAGCTGAAACCCTTAATTCTTTTTAAATATAAAGAAATCTTATTGCTATAAGCTCCTTGTGTTGGATAAAATTGTGCATTCGCCCCATAAAGTAAAGCATTTGCCGACATATTTCCATTTGCGAATAAAGCCGGTGAAATCTGTTGACCTATAATAGACCTTTGAGCCGTAAAGCCAGCCTCGTTTGGTAGCGTTGGATATAAAATATAGATTGGCGACATAGCATTTAATGCATTTAAATCACTTCCAGCCAACCCAGCCGTATTGAATACAGGCAGAGAGACATATCTCCACCACATTCCATACACTCCTCCTGCTCCACTGGCTATTTTCTCTGCGTCTACTCTCATTCTTGAAGCAGAGCTTTCAACAGCTCCCAAGTCAAAAATAAAGAATTTCGTTTTTAAAAAAATATATGCCTTTGGTGCTAACCTTGGATCGGTATTATTTGAAGAAGTTGGAATTGGTTGCGACAATTTGGCTCCAATTTTCAATAATTCTTTTCTTTTTCCGTCAATTGCATCTCCTGCTTTTCCGTATAAAGTAAATTCTGGTGTTATATCAATCCTTCCAAGCATATTCATAATGCCGTCTCTGTCATTCGTGATTGAGTAATTGTGCAAAGTTTGAGGTGAATGAGTTAAACCATTTGGCAAAATACTGCCATTATACTCCCCAGGTTGATGGATATAAAAATACTGAAATTCAGCAAGCCCACCGATTGTCAATTTTAATTCCGTATTTTTGTCCCCTGTTGGCTGATTTTTTTCATTTTCTCCATCTTTTTTATCGCTAAAATTATAGTAGTATTTACTTTTATCATCATCCGCGAGAGTTTTTTTACTTTCCTCGCTCATTCCGTTTGTAAATTGTCTTCTCGTAAAATTATAAGACAGCTCAGCGAAAGCAACATCTACGAACGAAGAAGAAAAGAAAAAATTAAAAAGTAAAAATAAAAAAAATAAAATTCTCATCTTTTCAAAACTAAAACATAGAAATCACTTTTTCTGCACCGCATTTACATAATATCCGTGTGGCTCCATTGCAAAAATATCGGCATAAAGCATTTGTTCCAAAGTTAAATATGCCATAACTCTTGTTCTATGCGTCGTGACATTGTTTATATCAATAGAATTATTGTCAATCATTGTCTTTTTTTCTGCTTCAACGACATCCATTTGAGAAATAAATTCATCGTTCCCAGTGAAATAGTTTCTATTTATATCATTTGACGCTTGCTGGTCAATAAATATATCAAAACTTTCTCCGCTTTGAAAATCATCACCTACAACATTGGAAAACCCATCATCAAAAAGCATTTTATACTCTTCAACTCCATCTTTTGGAAACTCTGGTATATCGTCAGTTCTCTCGCCAGTTCTCAATCCACTGGAATTTTTTTTCTGTGCTTTTTTACCACTTTTATTGCCTTTGTCTTTATCATTTTTTTCTGTTTTTTTACCACTATTTTTAGCTTCCTCTACTCCTACAAGTGAAAAAGAATTTTTTACAAAAAAACCTCCATAGATAAGCGATAAAGTAAAGAAAAAAATACTGACTTTTTTAAAAAAACTCAAAACCATAAAAAACCAATTATTATCCATTATCCATAACCCACGAAGTAAATGAATTTTTCACATTTCCATTTTTATCAGCAGAAAAATCAATATCATTTACAAAAAAACTTCTATTAAATTCATCCATATCTTTACCCTGCTTTAAAAATTTATACCCATCTCCTTTTGTCATTTCTTTTCTGCTAACAAAAAATTGCTTAAACCTATCGGACGGCAAATAAGGTTTGAGTTTTCCTTCGAGCTTCATTGAACCATCGAAATTAACATTCAAATCACCAATTATATCAAACCAATTTCCGCTTATTTTCGTATCTAAAATCTCAATTCCGCCATCTACAAACCTCAATTTATCACTATAAATACTATTTGGTCGTGTAGTTTGGAAGAGATTAGCACCTTTATATTTCATATCAATAGCAAGTTTCCCAAAATTGTTTGCCTCGCCATCTTCACCAATGCTCGCTTCGTCATTATTGGATTTTATATTTAAAACTTTTCTTCCAACCTTGCCGGAAGCCTCAATTCGCAAAACATCCAACTCTTCTGCTATGCCTAAAACATGCAATATTTGTGCAAAATTGCCAGAATAAAATTTCAGGCCTTCATTATTATTAGAGTAATAAATTACGTCGCCATCTTCCAACGATATAAGGCAATCACCAAAGATTTTATTGCTGTTTACTCGCAAATTTGCAAAAATCTTTTCAACAACAATATCGTCAAGTTTAGCCTTCTGAACGTCTACCTCAACAATAATGTCTTCATCTGTTGCAAAATAATCGGCAAGCTCCTTTACTAAAAAAACCAAACTCTTTGCAAATACTTTGTCTATATGGGTGTTTTCTCCGCTGATTTTTATAATATCTCTTCCTTCACCTACATTTATATTAACGTTAAAACGCTCTCCGTCTATATTAACTTTGATGACGCTCTCTTTCCCAAGAGCACTAAAATCACAAATGTTTTTATCATTAAATTTCCAAACACCTTTTAAACCAATGTTATTCTTGTCGTCAAACAAAAAATCCATTAAAATAACCGATTTGTCTTTTCTGCTTTTCAAAAACTTATAAAGACTACTCTGCATTTTTGTATTTGCAAAATCAACAACAACATTACAATTCTTCTGTTCTTCCGCTTTTTTTATGTTGATAACAATATTATCGTTATTTTTTTTAAATACTTCTTCTTCCGAAAGCAAAACTCGTAAGTCAGAACTCACTGACATTAAACGAGGTGAGCCATTATAAATTGGCAAATAAATAGCACCATCCATCAAAAAACTATAGTCAAAATCTTCAAGTAAAAAACTCATCTGTTCTCCTGTTATTAAATTTCTGAAATCTCTAAAACCATCCTTGTCTATTTTGAAATTTTCAAAATGGAGTTTTATAATGTTATCCGACAAGCGATACTCAATATTAAAACTACCATTCTCGTTACTTTTTTTTGAAGAAATCATTACATTATGCCCAACTAAACTAATATTAAAATTTATCCTTGAAAAATCTAACTTCACACCATATAATTTGATAGAAAAATTGCTTAAACTTAAATTAGACAATTCATTGAACGAACCTTGAAGCGTACCATTTTTAAACACAAAAGATAAAGCCCCATTGATCTTTCCTTGAATTGGTATCTGCAAACCTTCTTTTTCGGTATTTCTCAATTTTAATCTTAGTAAATTTGACAATTCAACATCGTTAAACTGCGTTTTAATTACAAAACTTGAATTATCTCTTTTTACAGAAAAATCGCCAAGATTAAATCTTATAGAACTTCCATCTTTATTATTCAAAAGCATTTCCGAAGAAATAACATTATTAAAACGATCCTCAAACTCTAAAAATAAACCAATCCTTTCAACACTTGAATTAAAATCACCGATATCCAAACCTTCCGGTGTATTCAATGAAGCTTTTAGCCTTAAGTTTTTAATATTCCCGTTGTCAATTTTAAAAAACAACTTCGCATCCACAGCATTTGAACCAGAAACTAAATTTTGCAGTCCTAAATTCTTAAAATACTCCTCAAAATAAGAACCAAAAAAATTAATTGGCAAATTATCTGCATAAACTACACAGGAAATCTTATTTTGAAACTCAACTCTGCATAACATTTCCAAACCAACTTTTTTTTCTCCAAAAATAAAATTTGTTTTACTTGATAATACTTTAAAGCCATCTTGATTTAACAGAAAAAAACCATTTTTAGTAACTTCACTAAGCCTATTTTTTTGCTTTCTACTAACTTGTTTTGAATACTCGGAAAGTTCACTAAATTTCTTCCCGAGAGCATTAATTTCTTTCTTCTTTAAAAACAAAGTTTTACTATCAAGAATATTGAACTCTGTTTTGGAATTTTCAGCAGTCCCTCTGACAAAATTCAAAACTATTTTTGCATTCTCAAAAACAATTTTATTCTCAATAATGCTGGAATATTTCAAAACAAAATTTGTGAAATATCTGCCAAAAGTATTCGCGTAACTCTTAAATTCATTAAAATAATCACTGCTTTTTTTAATACTCTTATGTCTTCGTGCTTTTTCTTTTTTATTTTCCGCGACAAGATTCTCTAAATCAATGTTTAAAGACAAATCCCTAATTGGTCTTAAAGACTTTACAATATGACTACTGAAAATTTCCAAAGGTGCAATTTGAAAATCTATTTTTTTTACTTCTAAGTCAAAGTATTCGTCTTTTAAATCAAATTCACTAACAATAACATCGGAATAAAAAAATGACTCTTTGCTCTTATGCACGACAACGTTATTAAAACCAAAGCAATTAAACTTTTCAAGGGAAAAAGCATCTTTATATTTCGCAAACACATCACCTTTTATCTCAATTTTTTCTTTAAAGAGTGTAATTCCAAAAAAAATCAAAACAGCTACAACAAGGAACAATATAAACAAGGCGAAAAAAAAACCAAAAATTACAAAAAAGCGTAAATAAAAAGGTAAATTCTTTAACGATTTTGGAGCAAATTTTAATTTTTTTCTCTCTTTTTTACCCACAAAATTCAAAAAAAATCAAAAACAAATTATATTTGTTGCAATTAAAAATAACATATTATTTTCAAGTGCTGTTTTATGGAAGCTATTTCGGAAGAAAATAAGGATAAAATTGTAAAAAACCTGTCGTTATTTTTTAGCATTATAGCTTTAATTTTATCGTTAATATCCGTAGTTGGAGTTAACAAAATACAAAACAGAATTTTAAATAGCGACATCGAGACGAGTATAACCAATAAAAAAAATGAAGATTTGAAAACTGATGCTACGCAAGAAGTTGAGATTTTACACAGCGATGGAAGCACAGAAAAAGTTCAAGCCAAAAACAGCGAGGATAAAATTTCAACGATTATTGAAGAAAAAGTTGAAAAACCAAAAAATAAATCAAAAAAGGACTTTTTAAAAAAAAATAAAAACAATAAGCTTCAAAAGTTTAATGTTGTAGAAAGAAAAAGAAAAGAAGAAAAAAATAAAGAAACAAAGCAACAGAGTGCTTTATCAAATAGTGCAAAAAATCAAGAAAGAGAAATAAACAACAATTTCTATATTCAAATAGGAATATTCAAAAATAATGAATCAGCAAAAAGAAATTGTGATAAAATAAAAAAATCATTGGTCGGAAAAATTTGTAGCACAAAGAAAGACAAAGAAAACAGAGTTGCTTCCATAATTCAAGGTTTCAATACAAAAGAAGAGGCTACAAAGTTTGCTAAAAAGCTCGCTGAAAGAGAGAATATATCATTTCTGATAAAAAAATCTTTATAAAATGGAACAGAAACTTGAAGTGTACGAACAGCTTTCCGAAGAGGACTTGAAAAAATTTACCGAATTATTTGAAACATTTCAGGATACGATTTTATCAATGATAAGACACGCTGTCCGTGTTTTGCCGAATAATAAAAACAACCCAAATCCAAGCATAAAAGCTTACAGTGCAATAAAATCCTCATCAGCGGACATAGAATACGAAAAGGTCATAGATATAAAAGATATTTTTTTGCATTGCCTCCTTTCGGAAAAACAACATCTTTTTTTTAAAAAAAGCCTCAAATGCTTTGTGCTTGACAGCAAAAAAAATATTCGTTTTAACATAAAAAAAACAGAATACGAAAAATTAGACAATCACTCCAAACAGAACTTCGTCAACGACGTAAAAAAGCTTGAAAAAATAATATACAATATAAACAACAATTTCAACCAACGACTACCAGAAGCAAAACGACAGGGAATGCTGATGATTAGTAAAATTAAAAATCTTGATGTCCCAGATAAAGCAAAATATCAAGGCAGAACACAAAGCAAAGAGAAGGGAAGAAGTGTTTAAATAAAAAAACTTGACTATTATGCTAACCATAAGTCGAATTTTTCGAGTTTTATGTCAAAAGTAAAAAACTTTTTCATTGATGTTAAAAACAACTGGAACGAAAGTAAATCATCCAAATTAGCAAAGATTTTAAGCTTTGTTTTCGGGCTTCTCTTTGGACTTATAGGAATAATTTTGGTTGCTATATGGAAATATATCTTCTCAAACAACGAAGAGGTCAATAAACATTGCATAAAACTTGCAATAATTGGTGCAATCACAAAATTCATAATTTGCTCAAAAATCATTGCTATGCAAATGTTCGGTTGGAGTTTTCCAATCAATTCGCACAATGAAAAACCAATTTTTCATAAGCCACACCACCATTTCGTAAGAACAATGAACGACTTTGATAGTTTTTTTACACGCAATTTTATTGAAATAGACAGAGCCTTTGAAGAAGCTTTTGAGAACCAAGAGCGTATGTTTTCCAACGCAATGAAAGAAATGGAGAATTTTGAAAAAGAAGCACAAAAGAATACGAAAAGGACAAAGAAAGTTTCAATAGACAAAGACGGAACAAAAAAAACAATTATAGAAGAACAAAACCCAAGATTTTATAAAAAAGTAGTTATGAAAGAGAGAGGTTTTGAAAAACAAGATATTGACGAAAAAAAAGCTGATGATAAAACTAAAAAACGCGAAGACAAAAAACAAGAGAAAAGGAAAAATAAAAAAGAAGACAGAAGAAAATAATGGGTATGTCATATAATAGAGACAATGTTTTTGCGAAAATTTTAAGAGGTGATTTGCCGACAAAGAAAGTTTTTGAAGACGATGATTTGCTCTGTTTTTATGATCAAAATCCTGTTTCGAGAATTCACGTTTTAATCATTCCAAAAGGTGAATTTGTTGACTATACTGATTTTGTGAAGAATGCTTCGTCTGACTTTGTTGCTCGTTTTTTTAAAAAAATACCAGAAATTGCAGAAATGCTCGGTGTAAAAGAATACAGGCTTGTTTCAAACTGCGGAGAGAGTGCAGGTCAGATAATTTTTCATTTCCACATTCATTTAATAGCCAAATAACAACCTTTTCGTAATACTTTTATTTGCTTTTAATTTTGATATTTTTCATATTAAGGTGTGAAACAATATTTGGATTTAATGCGTTATGTCTTGGCAAACGGGCACGATAAAGACGACAGGACTGGCACAGGAACTCGTTCAGTTTTTGGTTATCAAGCGAGGTATAATTTGAATGACGGGTTTCCACTTGTCACAACGAAAAAATGCCATCTCCGTTCAATAATTCACGAGCTTTTATGGTTTTTAAAGGGTGATACAAATATAAAGTACTTAAAAGACAACAATGTCACCATTTGGGACGAATGGGCTGACGAAAACGGCAATCTTGGCCCCGTCTACGGCAAACAATGGCGTCATTGGGAATGTCCTGACGGCAGAGTTGTAGACCAAATTTCCAACTTGATAGAGCAGATTAAGAAAAACCCAAATTCACGGCGTTTGATTGTTTGTGCTTGGAACCCCGCTGACGTTGATAAAATGGCACTTCCTCCTTGCCATTCATTTTTTCAATTTTACGTCATTGACAACAAATTGAGTTGCCAACTTTATCAACGCTCGGCAGACATTTTCTTGGGTGTGCCGTTCAACATCGCATCATATTCACTACTAACAATGATGATAGCACAAGTTTGCGGTCTTGAACTTGGAGACTTCGTCCACACAATGGGAGACGCACATATTTACAAAAATCATTTTGAACAATGTGAATTGCAACTTTCCCGCGAGCCTTTCCCATTGCCAACGATGAAAATAAATCCAGATGTTAAAAACATTTTTGATTTCAAATTTGAAGATTTTGAATTGCAAAACTATCAATGTCATCCAGCAATAAAAGCACCAGTGGCGGTATAAAAAACAGATAAAACAAAACAAAATAAGGTTTAAATAAAAGCAAGAAGCCGTCTAAAATGCCCAAGAAATTATTCAAACCCAACCAACTGAAATCTTACGCACCAGACTAGTTCGCAACGACTTCATTGTTATAATAATCAATACTTGATTTTAAAACACCAATTGCCTTCGTGCCCTTGTCTCCTTTTGCGGTTTCATTTGAAAGCATAATTGAAGAAACGTTTAATTGCAAAGCCGTGGCTATAACATCTAAATCATTTCGCGAAGGAATATCTTGCTTTGTCAAACTTTCAAGAACATCGGTCGCCAAAATTGAGAACTTTTTATATTTATTGCAAGTATCTATAATCTTCTTTTTTGCATAAGGAACAGCATTTACTGGAATTTCGCTTGCCAAATCGCCACGTGCAACCATTGCCCCTTTGGCACATTGCATAATATCATCCAAATTGTCTAAACCTTGCTTTGTTTCTATTTTTGCAATAACCCTAATATCTTTCATAATTTGCGAAATTTCTTCCTCACTTTTTCCGTTTTCTTGCAGTGCACCTTTGATAATATTTTTAACCTCGTCAATATCATTCTCATCACGAACAAAAGAAATTGCATAATCTTTTACACCTTCAACTACCGACATAGCAATATACTTCTTATCATTTTCAGTCAATGTTGGCAAACTCACGGGCTCGCCAATTAAATTTATATGCATTCTGTCGCCGATCGCAAAAGTTCCATCTTTCGTATTTATTTCAGTAATCACAAGTTCAATCTCCTTTTTTTCTTGATTTATCTCCTGAACTTTTGCATAAACAACTCTATTTTCAATAGTCAAAATCATATCCTGTTTAACATCATTGATAAATCCTTCATAATTAACACCAATCCTATTGACATCCTTTTTTGTATCTTTTCTTGCACCCTTTTTACTACCTTTTAATTCATTCTTTTCTGCACTTTGCGAATTTAAATCAACAACTAACTTATCGCCAACTTGTATTTTTATTTCCTCTCCGTCAACTCTTGTCCTAATTTCTGGCCCTTGTGTATCATACATTACTCTCACATTTTGGCATTTCTCGTTCAAAATTTTTTCATTAACATTAACAATCATATTTTTCAGTTGTTCCTCGCTTTTGATATGTGAACCATTGATGCGGAAAATTGTCGCCCCACTCTCACAGAAAGAAGGAATTTTATCCCATCCATCTTTGCCTAATGTTGCAATTATATCAACATTTCTTGCGATTTTCCCATTGACTGGCTCATTTTTTTCCTGTTTTACAACCTCTTTATTGTTATTGACATTCAAATATTTTGCTCTTATGCAATCTCTAAACATATAAAGAACCAGTGCCGTCGGCATTAACATTATAATTATAGCAAAAAATCTAAAAATTGTCTTCATACCGAGAAAAAACCTAAAAATTGATCCTATAAAAGTCAAATATTGATTTTTATTAAATTCAAATTCTTTGCTTTTTTGGAAGGAAATATGCTTTTCAATCTTGAATGGTTAAAAGAACATTTGGAAACAACAAAAAGCGGAGAGGAAATTTGTAAAAAACTCAATGAAATTGGGCTTGAAGTAGAAAATGATTTGCCGAATGAAAGCATTTTTGAAAAAATTGTTGTAGCGGAAATCCAAGAATGCGAAGACCACCCGGACAGCGACCATTTGCACGTATGCAAGGTTTTTGATGGAAAAGAAACATACCAAATTGTCTGCGGAGCCCCAAATGCAAGGAAAGGTATAAAAGTGGCTCTTGCACTTGTTGGTGCTTATATTCCAAACGGAGATTTTAAGATTAAAAAATCAAAAATTCGTGGAGTAGATAGTTGCGGGATGATGTGTAGCGAGCGAGAAATGGGAATTAGCAACGAACACGAAGGAATTATGGAATTGCCAGCAGAGTGCAAAATTGGAGAACTTTGGGTAAAAGAATACAAAGCACTTGAAAAAATGCCGATAGAAATATCAATCACGCCAAACAGGGGCGATGCTACAAGTGTCTACGGAATTGCTCGAGATTTGAGTGCTGGCGGTTTTGGAGCATTAAAGAAAATTGAAAAAGCAGAAGTAAAAGAAACATTGAAAAATAGCCATTCGGTTGAGGTAAAAATTGATAATTGCCGATATTTTTGCCGTGAAATTCAAGGCGTGAATGCCAGTGCGGAGACACCAAAATACATCTTAAAAAGAAATGCGATGAATGGATGCGGAGACAATGGCGTTATTGTAAATATTTTGAATTACATAATGTTTGAGTACGGGCAACCAATGCATACTTATGATGCAGATAAAATTGGCAAAAAAATCATAGTTGATTACGCAAAACACGATACATTTAAGACCCTGAAAGGCGAAGAAATCAGGTTTGATAAAAGTAAAATTTTGATGGTTAGCGATGAAAATAACGACCTCTGCGTAGCCGGAATAATGGGCGGAGATGATTGCAAAACCACGGTGGAAACTAAAAACATCTTGCTTGAATGTGCTTATTTTCCAACAACACCAATTACGATTGGAGGGCAAGAACTCAAAATTGTAAGTGATGCAAGATTTAGGTATGAACGTGGGATAAACCCAGATTTGACAGAGGAAATGCTAAACTTGGCAACAAAGATGATAATGGAAGTTTGTGGCGGACAAGCAAGCAATATCGCTGTTGATGGCAAACTTGCGGACAATAAAATTATAAATTATCCTCTTGCATTGACGAAAAAACTCACCGGAATTGAAATTTCAACGGAAAGAACCATTGAGATTTTACAGGCATTGCAGTTTGAAATTTTGGAAAAAAACAATGATTTATTAAAAATAAAAGTCCCTCGTTTTAGACACGATGTTGAAATAAAAGAAGACATTGCCGAAGAGTTAGCAAGAATTGAAGGATATGATAAAATACCAGAACAACCATATTCACTTGCGAAATTTGCAAAAAATGCTTTTGAAAATGGACTAAAAGCAAAAAAGTATCTCGCATCAGCAGGCTTGCAAGAGAGCATTTCTTTGGCATTTTGCGATGAAAAAAAGGCAGAATTATTTGCAGAAATAAACGGAGATTTAAAACTTGCAAATCCAATTTCAAGTGATTTGAACTATATGCGTCCAAGTTTGCTGGTTTCTTTGTTGCAAGCAGTGAAAAATAATGAAAGTAATATACTCGAAAATCAACTTGCTTTGTTTGAGGAGGGTGCGATTTTCAAAGGCACGAGCAAAGAGGAGCAAATAAAATCAATCGCGGGCGTATATTGCGGAAAAGCAAACAAAACAGACCATTTCAAAGAAAGCAGAGATTTTGACATTTTTGATGCAAAAAAAGATTTATACGGCTTGCTGGAAAACGTGTATGGCGTCAATGTTAAAAGCCTAAAACTTGAAAAAAGCAGTAAAAAATACGTGCATCCAACGAGGAGTTTTGATGTTAAAATTAGAAACAAAGATGGCGAACAAACCATTGCGGTATTCGGCGAAATCAGCCCAGTTGTATTGAAAGATTTTGAAATTAAAAATCCAGTTTGCTTTTTTGAATTATTTGCAAATGGTCTTTCAATCGCAAAACCAAAAAGCCAAAGATATAAAGAAAGCACAATTCAACCGATAGTTCGCGACATTGCTTTTGTAGTTGATGCCAAGACAAACGCGAGCGAATTGCTGTCCGCATACAAAGACGATATAATAAAAGATATAATTGTAGTTGATGTCTACCAAATGCCGATTGTTGATAACAAATCTATCGCTTTACGCTATATTTTTGAGCCAAAAGATGAGGCAATTACAACGGAGCAAATCAACGAATTGATGAATAAAATCATACAAGCAGTTGAGGCAAAAACAGGAGGAAAAGTAAGAGATGGAAAATAAAAATTCTTACACTTTATAAAGTCACCAAAATATTGAAACAATTGCCGTATTATTTTAGTAGCTAAGTTTTAATAACGATTTTAAAAGTTGCAGAGCATTACTTTAATATGCGTCATAATACCTGTTTATATTAGTAATAACTTTTGGATATCCACCATTTAAATAACCCGGAACTTTTACTTCATCTACAAAAGACATATCTTTTTTTACCCATTTAATCGCACCATTGCCAATGAAAAAACAAACTTTCTCATTATTTGAATTCACGAAAAAGCCAAATCCTTGATTATTGTGAAAAATATAGCTATTCAAACCGGTTTGAATTTGCCACAAAGGCTGACCACTTTTGAAATCAAATCCCATTACACTTGACTTGATTCCTCCGGCAACAAGAACATCTTTAAACAAAATTGGCGGAAAATCTATATCATTTATATCAATAATATTCGTGCTGTCTTTTGAATTTACAATCTTGTTTTGCCAGATAAGTCCACCATTTTTATCAAAAACTGCAACATATCCATTGGCAAAACCCGCAACAATTTTGCCTTGATAGATTGAAACCGGCGGAATTTGTGCGGAAATCACGGAAGTCCTATTCTCACTTTCATACTTCCAAGACAACTCGCCATTTTGTTTATTGATTGCGAATAGTTCGTCGCTTGCAGAAATCAAAAACAAATTTTCATCGTTCAACGAAGGAGAAGCTCCAAACACGGCATCAAATCGCTTTTTCCAAACTATTTTTTTGCTTTTTACATCAAAAGCTAAAACAAAACCATTATTTGCAACGATGTATAAAATCTCGCCCTCTAATCTTGCTTGTAAAAAATCCAAATTCTTCCTTTCTCCAAAATCCAAAAGTTTCTCGCTCCAAAGTTCTTTTACAGCACCATTGTCCAAAAGCTTAAAAGCTACAAGCTTGCTGTTATTTTTTATATCATAAACTACACCATCGCAAATTATTGGATGTAAGTAAAAATCATATTTCCCGCTACGAGAAAAATGTTTTTTATAATCACTGGCTTTAATCTGCGGATAACTTTCCATTGACAAGCCCGCATTTTGATAATCAAAATCGGTCGTCAACATACAAGTGCCCTCAATGGTAGATGGACTTTCAACATTATACCCAACCAATGCCGGCTCAACTTGTAAATCATTTGAATTTCCAAAAATAACCTCCCCATCGTTTTTTGTGTATTTCTTGCCAGAACAAGATGCTATAACAAAAAATAACAATAATATTAAAAGATTATACAAAACTTTCATACTACATCTCAAAACTTTTGAAAGAATAATGATTTAACCAACCGAGTTTGTTTGCTGTAAAATCTCTTATATCATTTGCTCCGTATTTCAGCATCGCAAACCGCTCAACACCGCAACCAAAAGCAATAGCGCTATACTTTTCGCTGTCAATATTCATCTCTTTTAAAACATTAGGATGCAACATTCCGGCACCTAAAACTTCAAGCCATTTATCGCTTCCTCCGATTTTCAATTGTCCATCACTTGCCACAGAAAAACCAACATCAATTTCCACACTTGGCTCGGTAAAAGGAAAATAACTTGGTCTCATTCGCAAACAAACATCGTCTGTCTCAAAAAATTCGCCCAACATCGTCTTCAAAAAGAATTTCAAATGCCTCAAACTCAAACCCTTATCAATCATTAAACCTTCAAACTGATTGAACATAGGGCTATGCGTCCTGTCGCTATCGCAACGGAAAGTTTTTCCGCAAGAAATCAAAGCAATCGGTGGTTGTAAATTATTTTCAATTACCGCCCTAACATCAACACAAGTCGTGTGCGTTCTCAATAAATAATTGTCGCCATCGTTGTTTTTACTCTGTAAATAAAAAGTATCTTGCATCTGCCTCGCTGGGTGATTTTTCTTGAAATTCAAAGCGATAAAATTATAAAAATCCTCTTCAATTTCAAAGCCTTCTGCGAAAGAGAACCCGTATTTTGTGAATATTCTGCAAAGTTCTTGCTCTGTTTTTGTGATCAAATGCAAACTCCCTTCGCGTTCATTTCTACAAGGCAAAGTTCCGTCAAGTGCATCCGCTTGCAGTTTCAACTCCAACATTTTGTTTTCTAATTCTTCCCGTTTTTGTTTGAATGCATTTTCAAGTTTCTCTTTTGCCTCGTTTATTTCCGCTCCTAATTGCTTTTTTGCCTCTTGCGATAAATCTTTCATCTTGCCAAAAATTTTCGTCAATTCACTATTTTTTCCAAGAACTGATGATTTTACATCGTGGAGCAGTGCATTTAAATCTCCGCATTCGCCAATTTTTGCCTTTGCATCAGCCAAAATTTTTTCCAAATCGTCAAACATAACAACCAAACAATTATATTGTTATTTTTATAATCAATTTATAAAAATATTTAAAAATTTGAAATTTTGATTTTTTTTAATAGAACTCAACTATCAATTATATGAATAACAAAAAAACGACATTGAGTTTTGCGGAAACAAATCAACTTTGGATGGAAGGAGTAAATAGGGTAAAAGCCCAAAATTATAAACCAATATCGTACGGTTATCGCGATGTAGATGCATATATAATTGGTAATATTCAAGGCTACGAAGTCATGACAGATGCTTTACCAAAACTGAAGCTTGATGTTCAGGCGGAAATATATAGGAGAGCTGGTGAATTAAATGAAATAAAAGATAGACAACTCCTTAAAAAGGAAAATAATCCAATTGCAGACTACGGAAAACATGTTTTCGATCAATATATTGAACTTAACGAAAGTAAAACTTGCTATCAACAAAAATCAAATGCCAACAATCTGAGGTTCGAAGTAAAAATAGGTATAGCCGAAAGAATTGACAATCTAAATCAATTTAAAATAAACAACGACGATCTGCTTAAAATCATTCAAGATGATAAAGACGAACAAAAGAAACATAAAAAAAATAAAAAAAATAAAAAAAAGAAAAAAAAACAAAACAAAACGAAACAACAACTAGACCAAAGCGTAAAAGAACCAATAGAACAAATAAAAACAGAAAATAGCACAAAAGAACTAACAGATCAAGATATAGAAAATTTTAAAAAAGAGATAATACCTCATCAACAAGAAATATATGATAAATACGGATACGGATTTGGATACGCAAAAATTAAACCGGTTATATCTGAAGAATTCATAAAATCGCTTAAAGAAAAAGGCGATGGAAAAAGCAAGCTCGCTAAGTAAAAAGAATACCAGGAAGCTTGACAAACAGTTTTCCTACTAGTTTATACACACTAACTCTGCTAAAAAAACAAAATTTTAGGAACTTTCCACAAAAGAGCACTCTTAAATTCCAAGCACTCTGGTGGAGTCAATGGGACTTGAACCCACAACCCCCTGCATGCGATACAGGTGCTCTACCAATTGAGCTATAACCCCTATGGTAGTCCGTAGGGGAATCGAACCCCTATTGTCAGAATGAGAATCTGATGTCCTAACCGTTAGACGAACGGACCAACTTTATGGACAAAGTTCTTTTTTATTTTTTTAAATTCAAGCTTTTTACTTCAAAAAGTAAATTATGATTTTAATTGACAATAAAATTGTTATTTTTCTCCTTTAACATCGCCCTTGTGGTGGAATTGGCAGACACGGCAGACTCAAAATCTGCTATTCGCGAGGATGTGTGGGTTCAAGTCCCACCGAGGGCACCATAGAAATAATAGATAGAAGACCACCTATAAACAACAAAAAAAAAATGAAAACAAAACAGGAAAGACAAAAGCAATAAAAACAGCGAAAACAAAAAACAAATTAAAGCAGTTCTAAACACTTACAAAAAGAACATTTTAAAACAATGCAGACTGCGAATGATGGACACCTAATAAAAAAAAAAGATAAAGAAAACCCAAAAATGCAAATCTTGCAAACAGACGCGAAAGCCAAGCTTTCGTGCTTTCAAAACAATCTACAAACGCTTCCACTAAAAACGATAGCCGAAAGCGAACAAGAAAAAAAGAAAACCAATAAAACCACTTCTTCTATTTCTTTGCAATATTCTCTTCAACAAAATCGCTGATGAGCTTCACTCCAAAACCACTTGCAAAATCCGCGACGCCAAATGCATTATTTTTTGTCGCATTATCTACGCCTGCAATGTCAATATGAGCCCAGTTTTTGTTGTCATCAATGAAATTTTCCAAAAATGCCGCCGCTGTTGCACTGCCGGCATAACGGACGGAACTTAAATTTCTTAAATCAGCAATTTGTGATTTCATAGCGTCGCTATATTCCTCACCCATTGGCATAACCCAACACTTATCGCCTGTCTTTTCGCCACTTGCAACAAGCTTTTTTCCAAGCTCTTCATTGTTGGTAAATACCCCAGCACGTTCAAGTCCCAATGCAACCATAATCGCACCAGTCAAAGTTGCCATATCAATCATATATTCAGGCTTATAATTTAATTGTGCGTAATATAAAATATCACCCAAAACCAATCGCCCTTCTGCATCTGTATCTATAATTTCAACACTTTTTCCAGACATTGATTTTACAATATCTCCAACTTTTTGAGCATTACCATCTGGCATATTTTCAACCAATCCTGCGACAGCAACAAGGTTTAATTTTTCGCCATTTTTTGCAATAGCCAAAGCACTTGACAAAATCGTAGCCGCTCCAAGCATATCACCCTTCATTCCATCCATATATTGAGATGGTTTTAAGCACAATCCTCCGCTATCAAAGCAAACTCCCTTACCTATCAAGGCTAAATCATAGCCTTTTTTCTTTGAATTGCCATTATATTCAACAACTACAACTTTTGGCTCTTTAACACTTCCTTGTGCAACACCAAGCAACATATTCATCCCGAGTTTTTCAAGTTCTTTTTTTTCCAAAACTTTAACTTTTGTATTTTTAACACCAGCGAAAGCTTTTTTTACTTCATTCGCAAAACTTTCAGGATAAAGAATATTTGACGGCTCATTGCCAAAACTTCTTGCATAAAAAATTCCTTCAAGCTGATTTTGCCTTTTTTCAATCAAATCTTTAATTTCCACATTCTTTTTGACATCAACTTTTTTCTTACCGCACAAAACAACAGAAGAAACAGATGGCAATTTTTTAATTTTCTCATTATCTGTTAAATACTTGCTAAAACGATAAATCCTCTGATTAAAACCAAAATATGCTTCAACAAGTAATTTATCTTCGATATCGCAATACTCATTGGAAAGAGCGACGGATATCTTTTTACCGCAAATTACATAGTCAGCAACTTTTGCCCCTGCTTTTTGAACGGCAAGAACGATATTCTTACCATCTTCCTTTCGGCTTTTTTTGCCGTCCTCTTTATCTTTGCTGTCTTTGCCATCACCCATTCCAACAAAAATAACTTTTTGACCTTTTACAAAACCCAAATTCGCAACTTTGCCATTTTTTACTTCAAAATCATTTAAATCAACTTCTGCTTTCAAGCTCTCACCGAACTTGCTTTTTAACGCTTTTTTTAAACCACTTTCGTCAACAAAATACGCAACGAGTTCTGCTTTATTTACATCACTAAATTCAACTTTTAACACAGACTTTTGAACAAATGCTTTCGTATCCAAAACATTATTAGATTGTGATTTTTTATCTGCTTTTTTCCTAAGCATAGACATAAAACAACTATAAAACCACCTTAATGCAACAAGATTGAATTATTTTGCAAGCTTTTTTTATTTTTCTTGTTTTTCTTGATTTTAATTTGTTTTATTTGCAAATGTGAGGCGTGGAAAAAGTTATAAAGACTGTAAAAAAAATTGGTATACTGGGCTTTTTATATGATTGCCTTGCGATGATTGGAGACGGCTTTATAAAGTTTAATGCCACACTTGGAAAATTTTCTATTTTTATTTGGAAACTACTATCATCGGCCATCAGCAAGCAATTTTTTTTCCGCAACTTTTTAAGCTCACTATACATAAATGGTTTTTGCTCAATTCCTGTTGTTGGCCTTACCGGCTTTTTTACTGGTGCTGTTCTTGCTCTGCAACTCTTTACAAGCCTAAAGATGTTTGGCATTGAAGATAGCATTCCTTATGTCGTGCTCGTTGCATTGATGAAAGAACTTGCTCCAGTTCTCTGCGGTTTAATGGTCGTTGCACGCGTCGGATCCTCCATGTCTGCTGAAATCGGTAGCATGAAAACTAACAATCAAATTGATGTTCTTACAAGTATGTCAATAAACAAATATCGCTTCTTGTTTTTACCTCGCATAATATCTATGCTTATAGCCCAACCATTGTTAACAACGATAGGTGTAATCACTGGTATCGTCGGGAGTTATTTTGTCTCTACTGCAATGTATGGCTTTACAGACTTACAATTTTGGCATCTAATCTACGACGGCTTCGAATTTCCTGATTACCTTATGAGTATCGTAAAAGGTGCTTGTTTTGGTGGGCTAATATCTTTAATTGCCTGCTATGAGGGCAACAAAACAAAAGAAGGGGCCGTTGGTGTAAAAAAAACCACAATATCAACCGTTGTTGTGTCTTGTGTTTTTATTTTGATGTTTAACTTTTTGATCACTTGGATAATGGGTTGAAAATCATAAAATCGCGACCTTCAACTCAAGACTCATTTTATTTATTTTATTACACAACTATTCAGCACCTTTACCGTTGCTTTTATCTTTTTCGCTTTCAGTATTGATTTTCGCTTCTCCTTTGTGCATCACTTTGCCATCCCATCCGTATCCGGCGAAGCTTCCACCAATAAAATTGTTCTTTTCATATTGATTTACTTGCCTCCATTCTGGGTTTGGTTGCGTCGCATCAAAAACGCTATAATCGTTAGAGACGTGGTATATCGCTTGATTGAATGTAGGCATTTCTGTTATTGCGTGTGTTGTATTTTTATGCTTATTTTTCGTGAAAGAAACTTTACATTCTCCTTTCTTTGCAATTGCTTCGATTATCTTGGAAAGTGTTTTCGTCGTTGTACTGTTGTTGTAATTTTTAAATGATATTTTATCAGCTTGAAAGCAAGCAAGATTTTCGAATATCAAATTCTTTCCTTTCAACGGTTTTGTCGAATCGCTTGCTAATTGCAACATTCTATTAAAGAAAACTCCCAATTTTTTCCAGTCAGCCATAAAATAATTCTCACCATGATTCTTCATTTCTGCTCCGTCGAAAAAGCAAACTACCTTTATTATTGGATTTTTTTTAATGTTTTCCTCTGAAAGACAATTTTCGCATTTCTCACAAAAACTCTTTTTGTCTTCTTGTTCATTTATAATAATAGAGCCGTCTGAATAATTCCCAATGCGTTTTTCAAACACACTGGCAAGCTCTTTTGTTCCGCACATTGCAATGCACAATGTGTCTTTGTGTTCTTTTTGTTTCCTTGTTGTGTCAACTACTTTTCCTTCTCTTGCGATAGTTTTATTAACACAATCATAGATATAGATTTTTTCAGCAGGCTTATCATGCAGTGCCTGTTTAGAGAACATTATAATTCTTCCTAAACGAACTTTGTTGTGACCATCATTGGTATCTGTGTATTCTTCTGCCTCAGGTTGAATGGCAACGCATTTTTGATTTTCAATGATTCCAATAAAATCTTCACCAACATTGTCGCCGAATATTTCCCTTGCTTGCCGTTCAGGTATCGCGATTATTTTTCCTTGATATCGTAAAAAATTATTAAACGTCTCGTTTAAATTATTTTTATTGCTTTGCATAAAAAACACGCTACAAGAATATCAAAAAAAAAAGAATATCAAAAAAAATAACAAAGCCATTGAAAAAAAATAAAATACATTACTTACTACGTCAGGATTGTTTATGCCACTTCACAAATTTAATGCTGATGTTTCAAAGGTTTTAAAGCTTGTCATTCACTCCATTTATACAAACAAGGAGATATTTATTCGTGAGTTAATTTCAAATGCAAGTGATGCCTGCGAAAAAGCGAGATATTTAATAGCTACCGGCGGATGCGAAGGAGAAACAGATTTGCAACCAAAAATTGAGATAGCTTTACACAAAAACGAAGGATACATTTCAATAAAAGATAACGGAATTGGAATGAATAAAGAAGAACTCGTTAATCACTTGGGGACTATCGCAAAAAGTGGAACGGAAGACTTCCTAAAAGAAGTTGAAAATGATAAGGCTACCGCAAGCGAACTTATAGGTCAATTCGGTGTCGGCTTCTATTCAAGTTACATGGTTTCCAATTGGGTAGAGATTAGAACCAAAAGACGTGGCGAAAAGGATGCAAAAGGTTGGCTTTGGACTTCTGATGGACAAAGTGGTTTTACAACAAAAGAAGACGACGATATTGACTACGGAACAGAAGTTAGAGTTTTTATAAACGATGAAAACAAAGAAGAGTTTTTGAATTCTTTTAAGATTGAAAACATAATCAAAACATATTCAAACCACATTTCATTTCCTATTGAATTTCGCGGAGAAGATGATGTAATTACACAAATCAATAGTGAAAAAGCCCTTTGGATGCGTCCAAAAAGTAGCATAACAGAAGAACAATATGAGAACTTTTATCACTCAATGTGTCATATGCCAAGCAAACCATTTATGACAATACACAACAAAGTTGAAGGAAATTTAGAATACACAAATTTGCTTTTCATTCCAAGCACAAAACCATTTGATTTATACCATCCGGATATGCTAACGAGAATAAAGTTGTATGTCCGTCACGTTTTCATAAGTGAAAAAAATATAGATTTAATACCGCACTATCTCCGTTTTGTCTATGGCGTAGTTGACAGCAATGACTTGCCATTAAATATGAGCCGTGAGACGTTGCAAGATAATAAAATTCTCTCAAAAATTAAAGATAATTTGGTTAAAAGAATATTTACTGAATTAAAAGAAAAGGCAGAAAACGAACCGGAACAATATGATGAGTTTTGGAAAAACTTTGGCCCTGTATTAAAAGAAGGTTTATGCGAAAGTATAGCAGATCGCGAAAGTTTAATGCAAATGACGAGGTTTTATACCAGCAAATCAAAAGATAAATTGATAAGTTTTGACGACTACATAAAAGGAATGAAGGAAAACCAAAAGGATATTTACTTCTTCATCGGCGAACACATTGAAGAGATGATGAACTCTCCGGAAATAGAAGCATTTATCAAAAATGATATAGAAGTTATATTATTTACAGATGTTGTAGATAGTTTTTGGACAAATGTAATTTTTGACCATAAAGGCAAAAACTTGAAATCAATTACTCGTGCTGATGTGAATATTGATGATATTACGCTAACTGATGAAGAAAAGGCAAAAAAGAATACAGGTAATACAGAAGAAGAAAAGGCGATGATTGATAGATTTACGAAAGTTTTAACAGGAAAGGTCGCAAATGTCAAAATTGCTACAAAGTTGCTTGACAGCCCAAGTTGTTTGTCAATGGCACCGGGCTCAATGGATAGCAGAATGGAAGATTATTTAATCACGCAAAAACAACTAAAAAGGAGGTCGTTGAAAATTCTTGAAATAAACAAAAATCACGACCTCGTAAAAAAAGCAGATGAGTTGTTGCAACAAGACGAAAATAGCGAAGAAGGAAAGGATTTGGTGTTGTTGATAAACGATTTAGCGTGTATTTCACAAGGCGAACATCTTGATAATGCAAATAGTGTTGTAAAAAGAATATTAAAGCACATAAAAGCAGAAAATTAGAATTAAAAACAAAAAAAACATCTTTTTGCTTCTTTACAATTATATTTCAACTTTATCTTCATGTAATTCTTTTCCGTATGGCAAAGATTGATGATAATTTAAACAACGATTTAAACAATTTCATATCTGTTCGTGGTTGCAATGAAAACAATTTAAAAAATGTAAATATAGACATACCAAAACATAAATTTGTTGTAATAACAGGACCAAGTGGAAGCGGAAAATCGTCGCTTGCTTTTGATACAATTTACGCAGAAGGACAAAGACGATATATTGGCAACCTTTCAAGCTATGCCCAAATGATTATTGGAGTTCAGAAAAAACCAAACGTTGAAAGTATAAAAGGGCTTACACCAGCGATTGCAATAGACCAAAAAACTACATCAAAAAACCCACGCTCAACCGTTGGAACAATTACAGAAATTTATGACACCATCCGTGTAATGTTTTCAAAAGTTGGCAAAGTTTTTTCTCCAACGACAGAAAAACAGCTTTTTAAATATACAAAACCGGAGATTGTTTCACTAATTTCAACACTACCATTGGGCACAAAAATTCGCATATTAGCTCCAATAATAAGAAATAAAAAAGGCACTTTGACAAGCGAACTCATAAGATTACAGAAACAAAAACACGAAAAGGTAAGAATAGATAAAAAGTTTTATCCGCTTACCGAAGAAATTCCGCAATTAGACGAAACAAAAGAACATACGATTGATGTAATTCTTGAACGCATAATTATAAAGCAAAACATTGGAACAAGAATAAAAGATGCTGTTGAAAAATGTTTGGAAATAACGGAAGATACAATTATATTGAATATTGTTGAGTTTCCAGAAGGACAAACATCTTTTACTTTGAATAAAAATATAGCCCTAAATGTTGGAGATTATTTCTACTTTTCTACAAAATATACAGATCCAGAAAGTTCTTTTACGCTTGAAAGCACGGAACCGAAGATGTTTTCCTTTAATCTACCTTTCGGTACTTGTCCTTCTTGCCACGGACTTGGAACAGAAGTTTTTTTTAAAGAAGATTTAATTGTTCCAGATGAGATGCTATCATTATCAAAAGGTGCAATAGAGCCTTGGAATTACGACAATCCAAAGTACAAAAACAAAGTTCTTGTAGCATTATCAGAAAAATACGGCTTTTCGCTTGAAGAACCTTATAAAGATTTACCTGAAAAGATTAAAAAGTTGTTAATGTATGGTGGAAAAGACGAAGAAGTGGAAATAACCTACGAAGAAAGTATGCGAACAATAAAAAGGAAAGTTCCATTCATTGGGGTAATTAACGAAATGAAGGCAAAATTGGAAAATTGCGATGACGAAACACTTTTAATGCAACTTGAAAAATACCAAAACCTAACAAAATGCCACGTTTGCAACGGACATAGATTGAAAAAAGAAATCCTACAAATAAAAATAAATAACAAAAACATCGGCGACGTTTGCGATATGTCTCTCACTGACGTCAAAAAATGGCTGGAAGAATTACCAAAAAATCTTGAACAAGACGAAGCAAAAATTGTTGAGCAAATAATAAAAGAAGCAGTTATAAAAATCACATATCTCATTGACATAGGGCTTGGCTATCTAACTCTTTCTCGTTCGGCAAATACATTATCCGGCGGAGAAGCTCAAAGAATTAGACTTGCAACACAAATTGGCACAAGCCTTTGCGATATAACTTACGTGCTTGATGAGCCGTCCATTGGATTACACCAATCGGACAACGACAAACTCATTGCGACGCTCAAAACATTGAGAGATCACGGCAATTCTGTTATAGTTATAGAGCACGACGAAGAAACGATTAAAAATGCTGACTACTTAGTTGATATTGGCCCGGGGGCTGGAAAATACGGCGGAGAAGTAATTGATTGCGGAATGCCTAACGAAGTGGCCGAACGAAAGAAAGGAATGACCGGTTTATTTCTCTCCGGAGCGACTTCTATACCAACGCCGAAAGCACATAGAAAATATGGAAATAGAGAGTTCATTGAAATAACCGGCTGTTGTGAAAATAATTTAAAAAATGTAAATTTAAAACTTCCACTCGGCAAGTTTATTGCTGTGTCTGGCGTGTCCGGCGGAGGAAAGTCAACTTTAATACTTGATACTTTATATACTGCAATCGCACAACAAAAACATAGAGCAAAAACAAAGCCGGGAAAATTCAAAGAATTAAAAGGTCTTGAGAACATTGATAAAGTCATAAAAATAGACCAAGATCAAATCGGCAGAACGCCTCGCTCAAATCCTGCGACATACACCGGAATTTTTACATTGATAAGAGATCTATACACAGCGTTGCCAGAATCAATAATCCGTGGCTACAAATCAGGAAGATTTTCAACGAATGTAAGCGGTGGAAGATGTGAAAATTGTCAAGGCGACGGAATGACAAAAATAGAAATGCAACTATTACCAGATACATATGTAGTTTGTCCTGCTTGCAACGGAAGGAGATATAATCAAGAAACACTTGAAATCAAATACAAAGGCCTTGCAATTGATGAGGTTTTAAACCTTTCTGTCCGCGAAGCAATGGATGTTTTCAAAGATGAAATTATAATAAGCGAAAAGCTCAAAACACTTTACAACGTTGGGCTTGACTATTTAAAACTTGGACAAAGGGCAACGACACTTTCCGGCGGCGAGGCTCAACGAATTCACCTTGCCAAAGAACTTTCAAGAAAAGCAACCGGAAACACTTTATATATACTTGACGAACCCACAACGGGACTACATAGTTGCGATATAAAACAACTGCTGGAAGTCTTAAATACACTTGTGGATTACGGCAACACGGTTCTTGTGATAGAACACAACCTTGACGTAATTAAAACCGCTGACCACGTTATTGATATCGGGCCTGTTGGCGGAGAACTTGGAGGGTATATTGTCGCAGAAGGCACACCACAAGAAGTTGCGGAAAATCCGAATAGCATCACTGGAAAATATTTAAAAAGAGTGATGAAATAAGGGCAAAAAAGACAAGACAAAGAAAGAAGAAAGTAAAATAGAAACAAAAACAGCAATTTTAGGGAACAGAAGACCTGCGAGAGGCAAGTTTGAAAAGCTTAAACATTTAAATTTGAATATTGATGCATAAACTTTATTACATTAAATACCAAAACCACGCCGACTCTCCTTCTTAACTGTATAGATATTTTTTACATCTTTGTTTTCCAACTCATAAGGATTACTGGCAAACAAACCACTATTGTTACGAATTTTTTTTGAAAACCCCAAATATTTTGAAGACAAACCGCTTTCAGCACTGACTTTATTCGTTTGTTCGCTTTGGTTTTTTTCCTCAGACATATAAAACAGCAATCTATTTTATCAAAACCTAAAGCTTTGTCAAAAAAAATAGAAAAAGAAAAAAATCAACAAAAAATCAGTAAATAGTATCTTAACTATTAACCCAAAAGTGAAAAAATCTTATCAAAATCAACTTTGCCATCTTTTGTTTGATAATTTTCCATTAAAGCCACAATTGTCCTACCAATTGCCAATGCCGAAGAGTTTAACATATACGGAAACTCCTTTTTGCCCTCTTTGTTTTCAAATCTTATCTTCGCACGACGAGACTGAAAATTGGTCGTATTAGAACAGCTACATATTTCACGATACTTGTTTTGTCCAGGTAGCCAAACCTCAATATCATAAGTCTTTGCGGAACAAAAACCAATATCCCCACCGCAGAGGACAACAACACGATAAGCAAGCCCTAAACGTTGTAAAATTGTCTCCGCACACTCAAGCATTCTTTGATGCTCTGTTTCTCCATCTTCTGGTCTAACAATTGAAACAATCTCAACCTTTGTAAACTGATGCTGTCTTATCATTCCAGTCGTATCTTTTCCGGCACTCCCAGCCTCGCTCCTAAAACAAGGACTATAAGCACACATCCTTATAGGCAACTGTTCTTCTTTTAATATCTTATCGGCATACATATTTACCAAAGCCGTCTCTGCCGTTGGTATTAAATACATTCCGTCGGTTGTTTTATAAATATCCTCCTCAAATTTTGGTAATTGTCCTGCATTATAAGCAGAATGTTTATTCACCATAAAAGGAATAAACAGCTCATCAAAACCATATTCCTCGCAAATCCCAACCATAAACTCCCGCAGTTTTCTTTCAAGCTTTGCACATTCTTTTTTCATTACAACGAACCTACTGCCAGACATCTCTGTCGCGGTTTCAAAATCCAATGTTCCGGTATTTACACCAAGTTGAGAATGTTCCAAGGGAGTAAAATCAAATTGTGGTTTTGTGCCGACTTTCTTTACTTCAAGATTTTCGCCATCATCCTGTCCAAATGGAACATCTGCCAAAACCATATTTGGAATTACAGCAAGCTTCTTAAATAATTCACTTTGCAAACTCTGCTGATCTACATTCAAACTTGCTAATTCTTCGCTAATTTTTTTACCCTTCTCAACATATTCTGCGAGTTCCTCTCTTGTTTTGCCTTGTTGAGCTAACGCCCCAACTTCTTTTGCAAGTTTATTTTTTTCACTCGCCAAGGTTTCAAATTTCAACATTGCATCTCTATTTTTCTTGTGAAGCTCCAATATTTCATCAATATTAAAATCCGTTATATTTCTCTTTTCCATTGCTTGGAGAAATTTGTCCTTATGTTCTACAATCCAATTTATATCAATCATATCAAAACAAACCCATAGAAGAATTAAATTTATAAAATATATTTCAAGATTTTTTTAAATTGATTATTAAAAATACTTTTATTTTTTCTGTTGTGAGTTTGCCGATTTACTTAATTATTGGTTTATTTATCTTTGCACTTTATAACGTAATTATTGAGCAAAACATTTTTAAAAAACTTATTTTCTCATCACTGATGCAGTCAATGGTTATCGTGTATTACATCGTTTCTGTTTGGAATGTGTCGGTAATTACACCATTTTACAGCGGAAGCGTATATTCAAATTATATTGACCCAGTTCCGCAAGTTTTAATGCTTACAGCTATTGTTGTCGGTTTTGCAACCACAGCACTTGGACTCGCTATCGTCATAAGAATAAAGAGAAAATACGGCACAATAATGTATAGCGAAATGGAAGACAACAACGAAGAAGAAGAAAAAAATCAACAACAAACAACAACTCAAAGCAAAGAACGCTTATAAAGCAATGCAACGGCAACGAGCACAAAAGACAAAAGGCAAAAATGAAAAAAAACAAACGAAGTAGACAGATAGAAAAAACGACAGAAACAACAGCTAAAAAGTATAACCCAAACTATACTCTATCTATCAATCTTCATCCTGATCTTTTGGCAAAAATTGCACTATATCTTCTCTGCTTGCAACGACGTGATCTACAAGATGAAAATCTTTCGCCTGCTGTGCTGACATAAAATTGTCTCTTTCCATATTTTCCCTTATAACCTCAATGGAGTTACCAGTATGTTTTGCATAAATCTCATTCAACTTTTGTTTTGTTGCCTGCATTTCCCTCGCGTGTATTTCAATATCCGTTGCCTGACCTTTAAATCCGCCACTTGGCTGGTGTATCATGACTCTTGCGTTTGGAAGACAAAATCTTTTATTTCTAGCTCCTGCCATCAAAATCAACGAACCAGCCGAACAGGCTTGTCCCATACAAATCGTTACAACATCAGGCTTTATAAACTGCATCGTATCATAAATCGACATAGCTGATGTGACTACGCCACCCGGTGAATTGATATAAAGATAAATGTCTTTATCCGGGTCTTCACTTTCCAAAAATAACAATTGCGCCACAATTAACGATGCCATATTGTCTTCAAACTCCGTTGACAAAAATATAATCCTATCCTTCAAAAGTCTTGAATAAATGTCATAACTTCTCTCCCCTTTTGAAGTTTGCTCTATTACATATGGAATTAAATTAGACACAAAAACCCAAGATTATTGGGGTCCTCAATTTTTAATTTACAATACTTTTTTAAACCAACAAATGCATAAAGCTTATAGGGCTTATAAAAAATCATAAAGCTACCTCCAATATAAAATGTTGTTTTTCTCTTCTTTTGATAATTTTTTTGTCTCCTTACCGCAATCTATTAGGCAATACTTCAAATGAAAATGTTTCACTCCGTAGTGTTTTGTCTTGTTGTCATAAGTAGGTAAAACCATATGTGGCGTATCCTTGTCTTTATGCTGTGCTAAAACAATTTTATTTCCATATTTTTTACTGATATCACATACGATCTCTTTTAAAGATCTATATTCCGGATCGTTCTCAAAATTTTCCGCACCAAAACAAGCGTTATTAACGATATATATCTTTTTATTGGTATCTTTAAATTCATAACACAACCGATCAAGGATGTTTCTAAAATCAGACCCATGCGTATCATATATATTGCCTTTTTCTCCCCCGTGATTTAAAAGACCGATTTTTATAACATCAATATCATCATTACGGCGAATTGTTTTAATAAAATTATCTAAAGATACTTTACCGTTTAGCAATGCATAAGTCCTAAAAACTCCATACTTATCCTGATAGCCGAATTTAGCCGCAACATCACCGGGACCTTCTATAGCTTCGTTAATAACAAAATGTGCAACATTTGGTTTTGCTTTTATATCTTTAAGAAGATAATCACGCATAAACTTGTATTCTTCAACTTTACTATTATTCCCGTCTCTCGTAAACACTTTTGCAACTCCGTCTATTTGACCATCTTTAAAAGTATCGCATTCTATTTTTTCAATAGAACTTTCCTTGCCAAAGTAAAGGGTACCTTTTCCGTTTGGTTTGCCATCTTTCTTTTCACCTTTATAATAACCGTATTCGTGATCCAGATAAAGATTAATTGCCACAATTGTGACAATCAACCCAAATAACAAACCTCCCGCCACTAATAAACCAATAGCAAGAGCCGAAAGATAAAATTTATTTCTATTAAAAATAGAACCCACTCAAGTAATATACATCAAAAAAAACAAAAAAAAAACAATCAATGACAGAAACTTGCTATGTTAAACTTTTTACTTGACTTTTATAATTCATATGTTATAAAATCAATATAAATTATATGCCAAGTATAGATGAAATTAGAGAACTATTAAAAAATATGTCTAACGAGCAAAGATTAGAATTGATAAGATTGTGTAATATAGAAAATAATAAATCAAAAGATAATGAATATTCAAATCAGTTATCAAACAATCATCATTGTCCGCATTGTGGTAGTAATAAAATATGTAAAAATGGTTTTACTGGCAAAGCACAGCAATTTAGATGTAATGCTTGTAAAAAGAATTATAGCATAAGAACAAATACAATTTTCTTTCAAACACATAAATCAATAGAATTGTGGCAAGAATACATTGAATTATTTAGTCAAGGTTTAGCACTTCGTAAAATAGTTGAAAAATTAAACAATAAAATTTCATTACCTACTGCTTTCTATTGGAGACACAAAATATTAAAAGTTTTAACTAAAAAAGACGATAATGATAAATTAGGAGGTATTATTGAGGCAGATGAGACATTTTTTGAGGAAAGTCAAAAAGGAAGTAGAAAAATGACAAGAAAACCAAGAAAAAGAGGTTTTAGTAGTTATGTTGGAAATAAAAGAAGTAAGGTTTGTGTATTAACAGCAATAGATAGAAATAAAGCATCATTTACAAAACCAGTAGGATTTGGAGGTTTAGAGAAAGATGATGTTATACTTTTACAAAGACATATTGTAAAAGACAGCATATTGATAACAGACGGAAATAGAACTTATAGAAATTTACACGATATTAAATTGAAGTCATTAAAGTTTGGTAAGCCAGAAAATAAGGTTTATCATCTAAACAACATCAACAACTTTCATTCAATGTTAAAGAAATTTATGATAAGATTTAATGGAGTAGCAACAAAGTATTTGGATTATTATATTGAATATTTTAAGAATATTAAAGATAATATAGACATATTTACAGCATTATTAAATAATTCTTGTTATTACAGAAATATTGATGTTAAGAATAAGAGGGTTTGTTTTGAGAGAATTGTGAATTTATAATGATTAAAACAACTCACTAAACTCTAAATTCTTAACATAATTACTCATATAATCAAAATCGATTTTGTTGTTCTTATTTATGGGTAATTGTATATTGATATTTGGAATTTCACTTATTGTTCTTCCGTGCCCTATTGTCTTGTGAAGTCGTTCACTGATTACAACACTTAAATAAAACTTTGCATATTTATCTATGTTTTTATATTGTTCTTGTAAATCACAAATCATTACAAAACCAGTGGCACAGAAATCAAAATCACAATAATAAGTTTTTCCTCCACCTCCATCACCACCACAGATTATTACTATTTTATCATTATAGCTTTTATTGTAGTTTGTTGTCATTCCGCCAATTCCATTGTTGTCTTTCTTGGCAATTATCAATGGCAATCCGTTCAAATCATATTTATTTTCAAGTTTTCTGTCTATTGATTTTGTATTTCCTTTTTCAACTTTAACCAGTAAATTGCTGATACTAAATAATCCATATTTTGCATCATTTAATTCAACATTTTCAATATTGGTTGTATTGTAAATTCCACATAACATTTTTGCTGAAATGTTTTCCCTCAAATATCTTTCAAATGTAATTCTATCAACATTTAAATTTCTATGGCTACTATATGCTTCAAATAATAACTCATCAGTATACTTTAATTCCTTTTCAATAGCAGTAAATTCGTCATATTCTCCTTGAAATGCTTTTAATATGTTAGCTTCAATATCTTTCCATTTATCAAATTTATCAGTTCTGCTGGCTTGCTCTTTTTGTAAGATAAACCCATCATCATTGCAATTTACTAATAGTGTTTTTCCAGAATGTCCTTGTTGTGTCTTTTGTAAAACAAGAATACAAGTTGAAACCCCAGCATTAGGACAAAATAACTCGTTTGGCAAACTAACAACTGCTTTTAATTTCGCTATTTCAAATATCTTTTTTAGAAAGTTTATGTTTTCTTTTTCTGTTCCTTTTTCACAAGTTTTAGGCAAGATAACAGCAAGTATTCCACTTTCTTTTATGTTTTCCAACGATACAAGCACAAATTTTAATTCCTTATCTCTAACTGAAAAAGGTGGGTTCATTAAAACTCTATCATAACAATTTTTCAGCTCTTTTATTTTTGTAAAACAATTATCAAAATAGATATTTGAAGCACCATCTCCGTGCAACATCATATTCATTCCCGCCAATGTTGAATTAAAAGCATTTATTTCAATTCCTAATAATTGGTTTTCTTTTATGTTCTTTTGTTCTTCGTGATTGTCTGTTTCAGATAACATATTCATCATTGCATTTACAAGAAATGTTCCACTTCCGCAAGTTGGGTCAAGTATTGTATTATCTTTGCTACATTCTGCTATTTTATACATTAAATTAGCAATATGGTCTGGTGTAAAAACTTCTCCTTTTTCTTTTGCATCAGCGGAGTTCCATTTTCTAAAAATCTTTAAAAAGTTATTCATTATATCGTGTCCTTTTATATCTTTTGATGATATATTGATAAAGTTATAAATTGTTGATATTTCTTGTAAAATTGTAAATAAATCTTCTGTTTTTGCTTTCTTTAAAGTGTCGTCTTCTAATGTTTTCTTTAAGAATTCTCTTTTTGTTTTTCTATTGATATTTTGATTATCAGCAATTATTGAATTCAAACCAATTTTAACTGAATTCAATATCGTTTGTGTGCTTGTTGTGTCTATATCTTTTTGAAATCTTAAACACAACATTACTGCTCCAATAAATGGAACATTCATTTGTTTATCAATGTTTGAATTTCTAAATAAATTTGCCAATTTCTTTGCACTTTCACTTACTATGTTCTCATTGTTGATTTTTGTGTTAAAATACTTATTTTTGTAATAATCTTTGTCTTTTAGTTCAACTTCACCTTTTTGTAAAACACCTTTAACATAACATTCAAAATCAACACCATTATACTTAAAACCTATGAAATTAGGGTTTTGTTCTAATTTCATATAATCTTCAAGTTGTCCTGTGAATGGTTTTCCTTCTGCTTTTGCATCTAAAATAAATGTTATACCTTCAAAATAGTAATATCCGTCTGGCTTCTTCGCTGTTGGTTTGTCTCCCCCCCCCCCC